>JBKHDD010000077.1:0-21335 GCA_046541515.1 Desulfococcaceae bacterium
GGTATCTTTGGATTCTTGCCGGGCTTGACATAAAAACAGGCAGGCGAATTGGAGGAGCATGGGGTGGCAAGCGCCCCACTGCAAGGCGATTTCCTGCTCTTCATCGCTCAACGCCGGTGGCAAGCCCGGCACGGTGGACGCGGGTAGCCGCGCCAATTCCTTCGCTTCATCTTCGCTGAATTCCCGCAGCAAAAGGAAATGCCCCAAATTGAAAAAGGAGGAAGTCAACTTCTGTTCCTGGCGATAGACATCCAGCGGTTTTCGGGAGGAAACGATCATCATCAGCGCGTTTCGATCCATCTGTGCGCGAAGGTGATCGTAAAATCCATCGGTGAACTCCTCCGGATATCGTAGAAACATCTCAAATTCATCCAGGCAGACCACCGGAAGAATCCGCCGGGCTTTCCATTCCCCCAGCGCGTCTGCAAAAGCGTCGCCATCGATCTTGCCGTTGGCGGGAATAAAGGTGGCTTCGGGATCGCAGTCTTCCACCGCCGCGCAAAGCCGGTTCAGCAGCGATTGGAAAAAACCTTCGCTGGTTTGGAAATGGGCATCCTGCAAGGAGAGGTAGATGACCGCATAGTTCCGGCCGTTCGCCACCCGTTGTTTCCAGGTTTTGGAAAATTGATACAGGAGGGAAGACTTGCCGATCCGCCGTTCGCCCACCACGTTCACGCTGGTGGGCTGGGCGCCTTTCATCCGCCATGCCAGGGCGCTCAATTCCTCTTCACGGCCCACAAACAGGCGCGGGTCTTCGATTTTCGGCCCGGCAACAAAGGGGCAGGCGGGCAATGGAGGCCGCTCGTCGGGTTCCGATGAATTCTGGACGGATTTGGTTTTCCGGGTTTTGGGCGCGGTCTCCCTTTTCAAGGCAATCCGGCAGGGGCGGTCGCCATCCATCGGCGCTTGAATGGGCTTGCGATCCAGGTATCCGTCTTTTTTTGGCGTTGATGGGAAATTTTCGGCCGGAGTGATCCGACGAGAATGAAAAGCTGGCGTTTCCATTCTCGTCCGTCCGCCGCTTTTTCATTTCCGGCAACCCCAACGTGACTTCCGCGTCGGCGATGCCAGCGGTCTGATCCCAGGCTTCATGCACCGTAACGAAAAGCGTTCCCGCCTTGGAAAGTTCGGTTTTCTTGAAGGCCAGCAGCAACAGGAGAACGGTAACGAGAAAAAAAACCGCCAAACACAATTTGAATCACGGAAACCATGTCCCCGGATTCCAGGTCGCCGATTCCTCCTGGGAACAGCTTCGGCAAAAGCAACGCCATACCGAGAAAAACGATTGCGGCCAATAGCAGGAAGCCCTTCAATTTTTTGGCAAGGGCGATCAAGTTTTCCATGGACATATTCCCGTTGTGGAGTTCCTAATCCAGAGCCGCCTGTGATTCAAATCGTTTTCCTTGGCTATCCTTTTTCAGCGGAAAATGCAAAAATTTTCAAACAAAATATCAATTTTCCGGATGCGCCCGGTCTTTCCTTGGTCCGCCATCGGTGCATCTTGAATTTTGGCGATTGGCGCGTTATTGTGGACCCGGTTTGAGGGTCCAATATTACGGTGGCAAAGGAGGGGAAATTGCGACAAGCCAAGTTCAGCGTAACGGCGGAGCAATTGGATTTTCTTGCTCAACACAGGCGTTTCGGATTCAAAGATAAAAGCACCATGGTTCGGAAGGCGCTTCAGAATTTCCGGGAAGAGTTGGAGCGGAAAGAATTGGAGGCGTCTGCGGATTTATATGCGGAAATCTATGCGGAAGACGCGGAGCTTCAAGCGTTGACGGAAGCGGCGGTAAACGATTGGCCGGAATGAAGCCCCGGTTGCTCCGAGGCATGGTCGTCGATGTGGATCTTGAACCGATCAAAGGGTCCGAAACCGGGAAAACCCGCCCCTGCATCGTGGTCACCAACGACATCTTCAACGCTCGGGTCCCGGTGATTCAGGTGGTTCCGATTACGGAATGGAGCGGGAAAAAGGCCCGAGTCCGAACCAACGTGGAAATTGGCCCGACGCCGGAGAATGGATTGTCCAAGTCATCCATTGCGGATTGCCTGCAAACCCGACCCATCGACCGGCGGCATCGGCTTCGAAAGATTCGTGGTTTTTTAACAACCCAAGACATGGCGAAAATCGATGCCGCTTTGCGGGCCGTTCTCGCCCTTTGACATCATGACCTGGAAAAACCCTGACCTCCCTCCGCTCAAAAAAACGATGTCACCCTACCATAAACCGAAGCCTCACCCCACCAAATACGCCGCCGTCCCCGCCGCGATCAGCATCTCGTCCTGGTTTTTCAGCTCCATGCGCGTCACCGCCAGCTTTCGCCCGGTTCGCAGCACCGTTCCGGACGTGAAAAACTCCGAGCCCCGGCCGGGGCGGAGGTAGTCCACCCGCATGTCGATGGTCCCGATTTTGGAGACGCGGGCGGAAATTTCCTCGTCCGTCAGCCCCTCCATTTTGCAGACCGCCGAGGCCGTGGCGGTCATCCCGCCGGTGGCGTCCAGCACCGCCGAAATTACCCCGCCGTGCAGAATGCCCTGCACGTAGTTGCCGATCAAGTCCTCCCGGGTGGAAAACCGAAGGCTGGCGGCCTCCGGTCCCAAATCGACCACCTTGAGCCCCAGCAGCCGATGGAAGGGCAGGGCGTCGTAGAGTTCCCGGATCATTTCCAGCATGGCCTTCATGTCGCGTCGTGGACAGATCATTCGGACATCCCGCTTCTGATAAGGTTTACGGAAGCCACCTTCATAGAGACGCCCGCCCGCTTTGTAAAGCCAATTTCGCTTTCCCTCCGACCGCCTTCCGGCGGCGATCGGCGCTCCGTTTTTCCGCAATCCGATGAATGACGATATTAAGTGTGAATTAAATTTAAATTAACGTTATGCTAACAAAAAAGTGATTGACAAAACAGCGGCGGCGCCGAATCTTCCATCTGCTTTCGCCCGAGTCCAACGCGGGGATTCAGGCGACTCTCCTCCTCCGCCATTCGAGTTGTTTCCCGTTGCCGTTTTTCCGCCCCGGTCGCGGCGCCTCCGGCCGTCTCGCTGTTTCCGCCCGCGGTTTTCGGACGTCTCAACAACCCAACCATTGGGTGATCCCAAACTTGCCATGGAAAGGATTTCGGTTTTTCCCCGACGGAGGGGAAACCGAGCCGAATCCCGACCCCTCGGGGGGATTTTTGTTTCTTCCTTTTGAAGGGGCGTGGATTTTTTTCTTTTTTGCGGGGTTCTCCGGGAATTGCCGACCAGCGTTCCCGCCGCGCCGAGAGGACGGGCGCATGCAACCGGATACGGGTGCGGCGGCACACAAATCAAGAGAAAGCACGGAAAGGAAGGCATGGCATGAACACTCTCGATCGGCGGGCGAACAAACGGGTCCCCTGTGAAGTCCCCGCTCTGCTCGCGGCGGAACATTCGGAATCCTATCGGGAAAGCCGGTTGCGGAATTTCAGCGGCGACGGCATCTATTTCGAGACCGCGGAACCTTTTTTGCCGGATTCGATGGTAAGGATTCGGGTGACGGGCGACTCGCCGGGCGGAAATGGGCCGGAAGCGTTCCAATGGTATCTGGCCAATATCCGGTGGCGGCAATCCATCGAGGAGAAGGATCAGGTCCTTTTCGGATTCGGAGCCAAAATCATGCAGCGAAGCAACAAATCTCTTGAAAACGTTTCCTGGGCGTCCATCCTGGACCGCGATCTCCGCGACGATCGGCATCCCCGGTTCGACCGCTGGATCAACTCCGATTTCGTGGTGTTTTGCGACGACGGCGACGACGGCGACGATCATTTGGCGGGCGAGCCCGACGGGCCGGTGAAACAGAGTCTCATTCGCTTTCTAAACGGCAACGTGCTGTAGGCCCGTCTGCGGGGCGGGATCCGGCAGTTCCGTTCGGCCGAAATGCGCCCGGGGCCGCGATGTCGCCCCCGTCGCCTTTTGACATGTAACGGGTCGCGACGTCCAAAGCGAAACCGTCACGCGTCGGAGCGTTGATCGGGGTGAACCCGGGCGGTGACCGGCGTGGAACAATCCACCGGAAATCCATGGCGCATCGCCCGTCCGTCCGGCCCGATGAAAAACAGGCCCATGGCGAAGAGGGCAAGGGCGGTGGAATCCCAACGGCCCCCAAAAGGCGCGAAGCGACCGGGGCATGACGAATCCCCGGCTATCCCGCCACCCGCCTCGCCACCCAGAACGTCTCCCGCCAGTGCGGGGCGTCCAGCCGGGACACCACCACGCCGCCGCGGCTTTTGCTGGCGTGGATGAACATGCGGTTGCGGAGGTAAATGCCGACGTGGCGGCTGCCGCTCCGATCCCGGAAGAAAATCAGGTCCGCCGGGCGAAGTTGATGGAAGGGAACCGCGCGGCCCACCCGCACCTGATCCTTGGTGGTGCGGGGCAGCCGAAGGCCGTACAGATTTCGGTACACCGCCACCGCCAGCCCGGAGCAGTCCACGCCGGAACGGCCGTTGCCGCCCCATTTGTAGGGCACGCCCTGCCAGCGTCGGACGCCTTCCCAGACCTGACGCTCCGTCCGGGTCATGACGCCCGGGCCGGGCGTTTCCATCGGCGGCGGAAGTCGCGAACCTCCGCCGCAGCCGGCGAGCGCGGCGATGCCGAAAAGGGCGATCCAGGGAAAAAACCGGGAAACAAACGGGCGGGAAGGAAACCATCGGGGCATGATTCGATCCTTGGTGGGGTTGAAAATGTGAAGGATTACCCTACCAGCGAACGGTTTTCGGGTCCAGCCATTTGTTTTCGCGGCCGACGAGGATTCCCGGCCCCCAAAATGCCGTCCCCGACGGTTCCCTTCGATTTCTTTGCGACGCCCCGCGAAACCGGACCCGCCGCCCTCCCAACCACTATCTTCCGCCGCAGCGGCCCCATCCGCCGCGCCCGCCATTGATTTCCCCTCCAAGCTATCGAGATTTTCCATACAACCTTTCGTAATCATCCAAAGAAAAAATTCGTTTTCGGGTGGAAATTCGGGTAGGTTTTTTTTCGAAATAAAACCCATTTCCGAAAGGAACCTCTTGCCGTTTTCCCCCACCGGACCGGCCGGTCCCAAGTCAATCGAATCCGGCCCAATAGAACCCGATTCCATCCAAACGGCGGCGCGGATTCGAAATCTCGCGTTTTCCGTTCTCGCCTACGAAATCGTTCGTTGCCTGCTGGCCGTCGTCTTCATCGTGGCCGGATCGATCAAACTGGCCGATCCCGTTTCTTTCGCCGTCATTGTGGACGCCTTCGGCATTCTGCCCCGAGGGCTGTTGATGCCGGTGGCCACGGCGTTGCCGCTGTTGGAGGTGATCGCGGGTTTCTGCCTGCTGCTGGATCTGCGCGGCAGCCTGGCGGTTCTGGCCGGTTTGGTGGGTCTGTTTCTGCTGGTGCTCGGATACGCCATGGCCATGGGGCTCGACGTGGACTGCGGCTGTTTTGGCCCCGAAGACCCAGAGGGCGCGGCGTTTGGCTCCATTCGTCCGGCCTTCGTTCGAGACCTGTGGCTGGCGGCGGGCGTGGCCTATCTGTATCTCTGGCGATGGATTCGCGGGCGGTCGCCTCGGCCCGTTCGACCGTTTTTCAAAACCCTTTTTCGGCGAAAGGAATCCCCATCCCGATGAAACGTTTTTTGACGCTGGCCGTTCTGTTGGCCACAGCCGTGACCCTGACCGGTTTTTTCGATGGAAACAAATTCGAGCGGGAAGTGGAAATGGAAAAAGTCGCCGCGAAGCTGGCCCGCGACGTCCAAAGAGGCGGCTACAACCTCGTGACCACGGAAGAGCTGAAAGGTTGGATGGACGCCGGCCGGGACATGGTCGTCGTGGACACCATGCCCTACGAGGACAGCTATCTCAAAGGCCATATCCCGGGCGCCCGGCAGTTCCTCTTTCCCATCCCGGATATGGTCGAATGGGAAACGGCCGAAACCGACGGGAAAACCCGGGACGATTTCGCGGCGCTGCTGGGAGCGGACAAAACCAAAACCGTGGTGATTTACTGCGGATTCGTCAAATGCACCCGCAGCCACAACGGCGCGGTCTGGGCCCGCAAGCTGGGGTACGAGAACGTCTATCGCCATCCCGGCGGAATTTACGCCTGGCGGGGCGCGGACTATCCCGTGGAAACCGGCGACGACGAGTTTTAGGCGGTTTGCAAAAATACCGATACCGAAGCCCCAAACACCCCTCTGCCCCCTCAAGGGGGAAGCAACGAGCCAATTCCCCTTGGGGGGCGGGGGAGTGTTTTCCCGGCATGAAAATTCATGCAGGTCGCCTTGCTTGGGAATTGTCCGGAGGAATTGTCCGGAAATAGCCTGAACAAAAATGCACCCGTGTCGCATTTCAAATTCGCGCAGATCGCTTTGGCGAGGAATGAAACCAATGTGCTATTGTTCAAGTTGATTTCGGACAGACCCTTAGCTCGAATTTAAAAAGCAATAAAGTATTATATATTGATTTTAAAATAAAATGCTTTTTAAAATTCCGGCTATGATTCCAACTGCAATGCCAAGCAATATCCTATATTTCATGTCGAGATTGAGAAGCCCAACAACAGCTCCAATTATTGCTCCGACTATAAAGTAATAGACAACATCGTTCATAACGGCCTTCCTTCAAATTGTATTTCTCCTTGGTTTATACTCGGAGATGGCGCAACTTGCGCTTCCGGAGCCCGTCCCCAGGTTTCGAAAATTTCGATTTATGGCCCCCCCGAAAGTATAATCTATTTCTGCAAGGCAAATGATCTTCCCCCCTCGCCCGCTTATCGCCCCGACGGGGCATCCTCCGGGCGTGCGTTTTCTCGATCATTCCTCTCGGCTTCCTCGACGACCCGGAATTCCCGTGACGCGGTTTCCAACAGCTTCCGCGCGCTCTCCCGGCTCGGACCGGCGGCGATCACGCCCAAAATTCGGTCCATTTCCGAAACCTGCCAGATTCGGCCCGCTTCGAACCGGGCCCGCTTGCCCGGCAGCAATTTTCCGATGGGACCGCCCAGGCTCTGTTCCCAGCGACGATCCATTTCGTCTCCCGGCGCTTCGCGGGGAATGGAGGGCAGCCGCCGCCGGGCGAAGAACAAGAGCCCGTCCCCGTCCAGCAGCATGGAGGCCGGCCCCCAGCGATGGAGCAAAAGCCGGGTGGCGGTTCCCGAAAAGGCCAGCTCGAACGCGCCGGGCACGAATTGGAAACGGTCCAGATTGAGGTCGGCGGGAACCCGCGCGTGGATGTCGTACAACTGAAACGGCCGCGTTGGTTTTCCCGCCACCGGCCGAAGCGCGGCCAGCACGGGGCCCGCGGTCGGCGGTGGCGGATTTCCGTAAAACCCGGCCAGGGCCGCGATGTCCGAATCCGGCCAATACAGCAGAACGCCCGCGCCGTCCCGCCAGCCAAAGCCGTAGGTTTCCGGTCCGGGGCCTTGCCCGGATTTCAGGGCGTTGCGCCAAATTGCCGGAGGGTCGTTCGGGGTCGCATCGGCGTCCGCGCCGACGGCCCGGGTCAATTTGCAAAGGGTTTTGTGGGCGTCAAACCGCCCGGCGATCGGCGCCCAGCGGAGCGCCAGCGTGGGACCCTCCGCGTCCTCCAGCAGCAAAAAGCGGCGTCCCATCCGCGCCGGGTCCCAGTCCGCCGGCACTTCCAGTTGGATGCCGTTCCAGGCGAGGGGTTTCCAGGGGGATCGGGAAGGCATCAGAAGAAGACCGGTTGAAGATTTGGGCGTGGACGCAAGCGGATATTCACCTTCTTTGGAATCACGGAGAGGCGGGCGAGGCATGGATCGAATATTTGTAGCGTAGAAGGAAAAATCAAGTTTTTACGGCCGGGAAGAAGAATCCGGCTCCCGTTGTTCAATCCATCGCTGAACTTCCTCAAACGAATTCCAATCCAAAATCCGGTCGCTAAGCTCTTCTAACGCCTCGGAACTCAAGTTCTCGACTGAAGATTGGGCCATCTCTGGGGAAATGCCGAATTTTTTTGCCATCATACGGCCTAAAATTCGAGATTCTCCCTTGTGTATACCTTTTTGAACGCCTCTTTCTTCAAAGTAATCGATTGTCGAGATCATGGGAACTTCCTCTTTTTCAGCCAAGTCCTGGAGGATTTCTTTGCGTTCCTGCTCCGGGACATTGGCGTAAGTGTCGATGAAGGGGGCGTATTTTTCCGACATCGGCAGGGACGCCAACTGAAAGAGCCCGATCAGCGCTCGCCGGAAAACTTCGCCCCGCTCCTCCTTCGGGTACCGCATTTTGGGCAGGAGAATTCGCACCAGCGGGTTGTCGGAATCGTAGTGGTCTTTGGCGTTTGCGTCAAACAGGCGGAAGAGGACGTATTCGAAGTGGAGGAAAGTGCGGTTGTTGAACCGGTGGTCGATTTCTTCGGGTACGCCTTTTCGCCAGTTTTTGCGATCCGTGAACAATACCGTCGGAATGACCAGGGCTTCCGGATGTTCCTCCGCCATGTCGGTGGTGTACCGAAGAAGTTTGTAGATGGAAAACCGCTTTTTGTCCTCCTGAAACTCCACCAGCCAAAGGATGATCTCCGCGTCGTCAAACCGGAACAGAATGGGCATGTCCAAAACGAGGTGACCGTCCGCCAACTGCCGTTTTCGGGGTTCCTGGCGGAGAAATTCAATCTCGCGAACCGGGCCGTAGGTTTCCAGGACTTCCGGCAGAATCCACTCCAACGCCTCCTTGGGAAAATCCTGAAACAGGTTTTTGAAGTTATGATCGTGGTCAATGGTCGTCATTTTGGCGGCGCCGGAAGAGGGAAGCGGCCTTTTCCCGTCGGGTGAAAAAACGGGCGGGGAGAAAATGGCGGTAAAGACCGTTGTGCAAGTGCGAATCTTTTCATTTCGGAATCAACATATCCCAATCCCGGTTTTTCCCTTGGCCTCTTCGTCGTTGATGGGACGAATCCGCCTCTTTTTCCTTTTCCCGTTGGCGGCGGAAGCAGGCCTTTTCCTCGGCCATGAGGTCCGAGGCGGTCAGCTTGACCGCGTTGCCGATTTTTTCATCCAAATCCCGGGTGTTGTGCTGAAGAATCAGAGAAACTTGGCGGCCGTCCGCGTCGGTGAAAAACCATTTCCAGGCGATGACCACATGGAACGGGTCGCCTTTCCATTTGTCCGGCTTGCCGAATCGATCTTCGAAACGATTCAGCAAGGTATCGTAAAACTTTCGGGAAGGGTTGGCGTATTTCATCTTGACCCGAAGGATCACCTCTTCGCCCGCGCAGGTGCCGTAATAAAGCATTCCGCTTTTGTAGCCGTCGGGCGGCTCCACTTCCACTTCCCTGAGACATTCCAGGTGCCGGATGGGCATGGCGGTTTCCACCCGGATTTGGCCGGGGTAGTCGGAGATGGACTTTCCGATCTGGAAGCCCGCGATTTCCTTTGGGGCGTCGGCACGGGCGAGGCCCGCCGTTCCGGCCTGGAAGCCGGCGAAGAACGTCAAAAAAAGGAATATCGGAAGAAATGCCTTGGACATGAAATCTTTCCCGTTTCGGCGTCGATAAAAACGCCCGCTTGGGTTCCCCCGTCGGCCGGGAAAACGCGCCCGCCGGCGTCAGCTTTCCATGGCGTAGATGGCGGCCGCATGGTCGGCGTCGGAGATGGTGTCCAGCAAAACGCCGAGATGTTCCCGCATTCGGCGAATGCGCATCTGCACCAGCCGTTCCACGATGCGGAGGCATTGTTCCGGAAACCGGGTCAGAATTCGGCGGAAGCTCTCCCGGTCCAGCAGGAGCAATTCCGTGTCGACGATCGCCTCGGCGCACAGCGGCCATTCGTATTCGGCCAAGAGCGACATGTATCCGAAAAAGTCGCCGGCATCCAATTCCTGAAGCGTAAACGGCCGTCCGGCCCGTTCCGCGCTCAAGCGAACCCGGCCGTCCAATATCAAGTGGGCCCGCTCCGCCGGGGTTCCCTGACGAAAAATGGGCGAACCGGCCGGAACCCGCCACCTTTGAGCAGTGTAAGCATGGAGCTTGATGATTTCAAAAGATATCCCCGCGAACATGGGCAGCGAGCGCAACGCCTCCATGTTTTCCATCAACTCCGAGCGGGGCGCCGATCGGGGCGCTTCCCCCGGATCATCCGTTTCCGTGGACCAGCTCATAAAAGACTCCGCGCTTTTCCATCAATTGGTTCCAATCGCCGGTTTCCGCCACCCGGCCCGCCTTCAGCACCATGATGCGGTCGTAGTTCGAGGCCGTGTCCAGCCGGTGGATCACCGCCACCACGGTGGTCCGGCCTTTCAGCGTGTTTTCCACGTATTCCTGAATTCGCCGCTGGGACGCGTTGTCCAGGCTGGCCGTGGCCTCGTCCAGAATCAGCACGGGCGTTTCCTTGAGCAGGGCCCGGGCGATGGCGATTTTCTGCCGCTGTCCGCCGGAGAGCCGATCGCCCTTGCTGCCGGTGGGCGCGTCGATGCCCGCGGCCATCACGTCGTCCAACAGTTCTTCGGCTTCCAGGTGATCCACCACCAGCTCCCGCAGGGCCGCCGCGTCGGCGGCGGAGGGGCTTCGGGGGGTGCCGAACAGGATGTTTTCCAGCAGGGACCGGGATGCCAGATATTCCGTTGGGCAATATAGGGAAAAATCCGGATTTCCGGCCGGTTCCGGCGATCCCGGCGGCCGGCCGTCCAGAAACCGGTGGGTGGCTTCGCGGCAACGATCCAGATTGGCCCCGCCGATTTCCCGGATGGCTCGGTGACGGGCCGCCAAAATCCGCCGGCGAAGCCGATTGGGGACCGCCACCATTTTATGGCGGGCGGGAATGCAGGACAACCCAAGCCGGAGCAGCCTTGCGCCGTCGTCCCGGTTCAGACTCTCGACGCCGGATGCTTCCACCCGCTTGACCACCGCCGCGTAGGTTTCGATCTCGTCTGGACGAAGGGGGCTGGCTTCGAAGAAGAAATCGTCGTCCTTCAAATCTTGTAGCAGATGGACCGTCTCCCGCGCAAGGTCGCTTCCCAGGGCGATCAGCGGCGCTTCCAGATCCTCCTCCGCCAGAAAGGCCAGGAACCGGCGGTTTTGGCGCAGGTTCTCCAGCCGGTAGAGATCGTTGCGAACGTCGCCGAACAGCAGGTTGTGATACAGATTGATGTGTTCCAGGAACCGGTTCACGTTGAAAAATTCCACGTCCATTTCGCCGCCCTCCGTCAGGCGGGAATGGACGGCGGAGCGCATTTGAAAAATGCGCTCGGTCATTTTGGGGTTCCGATTCGGGTCCACCACGGTGTTGAGACCGAACTGGACCAGGTCGTCCCCCAGCCCCACCGTGCGCACCATTTCGATGAGTCGGACATCGTCGGGCAGTCGGCAGGCGTTTTCGCCCATGGCGGCCTGGAGGCAACGGCATCCGTAGAGCAGATTTTCCCGGATCGTGCCGGTGAAGATGTAGGGATGCTGGGCCACGAAGCCGACGGTGCGGCCCACGTCGGCCTTGGTCAACTCGCCCAGTTCGTGGCCGCCGATTTCAATGCGGCCCCGGCGGTAGCGGTAGAGTTGCCCCAGCAGCATGGCCAGGGTGCTTTTGCCGCTGCCGGAGGGGCCCACCAGGGCCAGATGCTCCCCGGGCGCCAGTTCCAGCCCGATGTCGCTGAGCAGTCGGACGCCGCCTTCCACCGTGTAGGCCAGATCGGCCGCCCGCACTTGGCCGGCCAGCCGCAGCGGCGAGCGGTCCTCGGGGAACTCGGCGAATTCCGGCGCGACGTCGAACTGCTCCATCACCCGGCGATAGCGAACCCGGGCGTCCTGCAACTCCTGGTAGTATTCGATCAGCTCCTTCCAGGGGTCGTAAAGCTTTTCGTAGGCCGAAAGAAAGGCCACCAGCGCCCCCAGGGAGAATTTCCCCTGGATGGCCAGCCAGCCGCCGATCAAAAACAGCAGAAACGGCCCCAGGTTTTGAAAGAAATTGTTGACCAGCTTGATGCCGTATTTCAGGCGGAACATCCGGACCAGCACGTCGAACAGGTCGCGAATGGGCCGGTCCAGCTTTTCCCGCTCCACCGCGAAGGCGGCGTTGCCCTGGATTTCGTGGATGCCGCCCACCGCCTCGCCCACCACGTTGCTCATTTCCCGCACGGTGTGGATTCGCTCCACGTTTCGGCGGTTGTAGCGGTTCTGGAGCATGGGGACGAGCGCCAGCTCGAACGGATAGATGGCGATGCTGGCCAGCCCCAGGATCGGGTCCAGCCAGATCATGTAGACGGCGAAGGCCAGCAGGGTCAGCGCGCTGGTGACCGGCACCGCCACCGCCCCCCCGATGAAATGGCCGATGGCGGCCAGCTCCGAGGTCATGGCGGTGATGATGGTTCCGGCCTGGGTCCGGCGGAAAAAGCCGAGGGGGAGTCTCAGGATGTGGGCGTACAATTCCCGGCGGATGGCCACCAGAATTTTCTGGCCCAGTTTTTTCTGGAAGACGTTGGCGGCGTATTTGAGCAGCCCCGAAAGAATCACCGAGGCCAGGTACAGCCCGCAGTAGAGGTACAGCAGGTCCACCCGTTGCTGGCGGATGGCTCCGTTGACGATCCGCTTTTGCATTTCCAGCGGAAACACCCGGAAAGCCACGCTGGCCAGAATCAGCAGCAGCAGAAAAGACTGGGCCCACCGGTGCCGCCGGAGGGCCCAGTCTTTCAAAGGAACGCGGGTGATCATTCGGCCGCCATGGGCATGGCCAGTTTATCGAATTGCTCCGCCGTCAGCGGCTCCCCGTAGGCGGCGAACTGGACCATGGGCTCGGGATCGCCGGGAATCGGCGTCCAGCCCTCGTCGGTACGGTTCAGAAAAACGAATTTCAGCCGTTCGGGAATCAGCGGGGCCAAGCCCTGCCAGGGCTTCACCTTGCCGTTTTCAAAATCCAGCACCGGCACGTCTTTTCCATCGGCGATCCGCCGAACGGCCGCGTTGTCGTGGCAGTCTTCGCAGGCCCGGCCCCGGGCGGTGATGGAATGGGTGAAATAGGGCGCGTAGGCCAGAAAGGGCCGGTTTTGGTAGACCAGCGTCATGGCGCCGCCGGCGGTGACCTGGCCGTCGTAGTTGACCAGCAGCATCCAGTCCTTCATGGGCAGAAAATTGCCCTTCCGCTCCCCGGATTCCAGGAATCGGTCGAAGTGGCAGTTCATGCAGGACGTGGCGTTGCTCATGTGGCAGGCGGTGCAGGTGAGCCGGTCGCCGTGTGCGCCGTGGCTTTCGGTGTCCGGGTTGAAAGCCGGAGAAGCCATTTCCTGGTTGACGTGGCACTCTTCGCAGGTGACTCGGATGCTTTTGGGATGGCGCATGGATTTCCGGGCCCGGCCGTCGCCGTGGACGTCGCTGCGATAATGGCAGTCGGCGCAGACCATTCCGGCGGCGATGTGGACGTCCATCCGGTCCATGGCCCCGTCGAATTTGAAGGTCAGCCCCTCACGGCTGTGGCAGGGCATGCAGGTGTTCATGCTTTTGGCGACCTCTTCGGAGAACATTTTCTTCTCGCCATGGATGGTTTTGGCGTGGCACCGGTCGCAGCTTTTCACATGGCAGGTCTTGCAGTCCAATTCGTCGTACGAAATGCCGGTAATCTCCATGAAGCCGCCCTCCTCCTCGTACCAGTAGCGCATCCCTTCGCCGGTGTAGTGGAGGCTTTTGGTGAAAAACGAAGTCAGACAGTCGTTTTCCGGGCAGGCGGCTTTGGCGGGCTTTTGCTGGGGTTCCGTTTCTCCCCGGGCCCTTGCCATGATGGCCTCGTCTCGCTTTTGGGCGTCCTCCATGCAACCCGAGCAGCCGGCCAGGACCGCCGCGCCGATCAGCGCCACGCACAGGGGCCGTCGGAAACGAATCATGACGTTCTCCTTTCTCGGATGAATCCGGTTATGGGTTTGCTCTACTTTACCGGATTTTCGTTGCAAACGCCATGCTAAACGGGATTGGTCTCGAATTTCACGGAATGGGCAAGAAAGATTTGAGACCGGAGAGGGGAAAAGGCTGGTTTGGGCGTTCAAAATTGAGCAGGTGTTATGCTGAACAAAACGTTTTTTGACGTTGGAAAGGATGGGGATCATTCCAAAACGGGGGGCGGCCGGAAAAGGGACGGGGAAACCGGCGGCGTTCTTTCCGGAAAAAATCGGGCTCTCATCCCGGACGGAATGAGCGGCTGTAAATATGAATTGTCTCGAAACATCCCGAGGGTCGGTCCGACTGCGGCTTTTCCGCGCGGGGCATTCGTTCGTCGGAAGGCGGGGCGACTCCCGCGTTCCAGCTCCCAAAATACAGGATTTACCCGATGGGATGGGGCGGAAGGGGATTGTTAGGCTTGGTAAGCTGTTAACGTTGACTACGGAGGAAGATCATGCGGAAAATCGGAACCTACAAAACCGCCCTTGGAAAAACCTTCGTCTGCCACTTTGACCAAGACAACGGCAAGTCGATCAACTTCGGCCCGCTTCCTGAAATGGCGCCCCAGACCTTTGACGCCGGAAGCCCCGACGAAGCGACGAAGAAGGTCGCCGGAGAATTCGGCTACGGCATCATGCTCCCGGCCGATTGATCCCGTCCCATCTGCCGCGATTCCGCCGCCGGAATCCCCCCGGCGGCGGGTTTCGTTTCCTTTGGATTCCCGCCCGGAAAATCAGTACGCCAGCCGTCCCAGGGATTTCAAAATGAGCGTCGCGCCCATGGCGAACATGCCGGTGAGGCCCATGCCGCAGGAGAATCCCGCCAGCAACACCGGCGCGTATTGCCGCCACATGGCCCCGTAGCGCTTCATGAAGAAAAAGCGGCCCAGCAGGGCCCCCGCCACTTCCAGGATCACGCCGTGGGGGGTGCTCTGCCCCAGTCCGCGCACCACCCCGTAAACGAGCATCACCGGCAGCCCGAACATGGCCAGCACCGCGTAGGTCACCAGGCCGAAGCCGAGGCCGCCGCCCACGTAGCTGGCCCGGAGCGCCTCGAAAAAGGCGGAGTTGCCCTCCAACGTCGAGGTTTGCATCAGCAGGCTGTTGAGCGCCTGGAGGTGCCAGAGTTCCTGGGCGTAGGGATAGGCCGAGGAGGGAATGGGCGCCAGCCGCCAGATGAACTGGGAGAAGAGCAGGCTGGCGATCATCACCACGGGAAAAACCACGATTTCCGCCTTGATGATGCCCCGGATGCTGGTGCCGGTCAGCTCGATCTCCCGGAAGTCCACCGTGGCCTTGCCGTAGTTGTGGATGGGGATGGGCGCGTACCAGATTTCGATGCCCTGGTAGCCGAAAAACCGGGCCCCGGCGATGAAGCTGGCCTCCCGCACCAGCGGCAGGCTGACGAACTGGCCGGCGATGCCTTCCATCCGAGCGGTGATGTAGCTGACGATGGGCGTGTAGAGGAAGCCGTAGGCCACGAAGAAGAGCCAGGGAAAGCCCGGCACCAGCCAGACGCAAAGGAAAATGTAGGCCAGGGTGGAGCCCACGTAGATGGCGATGGAAATCCAGAAATTGAAGTCGCCGCGCCCGGCGGGCGGGTTGAACAGGTCCTTGAGCGTGCCCCGGTATTTGGACGCCTCCGGGTCCAGGAAGGAGCGGACCACCGTCCAGATTCCCACCACGGCGATGGCAAGCCCCAGCCCGATGCCGAAGCTCATGTAGAAATCGAAATTGTTGGCGAAGACCGTGTCCACCGTGCCCATGCCGCGGTGCCAGCGGGTCAGAATGCCCGCCCGATGCAGAAAGGGATTGGCGGCGACGGTGACGATCATTCCCACCAGACCGCCCATGACGGCCCAGAAGGGCAGCACCATGCCGATGAACATCAGCCCCAGGTCGAGCTGAATGCCCGTGGCCACCGCCGGCAGCATGTCCTCGGTGTGGCGGGTCAGATCGATCCATGGGATGGGAATCAGCCGGATGGATTCCGTCAGAAACAGCCCGGAAACGGAGGGCAGCAAGACGTAGATCGCTCCGAAGGCCAGCCCGACGACCCCGCCGATGGAAAAGACCCGCCACTTCCAGCTTCGTTTCTTGTCTTCGGTGGATTCCGCCAGGGCCATGGTGCCCAGGGCCCCCACCGGCGCCATGGGGAAGGGCAGCCGCTCCACGTCGGAGGTGATCCGGTACAGCGCGTAGCCCAGGCCGAAATGGTCCACCCGCTGGATGATCTGCGATCCCACCAGCAACAGAATGGGAATGAGCCAGTCCCGGTGGAAAAAGGTTCGCTCCACCAGGGATTCCGACCCTTGGATCGGGGCCACCCAGACGGGGATGAACTCGGCGAGCCCCAGCATCCGGGCCGCGTCGCTCTGGACCAGATACTGGTTCCACAGCAGGCCCTGAAACGGCGAGGCCAAGGCCGCGCCGGCCATGTAGTAGAGCAGGAAAATCTCCTGTTGCTTCAGCTCGGTGTAGGAACGCTTGGCCACCTCGGCGAAGAGGATGATGGTGACCCATCGGGCCGCCGGGCCGATGCCGGTTCCGATGACGAGCTGGAGATACATGCTTCCCGGCATCATCAGAAAACCGATGAAGATCGCCCCGACGACCGTCTTCCAGTCGAACCCCTCTTCGAAATGGGTCGGTCTGGGAAGAAGATCCCGATATTCTTTGAGTTCCTTGTCCTCGTACATGGCGGGCAATCAGACGTGGCGCAAGAGTGGAAAGATCAACTTTGGCGGCGGGGATGGAAATCCGCCGCCGGCGTCGGCGTCAGTAGGGCTTGCCGTATCCCGGCGGCACGCGGAAGACCGACGGGTCGATGGGGTCCCGGGAAACCCGTTGCAGGGTCACCGTTTTGATCCGGCCGTCGCCCAGCCGCATGACCTGCCGCACGGGGAAACCGTCCAGACGGTCCATCCGGCCGATGATCCCCATCTGGAACAGCGGATGTTGCCGGGTCAACGGCGCCAGCCGGTCGTTGATGGCGCGGAGTTCCCGGTAGCCGGGCACCTCCTTGGAGAGCCATTCGTCGTAGGTGCGCTCCATGAAGCGCACCCGGTAGCGTCGGGAGGTGTAGCCGGCGATTTTGCGCACGTCGCCGGTGGGCTGCACCTGGATTTCCTCCTTGAGGCCTTCCGGAATTTTGCCCACGTTGTGCATGCTCATTTTCAGAAACATTTTATCGTTGGTGTTGAGCACGTAGCCGGTCATGGTTCCGAAGTCGGCGATCATCACGTTCTCGCCGATGTCCATCCGGGATTGATTTGAGGTGTGGTAATGGCGGATGGTTTTGGTCCGGGTGGGCCAGCCTTCGCCCCGCACCACTTGGCGGCACTCCCAGGAAATATCGGCCTGGGCGGCCGGGATCGCGGCCAGCCAGAACGCCGCGATCAACATCAGACGTTTCATGAAACCTCCATGGTGACGGTCGGCATGATGACGCCGAATCCGTCGGGTAGATTCTTCGTTCGGCGGTCATCCCGCCCATGATTGGCCATTCGCAATCATGAATCTGCCGTTTTTGGGCACCGGGGAGGAAGCCCCGGGGCGGTCGCAAGGGGCGCCCCTACGCCGCCGTTCGGACTTCGTAGGGGCGTATCGCATACGCCCTTGGTCAATCTACCGCGATGGTCCATTGGAAAACGGCATTGGCCTTAATCCGGCAGCACCCGATAGCTGAGATCGGCGAACAGGCCCACCGCCGCCCAGATGCCGCCCATGAGAAAGTCGCCGATGATCAGCCCCACGAAAAAGAGCCGAAGCCGGCGAAAGAGTTTAACCCCGCCGTAGCGGATGCAGAGGCTGTTGCAGAACCAGCCCACGAAAAAGCTGAACCAAAGGATGCGCATGGCGGAACTGTACGCGGTCAGATAGCCCACGGGGTGAAGCGGCCACCAGATGAACCGGTGATAGCAGATCACCAGGCCCAGCATGACCAGCCCGCCGACGGTGGAGAACAGCACCACCCATTCCCGGCTCTGGTTCGGCGCTTCCAGCAGGGTGACGGCGTTGCCGTAGACGGTGGTGACGGTGCGGGTGGCCCAGTCCAGCCGCAACTCCCGGGCGCCGAATTTATAGCACAGCGCCAGCATGGCGGCAAAAGAAACCGCCAGCCCCAGCACCAGCACCACGCACATGACGGCGAAAACGGTTCGCCGGTTCCGGGTGCGGTGGGTCACCCCGGCGGCGTGGATCAGGGAGGGCATCAGCGACTCCCGCAGGTCCACGAACAGCACTTTCTGCACCACCGCGGCCGCCACCAGCCCGGCCCGGGAAAAAAGGCCCGGCCCGAAAAAGGCCAGCAGCCCGTCGATGGGGGCCACGGTCAGGGTGAAATAGGCCACCCCGCCTTGAACGATGACCCGGCTCGCCACCAGCATAAAGATAAAAAAGGCGGCGACGATCAGCGCCGATGCCGCCAGCGGCACGCCGAAATAGTTCAGCCACAGCACCACCAGCAAACCGCCGCCCACCGCGCCCCAAAAGGCCACCGGCGCCGGCATCCACTCGGTTTCGTCGGGCGGGCGGTCTCCCCGTCCAACCGCCGCCCGGATGACCGCCAGCAGGTGATGGCGGGCCAGCCAGATCAGGAACAGAAAAAAGACGAGGTAGGCGCCCACCATTTGGGTCTCTTCCGGCCGGGACAGGGTGGGGCCGAAGGTGGTGCCCAAAGCCGCCGGCGGAATGTTGTAGCCCAATATCGAAAGCAGCCCGAACAGCAGGCCCCCCAGAACGAAAAAGACCCAAAAGGAAAAAGAAATCTGCCGCGAGGCAAGAAAGGCGAAGCCGATGAAGGCGGGGTAGATTTCAATTCTTAGCTTGTGGAAACCGGAAAACAGCCCGTGTTTGGGGAAATAGGGTCCGGCGAGAATCAGGGTCGGAATCTGCGGCACGGTGGGATAATAGAACGCCAGCCCGTTGACGAGGTGCAGCAGCACCGGAATCGCCAGCCCGGCCAGCAGGAATCGGTCGGCCAGAAACCGGCCCAGCCGATGCTGGTCCAGCGCCTCCTCCAGCATCTGGGGCACCCGCAGCAACGGCATGTTGAGCCGCTCGTTCCGAATCCACTGGCGGCTGAGCAGTGTCACCAGGCAGATCATGACGCCGTAGCACAGCAAAACGAACGCGCCCCAGACCAGCAGCGGGCCGATCCAGGTGGACCAGGGAATGTTCCCCAGCACCTCCAGCCAGCCCATCCGCCGGCCGTCGGCCAGCCCGTTGTAAAACAGTTTCACCGCCCCTTCGTCCCCCGGGAACCAGGCGGCGGGGAGCAGGGGCTGAAGCACTTCCCGCCAGCCGTTGCCCACGGTGGCGAAATGGAACGGCGCGGTGAGGTTGAGAAAGAAGGTGCGGACCAGCCCGGTGTAGGCGATTCCGGAGACCAGGACGGTGAGCATCCAGATGGTCAGCACTTCCCGTCCGGTGAGGATCGCCCGTTGGAACAATCGGCCCGCCACCCCGGCGAACAGGATCAGCCAGAAAAAGAGAAAGAACGGGGCCAGCGGGAAATGGCCTCCGCCCAGGGGCGTGCCCTGCTTGTAGACGTTCTGGTAGGGCGTGATGGCGCAGATGGCCCCGGCCAGGGCGATGCCCAGCAGAAAGGCCCGGGGACGGACGGGGAGGTCCTGGCCTTGGGGTTCGTTCATGGACGTGTCGGCGCTGGAGGAGGAGATGGGGGCTCCGGGAATTGAAGGTCGGGATCAGTCCAGACGGACGGGGCCGCGACGGCGCTTGGTTTGGCCGCGGCGTTTTTTTTCTTCCAGACGGCGTTCCTTGGCGGCGCGGCTGGGCCGGGTCTTTTTTCGCGGGCGGGGCGGCCGGGCCGCTTCCCGCACCAGGGCCGCCAGCCGTTCCCGGGCCTCGAACCGGTTCATCTCCTGGCTCCGGTGATTCCGGGCCTCGATGAGCAGTTCGCCGCGTTCGGTCATTTTCCGGCCCGCCAGCCGGGCCAGCCGATGGCGCACGGAGGCGGGCAGGCCGGACGGGTCGTACCGAAGCTGCACGGCGGTGGCCACCTTGTTGACGTTCTGGCCGCCGGGTCCGGAACTTCGGATAAAGCGCTCCTCCAGAGCGGATTCGTCGATGGCGATGTCGTTGGTTACGGGAATCATCCGCAATGACCGTCCACCAAAACCAATCTTTTCGGGGAATCCATCCCGGTGGAGCGGACCGGAGATGGCTGGATATTCCGTCCCGCCCGTTTTAATCTGGCGCGGGCCGGCGCGGGATCGCTGGAATCGGGTCCGGCGTTTGGGCCGGCTTTTATTTATCCGGAAGTGTCCGGAAGGGTAACACAGGAAACCTCGGTTTTCAAACCAGAGTTTGAGATGGACTCCCGAGGGCGCACGTGCCGATGCCGCCGCCGATTTTGGACGGGAGCTGCCCCACCCAAATGACCAGGAAAAGGGCAAAGGACTTCCGGGACGCGTTCATTGGTTCGCCTTCCTCCTTTTGCCGGGTCATCCGTTCATCTGGGGCAGAAGGCCGCGTTGGGAAAAAAAGAGCTTCTTTTCCTTCGCCACGATGACGGCGGCCACCAGGAAGAGGACGCCGGTCTGGATGCATTTGGTCACCTGGGAGATCTCCGTCGCCTCTTGGGAAATGTTGACGATGAAATGAAACAGAATCGCGGCCGGCACGCTTTTTCCGTTTTTGACGCAGATCCAGCTAATGATGATTCCCATGGGGACGATGCTGACGAAGAAGTTGATCCCGTACCAGGGGTTCGCGGCGAAAATTTGGTACTGGTACGAGTTTTTCACAAAGACCAGCGGAAAGTGCCAGAACGACCAGAGCAGGCTAAACGCCAGCGAGGCCACGAAGAAATTGTAGCGGCTTTCCAGGCTGTCGAAGGCGTAACCCCGCCATCCCAGCTCTTCAAAGGTCGCGGCCAGCATCAGCAGCAGCAGAACGGGCACAAATCCGGACGAAAACGAAAAGCCCTCCGCCAGTTGAAACTGGGCCATGGATTCTCCGAAGGGAATGGAAATGAGGATCGAGACCACCACCGACAGCGGCATGAGAAAGAAAAAGTTCGGGAGCGTTTCCAGCCGGATGCGCCGGGGATCGATCAGCCGGCCGATGTAATCCGCTTTGATTTCGCGGTGGCCGGAGCGGAAGATCATGACCAGCGAGATGAGAAACGGCGCCGCCAGACCGGCCAGCAGAAAGACCATGTGCAGCCCGTTGGCCTCCGGCCGAAAGCTGAGCCGGGCGCCGAGAAACCAGAGGGCGAAGGTGACCAGAAAGGTGATCGTGAAGTAGCGAACGGGTTGGTATTTGAACTGGGAATTCATTTGAGCCTCCAATGTGGCATTCTTTTGGGAATTAGAGTCAATACCGTTCATTTTGGACCCAAATGGCAGGGGCGAATCGCATTCGCCCTTTGTAAATCTGGCACTGTTGTCCATTTGGAATCCAAAGATGAACGGCATTGGGATTGACGTTCATTTTATTTTTCTTCCCA
>JBKHDD010000078.1:0-21325 GCA_046541515.1 Desulfococcaceae bacterium
GCTCACCCGCTCGACCTCGCGAAGCCCCGGATACAACTCGCGCAGACCCGTCGGCTCGCGGAGCGAACTGAACTCCTTCACATTGAACACCCGAAGCTCGCCGTGACCCGTGAAATCCGAAACCGCGCGCTCTACAACCTCAACACGCTCGTCGTCCGCGTGCGTCTCGCGGAGGTAGCGTGCCACCTCCGGATTCGCCTCTACCAGAATGATCCGCCGCGCCGCGGATGCCTCGTACTTCGCGAACTCGCTGCACCTCCCGGCGCCAAGGTGGAGGATGGTGTCCGGCTGCTTCCTTAGCATCATCGCTTGGTCCTCTTGCCGTAGAAACCGCCAACCGGCTCATCGCCGAGCGCCGCCGGCCGGTTCGGCAGACGGTTGCGCGGCATTCGTTTCCCGCGAAGGAGACTCTTCAGGAGCCGACTCACCTCGCGAACCGGAGCGAGCACCTTCCACGTGCGGCTGCGTAGCAGCTTCAGGTAGAGATGCTCGAGCATCAGCGCGTAGCCGGTGAGCTCATCCTGGTCGCGAGCGGACGCCTGCCCCTGCCGCTCGCGCAGCTCCTTTGCCTCCAGATAGTAGCTCTCCAGCTCCTCCTGGACCTGGTGCAACTGGAGGAGCAGAAGCTCGTTCTCTTCCTCGAGCTCCTTGACGTGACCGTCGCGCTCTGCGCGGTCGTTCGCTGACTTCTGCGCAGCTTCCAGTTCCGCACAGCGCTCCCTGACCTCATCAAGCGCCCGGTGCTTCTCTGTCTGAACCGCTTCGATCCGCTGCACCAACTCCTGCGTGCGCAGACGCATGAAGCTGAGTTCGGCGCATCCTTCCGCCCATGAGGCTTCGTAGCCCGGCGGCTCGTCCGTGAACGGTACCGCGCACGCCTCGAGCTCCCCGGCAAGGTCGCGGAGCTCGGAAGAGGCGGCAACCGCCTGGGCGGCAATCACACGGGCAAGGGAGTCGGTACCGGAGACCGGCTCGCTTGCCCGCGGGGGCGAAGCAAGAGTCAGGCCAATCGCCTCACGTGCCCAGCCTGTGAACCTCTCCGGAAAGGCGATGAGCGTGGGACCATGGACAACCGTGACTCTCGAGCGGTTCCGGCGAAACAGCTCCAGAATCATTCGTGCGTCGCGGGTCCAGGCCTCCGCGGCCTCCTCCACCGACCCGCCGTCCGCGACCGCCGCTTCCACCGCGTACTCCGGGCGACTGTAGACAAGAAGCGTTGCCTCGGACAGAGCCGAACCATGGTCCACGAGAGCCGAAGCAACGAGCCCGGAGGCGGACAGACCCTCACTGACGCGCCCCCACCAGCTGGCCGGGGTCGCACCGATAAGTATCTTCATGGATTCCCCCGTCTGCGCTCTTCCAACCGGTTCTGATAGCGCGCCACCGCCTCCGCCGGATCGTTGGTCAACCGAATCGTATCCGGCCGCGCCACAATGGCCGGCTTCAGGACATCTTCCCTCGGGGCAAAGCCGTCCGGGCAGGCCAGATTGAGCTTGAAGCCCAAAATGGACGCCGCGCCGATCCAGGAATTGGCCACGTTGTTGCCGTCCCCCACCCAGGCCACCGTGGCCTCCGCGTATCCGCCCACCACCTCCACCACCGTCATCAGGTCGCTCAAGACCTGGCAGGGATGATACAGATCGGTCAGCGCGTTGATCACCGGAATCCCGGCATATTTGGCGAATTCGTCCACCCGCTCCTGGGCGTAGGTCCGGATCGCCAGGGCGTCCACGTACCGGCCCAACACCCGGGCCGTGTCCGCGACGGGCTCCTTCCGGGCCATCTGGGTGGTGTCCGCCTGGATGTAGAGCGGCGTTCCCCCAAGCTGTGCCATGGCGGTTTCGAAGGAAACGCGGGTCCGGGTGGACGCCTTGTCGAAGAGCAGCCCGAGGGTTTTCCCCGCCAGCGGCTGGTCCAGGATTCCCTGCCGCCGCCGCGCCTTGAGTTCGATGGCCCGATTCAGCAAATGATCGATTTGTTCCGCCGTCAGGTCCAAAAGGGAACGAATGCTCCGGGTCATGGCGCGGCCTCCTTTAAAATCTCGTCCAGGGTCTCCACCAGCCCGTCGATGGCGGGCCGATCAACGATCAGCGGCGGGGCGAAACGCAACACGGTCTCCTGGATGCAGTTGATCAGATATCCCCGTTCCATGGCCGCCTTCACCACCGGCCCGCCGGGAACCGTCAATTCCAGCGCGTTCAACAGCCCGACTCCCCGAACCGCCGCCGCCACGGAATGCTTTTCCTTCAATTCTCCCAGCCGTTCCCGGAAATACCGCCCGGTCCGGTCGCAACGATCGATAATTCCTTCGGATTCCAGCGTCTTCAGCACGGCCAACGCGGCTGCGGTAATCACCGGCGTCCCGCCGAAGGTCGTGGCGTGGACGCCCGGTCCGAAGGCGGCGGCCACCTCCTCCCGGGCCAGCATGGCCCCGATGGGCAGCCCGTTCCCCAGCGCCTTGGCCAGGGACATAATGTCCGGCGCCACGCCGGAATGTTCGTGGGCGAACAGCCGCCCCGTTCGCCCCACGCCGGTCTGCACCTCGTCGTAGATCAGCAGGGCCCCGGCGGAATCGCAGATTTCCCGGACGTTTGCGAGATAGTCCGGATCGGGGACGACCACGCCGCCCTCCCCCTGCACCGGCTCCAGCAGAACCGCGCAGGTTTCCGGACCCACCGCCTTCCGCAGCGCGTCCACGTCGTCGTAGGGCACAAAGTCGAAGCCTTCCACGATGGGCGCGAAACCGGTCTTGATCTTGTCCTGCCCCGTGGCGGAAAGGGCGCCCAGGGTCCGGCCGTGGAAGGATTTTTCCGCCGCGACGATCCGGTACCGGTCCGATTCGCCCCGGTCGTGAAAGTGGCGCCGGGCCAGCTTGATGGCCGCCTCGTTGGCCTCGGCCCCGCTGTTGCAGAAAAAGACCCGGTCGGCGAAGCAGCGGGCGGCGAGCCATTCGGCCAATTCGATCTGGGGAATCGTGTAGAACAGATTGGAGACGTGGCAGAGGCGGCGGGCCTGGTCGCAGATGGCCTCGGCGACGGCGGGATGGGCGTGGCCCAGGCAGCAGACCGCGATGCCCGCGATAAAATCGGTGTAGGCCCGGCCTTCCGTATCCCAGACCGTGCAGCCCTCGCCCCGTTCCAGAACAAGGGGATGCCGGGCATAGGTCGCGGCCATGGCGGCGTCCGCCCGTTCCATGAGTTGCTTCGTCATGCCGTCACCTGCGTGCCGATGCCGCTGTCCGTAAACAATTCCAGGAGCAACGCATGGCGTTTTTTTCCGTTGATGATGTGGGCCTTGCCCACCCCGTTGCCGATGGCGTCCAGGGCGCATTCCACCTTGGGAATCATTCCGCCGGAGATGCCGCCGCTCTGGATCATGCTCCCGGCCGTCTTCGCATCCACCGTGGAAACCAGGGCGCCCTCGCCGTCCAACACGCCGTCCACGTCGGTCATCAGGATCAGGCGTCCCGCGCCCAGAGCCTGGCCCACCTTGCCGGCCACCAGATCGGCGTTGATGTTCAGGCTCTCGCCGTCCTCGCCCACGCCCACCGGCGCGATGACGGGGATGAAGCCTCGCCCGGCCAGGGTGTCGACGAGGGTCGGGTCCACCCGGATCACTTCGCCCACCAGGCCCGGATCGATGATCTCCGGCGGCTTGGTTGCGTCTTCCTGGTGATAAATTTTGAGCCTCCGGGCCGCGATCAGGCCGCCGTCCTTGCCGGTGAGCCCCACCGCCTTGCCGCCCTCGCGGTTGATGCGGGCCACGATGGATTTGTTCACCTTCCCGCCCAGCACCATCTCCACCACGTCCATGGTGGGCGCGTCGGTCAGCCGCATGCCGCGCACGAAGCGGGTCGCGATGCCCATCTGGTCCAGCACCTGGTTGATCTGCGGCCCCCCGCCGTGGACCACCACCGGGTTGAGCCCGATGAACTTGAGCAGGGTGACGTCGCTGGCGAAGTCGCGCTTGAGCTGGTCGTCCGCCATGGCGTGGCCGCCGTATTTGATGACGATGGTCATGCCGTGGAAATGGCGGATGTAGGGCAGGGCCTCGGTGAGGATGTCGGCGACGTTGGCGTGCATGGCTTTCCTTTATAAAATGTACCGGCTCAGGTCCTCGTCGGCGGAGATGTCGGCCAGCTTGGAACGGACGTATTCCCGATCCACCACCACCTTCGTATCCGCGAGGTCCGGCGCGTCGAACAGCGGGTCTTCCAGCAGCCGCTCCATCAGCGTGTGAAGCCGCCGGGCGCCGATGTTTTCGGTCATCTCGTTGACCTCCTGGGCGAACCGGGCCAGCTCTTCCACGCCGTCCTCGGTGAAGGACAACTCGACCCCCTCGGTTTGCAAAAGCGCCTCGTACTGAAGGGTCAGAGCGTTCCGGGGTTCGGTGAGAATGCGGACGAATTCGGCCCGGCCCAAATCATTCAGCTCCACACGGATGGGAAAGCGCCCCTGAAGTTCCGGAATCAGGTCCGACGGCTTGCTGGTGTGAAACGCGCCCGCGGCCATGAAGAGGATGTGGTCGGTTTTCACCGGGCCGTATTTGGTGGCGACGGTGGAACCCTCCACGATGGGCAGCAGGTCCCGCTGGACCCCCTCCCGGGAAACGTCCGGCCCCTGGCCGCCCTCCCGGCCGGTGATTTTGTCGATTTCGTCCAGAAAGATGATGCCCGACTGCTCCACCTTCTCCACCGCCTTGCGGACCACGGCGTCGTGGTCCACCAAGTTCTGGGCCTCCTCCTGGGTCAGCAAGTCCATGGCCTCGGAGACCTTCACCTTGCGGCGGCGGGTGTTTTTGGGCATCAGATTGCTGAACATGTCCTTAAAGTTGACGCCCAACTCCTCCATCCCGGCGTTGGAAAAAATCTCCACCATGGGCGTGGACCGGTCGCTCACGTCGATGTCCACGTACCGCTCGTCCAGCTTTCCCTTGCGAAGCATGGACCGAAGCTTCTCGCGGGTGGAGCTTCCGGACTCCCGCTCGGGCGTCACCAGCTCCATGGCCACCCCGCCGCTCTCCTCGTCCCGATGGCCCCGCTCGCTGGAGGTGGGCAACAGCATGTCCAGCAGCCGCTCCTCCGCCACCCGCCGGGCCTGGGCCTGAACAGCCTCCTGCTCCCGGGTCTTGAGGGCGCCTACGGTCACGTCCACCAGATCGCGAACCATGGACTCCACGTCCCGGCCCACGTAGCCCACCTCGGTGAACTTGGACGCCTCCACTTTGGTGAAGGGCGAATCGGTCAGCCGGGAGAGGCGGCGGGCGATCTCGGTTTTGCCCACGCCGGTGGGGCCGATGAGGATAATGTTCTTGGGCGCGATCTCGTCCTTCAGCTCGGGGCCCACCTGCTGGCGCCGCCAGCGGTTCCGCAGGGCCACGGCCACGGACCGTTTCGCCGCCTGCTGGCCAACGATGTACCGGTCCAGCTCCCGGACGATTTCCGACGGCTTGAGCTGGGACGGGCGAATCTCGGGGGGCGTCATGGACATCATGGGTTCTTCCCCGCGATCTCCTCGATGGTGAGGGTCTGGTTGGTGTAAATGCACAGCCCCGCCGCGATGGCCATGGCCGCCTCGGCGACTTCGCGGGGGCTCATTTCGGTGTGTTCGAACAGGGCGGTCGCGGCGGCCTGGGCGGCCACCCCGCCGGAGCCGATGGCGACCACGCCGCCGTCGGGCTCAATCACGTCCCCGTTGCCGGAAAGCAGCAGGGAGCGCTCCCCGTCGGCGGCGATCATCATGGCTTCCAGCCGGCGAAGATACTTGTCCGTTCGCCAGTCCCGGGCCAACTCCACGGCGCTGCGAACCAGATTTCCGTTGTACCGCTCCAGCTTGTGTTCCAGCCGTTCGGAAAGGTGGAGGGCGTCGGCCGTGGCCCCGGCGAAGCCGACGATGATGCCGTCGTTGTAAATCCGCCGGACCTTGCGGGCCTGGTGCTTGACGACATGGTCGCCGAGGGTCACCTGGCCGTCGCCGGCCACCGCCGCCCGGTCGTCCCGGCGCACCGCCAGGATTGTCGTCCCGTGAAACGTGGTCATGACTTCCTTTCGCCCTCCCCGAACCCGGAGTTGAAATGAATGGGGCGACAAGCCGCCCTTCCGGAAGCGCTACTTGGAGACGGCATAAATTGCGTTCTCGGAGAAAGGGAATCCGTGCGCAGGGACGGGCCCCCGTGCCTGCCCTTTCCGCCGGAGGGCGGGCAGGGGGGCCGCCCCCACATCGGAAAAACCTCATTTTGTGGCCACCGAAAGTATCTTTCGGGAAATCGGCCCGTCCGTTTTCAAGTGGAGCCTTTTCCGGAGCGGATCATTCCGAAAACAGGCTATCGGCGCGGATGGGCCTTGTCGTACGTCTCCATCAGCCGGTCGATGCCGATGTGGGTGTATTTCTGGGTGGTGGCGAGATGCCGGTGGCCCAGCAACTCCTGCAGGGCCCGCAAATCGGCTCCTGCGTCCAACATGTGGCTGGCGAAACTGTGGCGCAAGCCGTGGGGAGAAATGGGCGTGGCCAATCCGCAGGCCACCGCCAGCTTTTCCAGAATTCGCCCCACCGAACGTGCCGTCAGTCGCCCGCCGTTTTTATTCAGGAACAAGGCGCCGTCCGGGTCCACCAGGAAACGGGCCTCCCGGTCCAGCCGCTCCCGGTAAAACGCGATGGCCTTCAGCGCCTTGTTCCCCACCGGAACGATCCGGTCCTTCCTTCCCTTTCCGGAGACCCGCAACAGCCCGGCGTCGGCGTCCACGTCCACGGTGTTCAGGTGAACCAGCTCCGACACCCGGATGCCGCTGGAATAAAGCGTCTCGAACATGGCGCGGTTCCGGGCGCCCAAAACCGTTTCGGAGGGGATCGCGTCCAGCAACTGAAAGGCCTCGTCCACGGTCAGATAGCCCGGAACGGGCTTGGCCTGCCGGGGCGGCTGCACCGTGGCGGCCGGGCTCTCGGGAAGAACCTCCCTCCGCGCCAGATGGCGGAAAAACGAACGGACCGCCGCCAGCTTCCGGGCCACGGTGGAGCGCTTGTTCCGGCCGTGAAGGCCGGCCACGAAGCCCCGGATGTCGGCGACGGTCACTTCATCGGGGAACACCGGCGCGGGGGCGGAATCCGTATCCTCCGCTCCCGACTCGCGTTCCTCGGCCGAGGCCTCGGCGAATTCCCCGGGCCTTTTCCCGTCGGCGATTTTCCCGGACGGCGGAGATTCCGCTCGAACCGTCCCAAGGTATTCCGAAAACTCCCGCAAATCCCGCCGGTAGGCCCGGCAGGTGCTGGCCGAATAGCCTTTTTCGAAGGCGAGCGCCTCCAGAAACCGTTCGATATGAAACGCCAGCGGCTCCGGATTCACGGAAAATCGCTCACGGGAAGTCGATCAGTTCCGCCAGCTCGTCCCAACTTCCCACCTCCGGAAAGGGATGGGGCTCCCGGTTCCAGGGCTGGCGGAACAGGATCGGTTGAATCCCGGCCGGTTCCAGCAAAAAGCAGGTTTCCAGCCGGTCTTCAACGAACCAGCGAATCCCCTTTTCCAGCAGCACGTCGGTCTTGGCCTCAAAAGAGCCGGTGGCCACCAGGTCCACCTGGTGGCCGGCCAGGGGCAACCGGTCCAAAATCCAATTCTGGATGTACTCCGGAGAGGGCCGGGCCGTAATGAAACGAACCGGGTTGCAGCAATCGGCCAGCCGACGCATGACCTCGCCCACGCCGTCCACGGGATGAAGCCCGTGATCCCGGGTGCCGTCCAACAGCCGATGAATCACCCCCTCGATCACCTCATCGGCGACGTCGAGACATTGGCCGAGGTTGTAGCAGGTCATCTCCTCGTAGCCGATCTCCACGCCGAAGTCGTCCCGTGCGATGTCGATGAAAAGATGCATGGTGTCGGCCACCACGCCGTCCACGTCGAAGCCGATGGCGCGCGGGTCGATGCGCACCTCCGGCCGAATATCCGATCCTCCGTCGGATCGCTCTTCTGGCCGAACATCGGGGAGAGCCCCGGGAACAGGGGATTTCATGGTCAAGTTTCCGATGGAAATCAGCTCAACCGCCGGGTCTTTTTCTTCAGGCGGATGATTTTTTTTCGATAGATGGCGGCCATGCGGTCGTCGTCCTTTTCCATGGCGGCTTCGCGTTTGGCCTTCATTTCCCGAATTTTCTTTTTCAGTTCGCGAACGTCCCCTTTTTTTCGACGGCTCTGGGGCGCTTCGATCCCCCGGGCCTCGCGGATGGCGGCAATCAACTCGGCCTTGTTCATGCCCGACGCGCCGACCACTTCCTCGGTTTCCATCGCCAGATCCCGCAATTCCTTGGCGGTCATCTTCTCCAGCGGCTTTTCCTTGGCTTCCTTCTGGGCCATGGCCCCCGTCTCCTTTCGCCGGCGTCCCCGGGGACGCCTCTCAATTTAGTGGATTATGCTCAAGAAAAAAAGCGCAAGCGGAGGGAACCCCTCCGCTTGCACGGCACATTCGTCCGTCAATGAAAAAGTTTGTTTAATAATGCAGGATTCCGGCCCCTGTCAACCGTCATTTTCCTTGGCAAACCGCTCCATAAAGCCTTTCACGAGGTCGATGGGCACGGGAAAGATGGTGGTCGTGTTGTGCTCGGCGGACATCTCGTTCATGGTCTGGAGATATCGGAGCTGAAGTGCCGCCGGATGCTTCTGGATGATCTCCGCCGCCTCGGCCAGCCGGGTCGCCGCCTGAAATTCGCCCTCGGCGTTGATGACCTTGGCCCGCCGGTCCCGCTCGGCTTCCGCCTGCCGAGCCATGGCTCGCTGCATTTCCGTGGGCAGATCGATGTGCTTCAACTCCACCGTCGCCACTTTGATTCCCCAGGGATCGGTGTGGGTGTCGAGAATCTCCTGCAAATGATCGTTGATCTTGTCCCGCTCGGCCAACAGCTCGTCCAGCTCGGCCTGGCCGCAGACGCTCCGCAGGGTGGTCTGGGCGAGCTGGGCCATGGCGTAGCCGTATTCCTCCACCTCGATCACGGCTTTGACCGGGTCGATGACCCGGAAATAAATGACCGCGTTCACCTTCACCGATACGTTGTCCCGGGTAATGACGTCCTGGGGGTCCACGTCCATGACGATGAGCCGGAGGCTGACCTTCACCATTTTGTCGATGACGGGAATCAGAATGATGAGGCCGGGCCCCTTGCTTCCGATCACCCGACCCAGCCGGAAGACCACGCCCCGCTCGTACTCGTTGAGAATTTTGATGGCCGACCAGAGAAACAGCGCCAACAGGACGACGCCGGCAATGATAAAGGGCATGAACGGTTCCTCCTTCCAGAGGGAAAAAGTTCACCCGCGTTCCGAATTCGAACCCAAGTGAACGCCGATCCCGAAATGCCGGGGGCGAATTCCCATCGCTCCCCCCATTTCGAATCAGGTGAACGCTACCGAGTGGATTCCTCGGAATTCTTCAAATCCACATCCGGATCAATGACCTTCAGTTCGCCGGACGTCTCCACCGGGACGACCTCCAAGGTCAGCCCCTGAAAGCCGACCACCCGGACCCGTCGGCCCGGCTCCAGGGCGGTTTCCGACCGGGCGTTCCACAGCTCGCCCCGGAGCAGCACCTTGCCCGCCGGGTTCAATTCGCGGCGGACCACCCCTTCCGCGCCAACGAGGCCGTCGGCGCCGGTGCGGGGCCGGTTCATGTGGGAGCGGACGACCAGCGTCGCCGCCAGGATGAAAAAGCCGCCCACGAACAGCACCCCGGCGGCCACCAGCTGCCAGCTCACCTGGAAGGCCGGATGCTCGTACAGCATGAAGGAGCCCAGGGCCAGGGAAACCAGACCGGCGAGACCCAGCAAACCGAAGCTGGCGATGTTCAGCTCCAGGAAGAAAAAAAGCAGCGACAGCAGAATCAGCAACACCCCCGCGGTGTTGACCGGCAGGGTTTGGAACCCGAAAAAGGCCAGAATCAGACAGAACCCGCCCACCGCGCCGGGCAGGACGGCGCCGGGGCTGGACAATTCGAAATAGAGCCCCACCAGCCCGATCATCATCAGAATGTAGGCGATGTTGGGGTCGCCGATGGTCTTGAGCACGCGGGTCCGGAGGTCCTGTTCCACCTCCACGAGTTCGGGGTTCTCCAGTTGGAGCGTTCCCTTTTCCGGGACCTTCCAGCCGTCCAGCAGTTCCAGCAGCGCGTCCAGATCCGGCGCCACCATGTCGACGACGTCCTCCCGAAGCGCCTCGCCCTCGGTGATGGAAACGCTTTCCCGCACCGCCCGCTCGGCCCAGTCCACGTTGCGGCCCCGCCGTTCGGCGATGCTCCGGGCGTAGGCGGCCATGTCGTTGACCGCCTTTTCCGCCATCGTCTCGTCGCCCTCCCCGCCGCCGACGCCCACGGGGTGGGCCGCGCCGATATTGGTGCCGGGAGCCATGGCGGCCACGTCCGCGGCCAGGGCGATGATGGCCCCGGCCGAGGCGGCCCGGGCGCCCGCCGGGGAGATGTAGACCACCACCGGGTGCAGGCTGCCGAAAATGGCCTGGATGATGTCCCGCATGGAATCCACCAGCCCGCCCGGCGTGTCCAGCTCGATGATGGTGCAGACCGCTCCCGCCGCCTCGGCTTTGTCGATGGCCCGCGCCACGAAGCCGGAAACCGCCGGGCCGATGGGGTCGGCCACCCGGACGTGGTAGACCTTGTCGGCCGCCAGAGCCGCCGGGACCGTCAGGAAGAAAAAAAACAGCGTGATCCAAATCGGTCCCAAATGAATCCCGCCGCGCCGGTTCCGATCGTAGCCCATGGAACGGCGCAACGCTCCAACGGAATTCGAAGCGGAACGAATTCCCCGGGATTCATGGCGGGAAGCTTCGGGCTTATGCGTTTTCATGGCGATCCCGGTTTAAAAAATCCCGCAGCCGTTTCATGTCGGCCCAGACCGCCCGCTTCCATTCCGGAAAGCGAAGCAGAAAGGCGGGATGATAGGTGACCAAAAGGGGCGTGTCTCCGTAGGTGATCGGCTTTCCGCGAAGTTGATTCAGCGGCGCGTCGGTGGTAAGCAGAGCCATGACCGCGACCTTGCCCAGGGCCACGAGGATTTCGGGGCGCACCGACCGAATCTGCCGATCCAAAAAGGGGCGGCAGGTGGCCATCTCGTCCGGCTCGGGATTCCGGTTTCCCGGGGGCCGGCATTTCACCACGTTGGCGATGTAGACCGATTCCCGGGTCATGCCGACGGCCTGGATGATCCGGTTCAGCAATTGGCCGGCCCGCCCCACGAAGGGCTCTCCCTGGCGATCCTCGTCCCGGCCGGGCCCTTCGCCCACGAACATCGCCCGGGCCCGGGGATTCCCCGTGCCGAAGACCAGCCGGTTTCGCCCCTCGGCCAGCGGGCAGCGTCGGCAGTCGCCCAGGTCGGCGCGGATATCTTCCAGGGTTTCGGCCCCGGGAGCCGGTCCCCGCGCGTCCGGAGACTTGGCCCGCGCGGGCTCCCGGGAGGTGCGGGGACGACCAGAAGGTCGGTCCATCCGGGGCTGCGGCTTTTCCGTCCCAAGACCGCCGGCCGGAAAATTCCGGTCCCGAGGTCCAGTCGTCCGCTCGCCGGGGCCCTCCTCGGAATTGCGGCGCGGCGGCGCGAGACGATCCAAAACGGCGCGCGCCTCGGGGGAGAGATCGAAGCCGGCGCAACCGGAAGCGGACATGGCCCGCAGGCTGTCCTGAACGGCCAGCAACAACCGGCCGTAGGCCCGCCGGGGAACGGGAGGCGGCCCCCCGATCATCTCGTCGGTCATCCCATCCGCTCCACAACGCGGTCCAGCAGTCGATGGGCCACGGCGATCTTGGGCATGGACTCCAGAACTTCCTGGCCGCCGTCGGGATAGAAAAAGGTGACCCGGTTGTCATCCGAAGCAAACCCGGCGCCCGCCTCGGTCACCACGTTGCCCACGATCATGTCCAGATTTTTTTTGCGGAGTTTCTGGGACGCGTTTTCCCGCAAATCCCGGGTTTCGGCCGCGAAGCCCACCAGGAAGCGGTTTCCCTTGCGCGCCCCGATTTCCCGGAGGATGTCCGGATTCCGCTCCAGAATCAGCGTCTCCTCGGCGTCGCCCTTTTTGATTTTGTGCGCGGCGATTTCCCGGGGCCGGTAGTCGGAAACCGCCGCCGTCTTGACGATGATCTCGGCGTCCGCCACCCGGCCCAGCGCGGCTTCGGCCATCTCGTTGGCGGTGGTCACCCGGACCACTTCCATCCCCGGCGGGTCGGGCAGGTTGACCGGGCCGGTCACCAACGTCACCTCCGCCCCCCGGTGTTCGGCGGCGCGGGCCACGGCGAAGCCCATCCGGCCCGAGGAGGGATTGGAGATAAAGCGGACGGGGTCCAGGAATTCCCGGGTCGGCCCGGCGGTGACCAGCACCCGGCGGCCGCCCAGGTCCTTGCGGGTCAGCGCCGACTCCAGCCGGTCCATGATCTGTTCCGGCTCGGGGAGTCGCCCGGTCCCGGAGACGCCGCAGGCCAGCTCCCCTTCCCCCGGGGAAAGCACGAGGTGGCCGTCCGAACGAAGAAGATCCAGATTCCGCTGAACCGCCGGGGAGAGATACATGTCCGAATTCATGGCGGGACAAAGCAGCACCGGGCAAGTGACCGCCGTCAGAAACGTGGACAGGGCGTCGTCGGCGATGCCGCGGGCGAATTTGCCCAGCAGGTTGGCGGTGGCCGGCGCGACCACCACGGCCCGAGCCTCCCGGGCCCATTCGATGTGGCGCATGGCGGCCTCGGGGTCCCGACGGTCGTAGAGATCGGTGCAGACCGGCCGGTTGCAGATGGCCTCGAAGGTGACGGGACCGACGAAATGGGCGGCGTTGGGGGTCATCATCACCCGCACGCGGGCGCCGACCTTGACCATCAGCCGGAGCAGATAAACGGCCTTGTAGGCGGCAATCCCGCCGCTGACACCCAGCACGATTTCCCTGCCGAACAGCATTCCCCGGCTCACTGAACCATCCCCTCCCCAACTCTGGGCGTCACCGTCGCGTTGGCGGTTGTGGGCACCACGCCGACCTCCACGGCGGTGGAAAAATCCCCCTCGGCGATGTTAATGACGCACCAGCGATTTTCCTTGTGGAAGAGCAAGATGGAGCGGGAAGCGGTGAAGCCCCCGATGGTCCGCCAGTTGTCCTTGGCCATGTTTTCCCGGAAAAACGCGATCAGCGAGCCCCGGTCCACCCGGCCGCGAAAGGCGAGAATGCCGGCGGAGAAGCCCTGAGACTGAACCAGGTAGGAGTTCTGCTTGTCCTCCCGCAGCTCCGCCGGAATGAGCACGTCCGGAAAACCATAGTAGAGCGGAGATTCGCCGATGTTCCTTTCTCCGCCGCCTCCCCCCCCGGCGCTCCGCAAGCCGGTGCATCCCCCGGCGGAAATTGCCAACGCCAACGCCATCCAGATACAAACGGTGCTCCGCCCATTCTTCGTCGCCATCATCGTGTCTCCTTCGGGTCGCCCATGTGGAATGTCGGTTGCCAACGGATTTTGGGGTGGAATTGCGCGGGCGCTCCGAAAATGATATTGGGGCGGTGGTAGGTTCAACCCGTGCAAAAATCGACGCCCATTTTGACCGGTTACGCCGATGGATGATAGAAAAAACGCCCCCTAATGTCAACGATGTCAACGAGCATCCCCCCAGCCGCCCAAGCCGGAGACCCGGACTCCCCCTCGGAGCGGTTCGTCCACTACCTGCTGGCCGAAAAAGGCTTGTCCGACGCCACCGTCGCCGCCTATCGGGCCGACCTGGAACGGTATTTGGACGGACTGCGCGAAAAAAAGGTCGAGAACCTTTCCGACGGGGACACGCCCCTGCTGTTGGCCCATTTGATGCGACTGGAGCGAGAGGGACTCGACGCCCGGTCCCGGGCCAGGCACCTGGTGACCCTGCGCGCTTTTTACCGCTTTCTGGTTCGGGAAGGCGAACTGTCCGGCGACCCTTCGGCCCGGCTGGACCTGCCCAAAACCGGGCTTCGGCTGCCGGTCATTCTTTCGCTGGAGGAGGTGGAACGGCTGCTCTCCGCGCCGGACTCCGCCACGCCCCGCGGGCTGCGGGACGCCGCCATGCTGGAAATGCTCTACGGCGCGGGCCTGCGGGTGTCGGAACTGGTCGGCCTGCGCCTGGGCGACGTCCGAAGCGACGCCGGCGTCGTCCGGGCGGCGGGCAAGGGCGATCGGGAACGGCTGGTTCCCTTCGGTCTGCATGCCCGGGAACGGCTTCGGCTTTATTTGGAAAACGGACGCCCGACCCTTCTCAAAACCCGGATCAGCCCCTGGCTGTTCGTGGCCCGGGCCGGCAACCCCATGACCCGCCAGGGCTTTTGGAAGGCGCTGAAAACCTACGTTCGAAAAGCCGGAATCCGGAAGACCGTGTCGCCCCACAGCCTCCGCCACGCCTTCGCCAGCCATCTGTTGGAAGGCGGCGCGGACCTTCGGGCCATTCAGCTCATGCTGGGCCACGCAGACATTTCCACCACCCAAATTTACACCCACCTGGCCCGGGGCCGCCTCAAGGAAATCCATGCCCGTTATCATCCGCGCGGGTAAAGGGCGTCCGAAGCGCCCCTCCCGCGCCGAAACCCGCCGCGTCTCAAAAAGTTTTGACCACCGGGGGATCGGCTGATATGGAGCCGATGACCGAACCATCCTGAACCTGCGATCCCGAGGACGGGAACTCGCTCGGAGGATTCACCATGATTTTCGTGGCCCATTTTCTTCATGTCAGCCACCAGCAGGAATCGTCGGATTCCGATCGGCGCCACGGCGCTTTCCATATGATGATCGACGCCGAAGACCAAGAAGCCGCCCGGGCCCGGTTCCGGGAGCGGTTGGAGCAAATCGGCCGCGGCAGCGGACTGTTCGAAGGCGCCTGCCGGATTTATCTGACCCGGATGCTGCAATTCGAACAGCCGCCGAAAAACCACGCGGTCATGTTCAGCTTCCAGTCCATGGCCGGCGACCCGGTCATGCCCTACATCGGCTGCTCCAGCCCGTCCGGCGAAACGGACGGCTGCGAAATCATCCACTGGGAGGACAACGTCCCGGTGATGGACGAACAACCCGCCAGCCCGTTCTTTTCCTTTTCCGCCCAGTGACGGAGACGTCCCTTTTGCACAAGTAGACATTCCCTACCCCCGGTTACCGGCCCATCCCCATTGAGGGAATGGGCCTTTTTTGGGATTTTATTCCTAAAATTATATCGGTTTTCAGGCGCCGACTTCGGCAACCGATTGACCAGAAAGGGGGAAGGCATGTCATTGTCCATCGTTCGTCACGGGAAATCGGAACGTTCCGGAAAATCCGGATCGTGGCTTCTGCCGCTCTGCGGTTTTTTCCTTCTCGTTCCGACCGGATGCATTTTTCGCCACCATCACCTTCCGCGCGTCGCCCCGGAGGCGGTCCAACGCCGCGCCGCGGCCTCCGAAGACGCCGCCGTCCAAGCGGCGAATCGGCCGGAGCGACCGCCGATCCTTGAACCGGAAGCGCCGCTTCCCGTGTCCATTCCGGCGCCCGCCCCGGAATCCCCGCCGCGGCCGGAACCGCCCAAAAAACCGGAGCCCGAATGGCCGCGCCTTGAACCGTTGCGCGCCAGTCTGGCCGGCCGATTCGGCATTTCGCTGGACGGCGACGAGAACTACGAGCTGCTTCGGGCCGTGGCCGACTGGATGGGCGCGCCCTACGAATGGGGCGGGTGCTCCGTCGGGGGGATCGACTGCTCCTGCCTGGTGAAAACGATTTACGCGGAAGTGTTCGGCCTGGACATCAACCGAACCGTTCGAACCATGCTCGAAGAGCGGTTGGAAAACGTGGACGTCTCCGGACTTCGCGAAGGAGATCTGCTCTTTTTCGACATGAAGGACGAGGGATTCGTCTCCCACGTGGGCATTTATCTCAAGAGCGGGGCCTTCGTCCACGCCAGCAGCTCCAACGGCGTCATGATCAACCGGTTGACCCAGCCGTTTTATCGTGCCCGCCTGGTCAAGGCCGCCCGATTGGACGAACCGCCCGGCGGGATGGAGCTGGCCCGGGTTTCCCTGGGAAATTTGGTGGTTGTCCAACAATAGCGGCTCTCCGAAAGACGTGAAAAGATCGCCGCGGTCACGACGGACGGATCGCGAACCGGCGGCCAGAACGTCAACAAGGTGGCCACCGCCGGGAAAAGATCGCCGCGGTCACGACGGACGGATCGGGAAAGGTGAAGCGTGAAAAAAAGACCGGTTCGAGGCGACCGTCTGGCGGACGGTACGACTTTTTCATTGACTTGGAAAAGATCGACCGGTAAAAAACGTGAAAAAATTCACATTCCAGCCAGCATGAAGTCGCCGGGCAATTTGCCAAACCCGCCGCGAGGCGGGGACGGACAGCCGGGGATTGCCGAAAACGAAACGGGCAATCCGGTTTTGTTCAACGCAAACACGAAACGGAACATGAAACTTCAGCCTTCCATCCGTCGCGGCCTTTCCGGATTTTTCGTTCTTTTTTCGCTCTTTCTCCTGACCGCCTGCGGCGCCTTGCACAAGGCGTCCTCGCCAACCGTCCCCGCCGCGGCGCCCGTCGCCCCCGCCGACGGCGCGCCAACCGCCGTTGCGGCGCCGGCCGAATCCGCCCCCAAAGCCCTCCCAGCCGACGCCTCTCCCTCCGCCCGCCGCCCCATATCCGCCCCCAAAGCCTTCCCCGCCGAATCCGCGGCCGACCCGGATCGAAGAAGCGACGAAGAGGGGCTCACGGCCATGGACCTGATGATGCTCGCCGAAATCGCCGAAAAGCTGGACCTCGACCTGGACGGCACCGAAAATCTGCAACTGCTGGCCGCCATCGAGTCCTGGATGGGAACGCCCTATCGGTACGGCGGATGCACCCGCTTCGGCGTGGATTGTTCCTGCCTCGTCAAAAATCTGTACGAGGAAGTGTTCAACCTGGATCTCGCCCGAACATCCCGCGACATGTTCGACACCCTCGAACATGTGGATCCGGAAGAAATACGAGAAGGCGACATCCTGGTGTTTCGGGGCCGACGGGGAAGCCGAATCGGACATGTGGGCCTCTACCTCAAAGACGGCAAATTCGTCCACGCCAGCCGAAGACACGGCGTCACCATCGGCGAAATGAAAAACGGCTATTTCCGCAAACGCTTCGTGGCGGCGCGCCGGGCCATCCCCTCCAAGGCCATGGATCTGCTTCGGATGCTCAGTCGCCGGTAGACGCCGGGCAGAGCCCGGACGAACCGAACCGTCGAGAACGTTTCCGCCCCCCCCGCCATTTTTTTCCGATTTCCGCCCCGCCCCGGCGAAAGACCGCAATTCCGCCGATCCATCGGCGACGACCGCCGCGCCGCGCGGGGGACGCCCCTCCTCCTTTTGCAAAGGGGGCCGGGGGGATTTTGCGACCGCCGCGCCGCGCGGGGGACGCCCCGCCATTTCCCGCGTCTTGATCCCCGCTGCGAAAACTGCTATTATGCAAGGTCAATCAATTTCCACCTCCCGGAAAGGCTTCGCAATGGCCCACGACTGGCTCAATGGACCGGAAGTCTCGGCCGTTCTCTTTCACCCCCGGCCGGAATGGTCCTTTTCCGACGCGCCCGACGCCGCCGAGCCGGTCGCCATCCCCCTTTCGGACGGGATCGAAGCGGGCGGCTGGTTCCATCCGGCGAACCGAGATTCCCCCACGATATTGTTTTTTCATGGGAACGGAGAAATCGCCGCCGATTACCATGACCTCGCGCCGGCCTACGCCCAGCGGGAAATTCAGTTTTTCCCGGTGGATTATCGGGGATACGGCCGATCCGGCGGGCGGCCCACGGTTTCCGCCGTCCTCGAAGACGCCCATGAAATCCTGGATTTCCTGCTGAAACGCCGGGAGGAAAACGGCGAAACCGGTCCCCTGGCGGTGATGGGCCGGTCTCTGGGAAGCGCCCCGGCCATCGAGCTGGCCGCGAAACGCGCCGGGGAAATCGACGGGCTCATCGTGGAAAGCGGTTTTTCCCGAACGGGTCCTTTGCTGGAAATTCTGGGCCTGCCGGCGGCCTCCATGGGGTTCGACGAAACCCGGGACGGCGTGGGCAACCGGGAAAAAATCGCCGAATACCCCGGGCCGTTGCTGGTGATCCACGCCGAAGACGACCAGCTGATCCCGTTTCAAAACGGCCGGGAATTGTTCGAGGCGTCCCCCGGCCGGAACAAACGGCTGATCCCCATCCCCGGCGCCGACCACAATACGCTGATGGTCATCGGCTTTTCCGAATACATGGACGCCGTTGAAACTTTCCTCCGGAACTTCAAACGAGAGTGACTGAACCTGCATGCCAAAATCTTTTTTGACCAAAGTCCGCGAAACCTTTCGCAACCTGTCCAAACCCGCCCCGCCCGCCGAAGGCCCGCCCCAGCCGCGCCCGGAACCCAAACCGGAACCCAAGAAGGCCCCCGTCAAACGGGCGTCTCCCCCGGAAGAGAAAATATCCGGGGGAGACGCCGCCAAGCCCGGGAAGCGGCGGCGCCGGCGCGGCAAAAAGGGCGGCCCGAAATCAGACGACGCCGCGACGCGACGGCCTCCCCCGGCCGCCCGGGGAGCCGGCGCCCACGAAGGATGGGACCCGAGCCAATATTCCGTCGAACCGGCCGAGGGCAAAACCCGGTTTCAGGATTTGGACCTGCCCGGAGAGATTTTGCACGCGGTGGCCGACCTGGGGTTTCAGTATTGCTCCCCCATCCAGTCCGAAATTCTGCCCGCGACCCTGGCGGGCAAGGACGCCTCCGGCCAGGCCCAGACCGGCACCGGAAAAACCGCCGCCTTCTTGATCACGGTTCTCGCCCGCATGTTGCGGAATCCCCTTCCGAAGGATCGCCCCTCGGGAACGCCCCGCGTCCTGGTGCTGGCTCCCACCCGGGAGCTGGCGGTCCAGATCGCCGAGGAGGCGGAGCTGCTGGCCAAATACTGCGATTTTCGGATCGTGACCGTCTTCGGCGGGATGGACTACAACAAGCAGCGAAAGCAGCTGGAGGCCGGCGGGGTGGACATCGTGGTGGCCACGCCCGGACGGCTGATCGATTTCGCCGAGCAGGGCGAGGTGCGGCTCGGGGAGATCGAGACGCTGATCATCGACGAGGCGGATCGGATGCTGGACATGGGTTTTATTCCCCAGGTTCGACGGATCGTGCGGAAAACGCCCTTCAAGGACAAGCGGCAGACGCTGTTTTTCAGCGCCACCATGACCGGGGACGTGGAGCGGCTGGCGGAACAATGGACCCGGGAACCGGTGGTGGTGGAAATCGAGCCGGAAAAGATCGAGGCCGAGGCGGTGGACCAGATCGTCTACCTGACCACCACCCGGGAAAAATTTTCGGTGCTTTGCCACCTCGTCACCGAAAAAGACCTGAAACGGGTGCTGATTTTCTGCAACCGCAAGGACGAAACCCAGCGAATCGCCGATCGGCTGTCCCGCTTCGGGGTCAGTTGTTCGGTGATCTCCGGCGACATTCCCCAAAAGAAGCGAATGCGGGTGCTGGAAGATTTCCGGGCGGGAAAGGTCCGCGTGCTGGTGGGGACGGACGTGGCGGCCCGGGGGCTTCACATCGAGGCCATCAGCCACGTGATCAACTACTCCCTGCCCCAGGACCCGGAAAGCTACGTCCATCGCATCGGACGCACCGGCCGGGCCGGGGCGACGGGAACGTCCATCAGCTTCGCCTGCGAGGAGGATTCCTTCTACATCCCGGCCATCGAAGAATTTTTGGGCCACCCGCTGGAATGCACCCGGCCGCCGGAGGAATGGCTGAAGCTGCCGACGCCGCCCCCAAAGGCGAAAACCGAAGACGGCAAACCGTCGGGGAAAAAGGCCGCGGACGGCCGCCCGCCCCAAAAACGCCGGCGAAGGCGGCCGCCCCGCAAAAGCTGACGCGCCTCTTTCTCCGGGCCGGCTTTTCGCCGAGGCCCGATTCCGCCATGGAAGCCGTCCAGCCGACGCCGGACGGCTTCCGGCGCCGGCTTTCCTTTCCCGTCCCTTTTCTTTTTCCCCGCCCCCGCTTCAATTCCGCGGCAAACCCGACGCCAACTCCCTCGGACGACAGGGGGCGCGCGCAATGCCCGCCCCCCACGTCCGGATCTCCGCGTCTCGAAAGCGAAACCCGTGGCGTCTCCGGGCATGTTGCTCAAAATTTGGGGAAAGGTCGGATGGTCGAATCAGGTTTCCAGGAAAACAACGAGGGGGATGACGTGGAGGGCGGCGGATTTTTCCCTGGTCTGGCCCAGCCGCCAGCCGGACACCCGGGCCTGCCCGTTGATTCGGTCCTGGATTTGATTGACAACGCCCTGGACGTTCAAGATGGGATGGCGGGAAAAGACGTGGGGAAGGCCGTAGGTGAGGTTGCAGACCAGACATTTGCCCGGACGCCGCTCCAGCCGGAATTCGAACCGAAGCTCGTTGTCCTCCTCGGCGGCGTAGGCGAGGCGAATGTCGTAGGCGCCCTCGTCCACGTCTCCGTACAGGGCCTCGAAAAACGAATCCGCCCGCTCGGCGGGAAAGAGGCCGTCCATCACATCGGCGGCAAAAATTTCGTGAAATCGACCCGGCATTGGGCATTCCCTTCCGGCGCAAGGATTGGAAGACTTTTGGAAATTTCCAGGACGTCCTTATCACCGCCCGCGGCGGGGCGTCAAGGGATTGCCTTCTTTCCGACTTCGCCTGACGGAAATTGGGGATCGCGGTATTCCCGTGTACGCGAGGGAACGGTTTCCGCATGACGTGCGGCCCGCGTCCGGAAGTTGTGATCCTTTGCCTTTCGCAAACGGTCGCCAATGGGGTATAATGCCGGCGTTTTGTTTCTTCCATCCAACACCATCCATCCGGAGGGCAATCACCATGAACCATCGAAAATCCATCGTTCTGGCTTTTTCAGTTTTTTCTCTATTGTGGCTGGCGTCCGCCGCGTCGGGGAATGTGGGCGTTTTCGAGGAAAAGGGCGGCGCCGAAAATCCGTTCAATCAGTTTAATTCGAATGGATTTTTTCGCACTTCTCCGGCGCTGGGAGATTTGACCGGAGATGAAAAATTGGAGGCGGTCATTGGTTATTGGGATTCTGCATCTGATGGAAAAATTGGTTTTTTCACGCTGAACGCATCCAATCAATATGAAAGCGACGCGGCTTTTTCTCTTCTCGAAGCGGATGGATCCACGCCCATTTCCGGATTTGGCACCAATATCGAGGTCAAGCCAACGCTTTGGGATTGGGACGGGGATGGAAATCTCGATTTGTTCGTCGGAACATCGGCCGATACGGGAAAAATCCTCTACTTCCAGAACAACGGCAGCAACGGATTCGTTAAAAACGATGATGGAAATCCGTTCAA
>JBKHDD010000079.1:0-20827 GCA_046541515.1 Desulfococcaceae bacterium
GATGCCGTCCCCATTCGGGGGGCGGTCCGGCGTATTCCTCGGCTTCTGGATGTTCGTCGAACGGCGTTGCAAGGATTCGCCGCAGTCGTTCAATTTCACCATAATCCCGGTCTTCCGTCGCCTTGCGGATGGCGATTTCCGCCATGTAGTTGCGAAGCACGAACTTGGGATTGACTATATCCATGGCCGATTTGCGGAAGGCGTCCACGCCGCCTTCGGACAAAAGCCGCGCCCGGTAGGCGTCCCGCCACCTTGCGAAAGCCGGTTCATGGTCCACCGGATGGGGCGCATTCCCGGGCGCCGGCCGGGAGCGGAAGTTGCCCAGATCCCGGAAAAACCGCGTATAGTCCAACCCCTTTTCCGCCAGAATGTCCAGCAGATCGCGGATCAGGTCCGCGTCTTCCTCCTTGGATTCCCGCAGGCCGAGCTTGCGCCGCATCTTTTCCAGCCATGCCGATTGGAAAACCGCGTCAAACCCCGCGACAATCTCCATGGCGCGCTCCCGGTCCAAAATGGGAGAAAGGACCGCGCCCAGCACCCCCAGGTTCCATTGCGCGATGGACGGCTGACGGTTGAAGGCGTAGCGGCCCATCCGGTCCGAATGGTTGCAGATGTGCCCGGGATCGTAGGCTTCCAGAAAGCCGTAGGGGCCGTAATCCAGCGTCAGTCCCAGGATGGACATGTTGTCGGTGTTCATCACCCCGTGGGCGAACCCGACGGCCTGCCAATCGGCGATGAGCCGCGCCGTGCGGTCCACCACCCCGGAGAGAAAGGCCGCGTATCGATCTTCGCCGGCCTTTTCGGCCGCTTCCGGAAAATGATCGGCGATCACCCAGTCCGCCAGGGTTCGAATCGCGTCGGCGTCGTTCCGTTCCAAATGGGGCTCGAAAGAGCCGAAGCGGACATGGCTTTCCGCCACGCGGACCAGATTCGCACCGGTTTCCATGGTCTCGCGCCGAACCGGCTCTTCGCTGCCGATGATGCACAGCGACCGGGTGGTGGGAATCCCCAGCCCATGCATGGCCTCCCCGCAAAGGTATTCCCGGATGGTGGAGCGCAACACGGCCCGGCCGTCGAAAACGCGGGCGTAGGCCGTCCGCCCGGCGCCTTTCAGGTGCAAATCGTGGAATTTCCCGTCCGCGCCTTGGACTTCCCCCAGCAAAATGGCCCGGCCGTCGCCGATTTCCGGATTGTACTGGCCAAACTGGTGACCGGTGTACCGCATGGCCACGGGGCGGGCGCCCGGCGGAAGTTTCTCTCCGCCGAAAACCGAGACCACGTCCGGATCGGCGGCGACAGCGGGTTCCAGGCCCAGCGTTTCGGCCACCTCCGGGTTGAAGGCGGCCAAGAACGGGGATTTCAACGGCGTTGGGTGAACGGGCGCGCCAAAGGCAGGCCCGAGATCGGCGTAGCGATGGTGAATTTGCAAATCGTTTAATCGATAAGGCATAAAGAAGGATGCTCCAGAAAAGGGGAGAGGGGCGGGCCGCGAAAAGTCAGGGAAGGAGGCAGTCCAAATCTGATTTGCGCGGTCCACCCCTCAAGGTGGCGCGAAGATGGCTTGACACAAAGACAATAATTCTTTCGGGGGCTTTCACAATAGGCAAAGCCAAATTTTTTTCCGTTCATAAATTTTTTTCGGAGCGCCGTGAATTGACAGCCGCCGCCCTTCGGCTTAGCTTACCACAGTTTCCGATTTTATTGGAAAAAGGAGCCTTGTCGAATGCTTTTTACTTTCCCGCGCCCTTCCCATGCCATTTGGCCCTTGGTCCTTGCGCTGCTTTCCCTTGCGGGTTGTTCGCCCACCAACGCCTCTTCGCCATCTGCGGGACGACCGGAACAAACCATCCGGATTTCCCTGGACCCGGCGCAATCCCGGCTCACCGGCGAATCCCAAATCCAGTTTCCGGAACGTCCAAATACGCCGGTGGAATTGTTTCTTGCGGAAGAGGCACGGCTTTCGGAAGTCCGGTGGGGAGCGGATGCCGCCGATCACCGTTTTTCCGGCTCGATCCTGACCGTGGAACCGCCGGAAGGCGCCGAATCGAATCCGGAACTGACCATTGCCTACGCCGCCGTGTTTGACGACCCCGCCCCGGTTCGGCCGCTCAACATGGACAATCCCGGGCACGGCGTCAGCGGCGCCATTTCCGATCGGGGCACGTTGTTGCTGGGCGGTTCCGGCTGGTACCCGGTGCTTTCGGAGAGCCGGACGCCCCGGCACACCGTTTCCGCGGAGGCGCCCGAAGGGGTCCTGGCCGTCACCGCCGGGGACTTGAAGGAACATCGAACGGAAGACGGCCGCACCGTTTCGGTTTGGAAAACGGAGTCCCCGACGGAAATCCTCGCCCTTTCCGCCGGCCGGTATGAAATGCGGGAGAAAAAATCCGGGCCGGTGCGGGTCATGACCTATTTTCTGCCGGAAACCCAAGGGCTATCCGACGCCTACCTGGACGCCTCGGCCAAATACATCGACTACTACGCCCAAATCTTCGGTCCCTATCCCTTTTCCAAATTCGCCGTGGTGGAAAACTTTTTCCCCACGGGCTACGGCTTTCCTTCCTACACGCTGATGGGCGGCCGGGTGTTGCGGCTTCCGTTTATCCTTTCCACCAGCCTGGGCCACGAAATCGCCCACTGCTGGTGGGGCAACGGCGTCCACGTCGATTATTCCTCCGGAAACTGGAGCGAAGGGCTCACGACCTACGTTTCCGATTATCTCTTCAAGGAAGACGAGTCGCCCGAAGCGGCCCGGGAATACCGGCTGAAAATGGTGCGCGGGTACACCGCCCTGGTTCCGCCCGGCGGCGGCTTTCCCCTCTCCGAATTCCGGAGCCGGGTGGATCGGCCCAGCCAGGCCATCGGCTACCACAAGTCCGCCATGGTGTTTCACATGCTTCGACGGCGGGTGGGGGAAGAGCGCTTTTGGGAAACCCTGCGGGAGGTTTTCCAGACCCACAAATTCCAGGCCGCTTCCTGGGCCGATTTCCAGGCCGCGTTCCAGAAGGCCCATGAAGAATCTTTGGACGCTTTTTTTCGGCAATGGATTCAAGGGCCCGGAGCGCCGGTCGTCTCGTTGGATTCCGTTTCCAGCACCTCCGAAACCGGGGAATGGATCGTCTCCGGCCGCCTTCGGCAAAACGCGCCGGGGTGGGACCTCCGCGTCCCCGTCCTGTTGGAAACTGAAAAAGGCGACCGGCGGGAAACCGTTGCCTTGACGGAAACCGAGGCCGAATTCCGCTTCGCGGTGGAAGACAAACCGATCCGCCTTTCGGTGGACCCGGACGCCGACGTGATGCGCCGGCTTCATCCTCAAGAAGTGCCGCCCACGGTGAACCGGCTCAAGGGATCGGAAACGGTCCTGGTGGTCGTTGCCGATTCCGCCTCGCCGGCGCTGGCCCAGACGGCGGAAATGCTGGCGATTTCCCTGGGGCTTCGCCGGTATCGCGTGGTCGCCGAATCCGATTTGGACGAGGGAGAAACGCAAAGCCGCAGCCTGTTGTTGGTGGGCCGGCCCAGCGATCCGAAATTGTTGCCCACGCTCCCCGAAACGGTCGCCTTTGTCGCCGATGGCCTGGAACTCCAGGGGGAAACCTACGCGCCCGGTGCGGACGCCTTTTTCGGCGTTTTTCCCCGTCCCGGCAATCCAGAGAAGGTCGCCGCGCTGTTTTGGGCCGATGGGGACGGCGCTTCGGTCGTCGCCCGGAAAATCACCCACTACGGCGCCTACAGCTTTCTGGCGTTCCGGGAAAACCAGAACCGGGCCAAGGGAACGTGGCCCGTGACCGATTCGCCCTTGATCCATCGCTTCCAATCCCAATATCGTTCAGGTTGGGATTTCAAAGGGACGATCGGGCCAGATTGACCAAGGGCGTACGCGATACGCCCCTACCCTTTTGGGTAGATGAACGGTATTGCTTCAAATCCCCAAAATTTGGGTGTTCGCTCGAAAGGAAATCTCGATCATGCGCCTCAAAAGCCGCGGAGTTCTCGCCGTACTTTCGCTTTCTTTGATTCTTTTTGCCGCCGTCATCGCCAACGGGGCCGCCGTGGAGTTTTACGACCTCGAGGCCGAACGCTGGATGCCCGCCGAGAAGGCGGTGGAAAAACTGCGGTTGAACCGGGTGGTGCTGGTGGGCGAAGTCCACGACCGGCCGGATCATCACGCCAAGCAATTGGGCGTCATCCAGGCCCTCCACAAGGCCGGGGTGGACCTGGGCGTGGGGATGGAAATGTTTCGGCGGGAAACCCAGCCGGAACTGGACCGCTGGACCGCCGGGAAAAGCGATGCCACCGATTTCATCAAAGTCTACTACGACAATTGGAATTATCCGTGGCCCCTCTACGGCCACATTCTGGAATTCGCCCGGGACGAACGGATTCCGATTCTGGGTCTCAACGTGGCCCGGGACATCACCAACCAGGTGGCCCGGGGCGGTTTTGAATCCCTCACCGAAGAGCAGCGGGGGCGGTTGCCGAAGGTGACCTGCCGGGTGGATTCCGAATACATGAGCTTCATCCGGCGGGCCTATGGAATGCGCGGCCACGGGAATTTCGATTTCACCAATTTCTGCGAGGCCCAGCTCGTTTGGGACAAATCCATGGCCATCCATGCCCTGGATTTCCTCTACGCCAATCCGGACCACGTCATGGTGATCCTGGCCGGAAACGGCCACGTCTGGCGGCTGGGCATTCCGGATCAGATTCATCGGCGTGCCGCTTCCATGACCCAGGCGGTGATCCTTCCGTTCATCCCCGGCGCCTTGACTCCCGAAAACATTACGAATGCCGATGCGGACTATCTGGTTCGGCTGAAGGAGTGAATCAAATCCGCCACCCCTCTCCGACCTCGCCAACGTCTCCCCTCCGAAAACCTTGACAGCACCCGCAATCCCGTAGATTCTGCGGGATGGAAGGGATGAATATTCCAAAGGAGGGATGCCCATGAAAGCCATTGTGGTTCACCCCGGCGATCCCGATCCCGAGCTTCGCTGGGAGGAGGCGCCCGATCCCGCGGTCAAGCCGGGAGAAGTGCTGGTGGAAGTGGCCGCCGCGGCCGTCAACCGCGCCGACCTGCTTCAGGCCCGGGGCCAGTATCCGCCGCCGCCGGGCGCGTCGGAAATTCTGGGGCTGGAAATGGCCGGGACGGTGATCGACCCCGGCGACAACGCATCGGGTTGGACCGCCGGCGACCGGGTCTGTGGTTTGCTGACCGGCGGCGGATACGCGGAAAAAGTGGCGGTTCCATCGGAATTGCTGCTCCGCCTGCCGGACGACTGGACCATGGAACGGGGCGCGGCGCTAATGGAAGTTTGGTTGGCCGCCTATTCCAACCTCTTCCGGGAAGGGGGACTGAAGGAAGGGGAAATCGTGTTGCTCCACGGCGGCGCCAGCGGGGTGGGCACGGCCGCCATTCAACTGGCCAAAGCCGCCGGGGCCCGGGTGGTGGTCACGGCGGGAAGCCCGGAAAAACTGGACCGTTGCCGCGAACTGGGGGCGGAGCGGACCATCGCCTATCGGGAAGAGGATTTCGCCGAGGCGGTTCGAAAAACCACCGACGGGCGCGGAGTGGACTTGATCCTGGACGTGGTGGGGGCCGATTATCTGGAGCGGAACCTGGCCTCGCTGGCGGAAAACGGCCGAATGGTCACCATCGGCCTATTGGGCGGCGCAAAGGCGGAAATTAATCTGGGGATGATTCTGGGGAAGAGCCTGACGCTGAAAGGCACGCGGCTTCGCGCCCGACCGCGTTCCGAGAAGGCGGACATCGTCGCCGGCTTCGTGGAGGAGTTTTGGCCCCGCCTGCTGTCGGGACGGATGACCCCGGTGGTGGACCGGGTATTTCCCATCCAGGAGGCGGGCGCGGCCCACGCCTACGTGAAAGCCAATCGGAATGTGGGGAAGGTGGTGTTGCGGGTCGGCGGCTAACGATTCCGCGTGGAGAAAACTGGGGCGACGGTTGCCCGAAAAGGGGAATGGACGGGAAAGGCCGTTCGCCGAGAAAAGAAAACCCCGCCCCGAACCACCTGCCTCGGGACGGGGATCAAAGTTCGGATGGCCCTGTCTGGCGAATCACGGCGTCACCTCATCTCGGTTCTTCTGAAAAGGTTCATGGTCTCCTCCGCGACGTGGGCCTTGAAGGTCTCGTCGCCGTGAAAATGGATGGTGTCGCTCTCGGAATGGTAGGTCACGCTGCAATCGTACTTGGCGCAAACGCTGTCCATCAGTTTCGACACCAATTCCAGATTCTGATTCTTGCGTCGGACTTGTATCATGTCGCCTCCTTTGGCCGGCGGTCCGGCCGGGGTCGATGGGGTTCGAAGGGGAGAAATCGCCCTGCTTTCTACCTTAATTCCAAGCAACTCATGTGCCAATACCGAAAATTCCGTAAAGGCCATGGGAATTTCCCCGATGTCTCAATCGAAAAATGGTAAAACGGTTGTGGGCGCCCGGTGATCGCCCCGGTGGGGAGTTGCAAAAAATGTTGACGATTTTCGGAGAACCCGCAAATTTTGACGCGGCGAAAAATCTTTGCGTTACACCTCCATCCGAGATTCGGCTCTTGCCGCAAAAGCTTTCACTTTGGGATTTCCAAAGGACGAATGCGCCGGACGGTCCGAGAGCGAATGCAATTCGCCCCTACAAATTTTCGCCAATATCAATGGTGTCGGCTCGTGCCGTGGAGCTTTGATCGGCGAGTTTTTCATTGGTTGCCAATCGGGGACGGATACGATTTGGATGCCATTGCGTTTCCGTCCTTTCCAAATTTCAGTTTCCCTTCAGCAGCCGAAGGGCGATTGCGGAAATGGCCAGAAACCCGACGCCGACCGCGGCGCGGAGGGCCAGCGACCGGAGGATTTCCGGGGCGAGGGACAGGGTGTAGCCGTCTGTTTCGCAGTTGTGCCGGATCGACCGAAAAGTGGCCAAAAAGAGAAACGCGATGATCCCCGCGACCAAGGCGGTTGCCGCAGGCGTAAACGGGAACACGTCGAAAATTTTTCCTCGTATCCCGACCAGTCCCAAAACGCCGTCGGCCACCACGGCCACCAGAGAGCCGCAAACCATCCCGATCAGAATGCTGTAGAACATGACGAACGAGACCAGCACCCAGTTGATCAGGATCAGCCGCATCCAGTCGTCCATTTGCTTGCCGGGGCGTTTTTTGGGATCATGAAACATTTTCACCTCGCCGGCTTGAAACCTAATGCAGGGCGCCGCGTTGTCCACCGGAATTTGGAGCTTCGTCGAATTTTTTTGGTGAAAGAAATTTCGACGCGGAAAGCGGCCATTTTGAAACGCCGAACAATTTTGAAATGACCGCCGATCGGCCGGAAAGGCGCTGACGCTCGATGACCTATCTCCGCTTTCGGGAGAAAACCGTGGACCTGATCCTGGTCTACTACGGGCCGCCGGGCGCCGGCAAACGGACCACCCTGGAACGGCTCCACCGGCAAGCCGCCGACGAGCGGAAAACCCCGCTGGCGGTGATGCCTCGGGCCTCCCACGATCGGATTGAATTCGGCCTGCTGGGCAACGCCTTCCGGGGCTTTCAGCTTCGGTACCTGCTAAAAACCGCCTCCGGAGATTTGCGCCCCCCGGAGGACGAGGCCCATCGCTCCCTTTTCCGCTGGGTGGATGGGGTGGTTTTCGTGGGGGACGCCCGCAGAAGCCGGCAACGGGAAAACGAGCGATACTGGCTGCACCTGGGGCGCTTCCTGGCGGAAAACCACCTCTTCCGCCGGTCTTCGCGGAAAAACGACCCCGGCTTTCCGGTGGCGGTGCAATGGAACCGGGTGGACGATCCCGCGCCCATGCTGCCGACCTGCATGTTTCGAATGGGCCGGCCCGAAATCGGGATCGCGCCGGCGACGCCCGTGCCCACGGTGGCCAGTCGGGGCAAAAAGATTTCTGTCCCGTTCCGGGACTGCGCCCGGCGGATTCTCCATAATTTTCATCGGAATATGCGGAAAAAATGAATCCGAAGGCGTATCTGATTCCCGGCAGAGACGAAGGATTGGGCGGGCAGCTCGGCTCTCTTTTGCGCCAGGAGGGACGGGACGTTCGCGGCCGGGCGTTGCGGGGAGAATTCGCCCGAATGCGGTTTCCGGAACAACTCGCGGAAATCCGTGGGGATCTGGCGGACGGATTCTGGACGGCCGAAGGGGTTTTGGTCGGCCGTTCCTACGGCGCCTATCTGCTTCTCCACGTCTTGGCGGAAGAAGAGGCGCCGTTTCCGGGGCGGGCGTTGCTGCTCTCCCCCGTCCTCGGCCCGGCCCGCCGAATCGCAGGCCGCCTCGGCTCCCGCCCGCCCCGTGCCGACCGGCTGCGGAAGATGGCGGCCGAAGGAACCTTTCCGCCGCCGGCGGAGTTGGAAATCCACACCGGCGCCGAAGACCAAGGTTGCGACCCGGACCTGGCCCGGGAGATTTTCCAAGAAATGGTCGGCGTCAAGCTCGTCGTCGTCCCCGAAATGGGCCATGAACTCGATCCGGAATATGTGTGGCGGGCGGCGCGGCGGTTTCTGAGGGGGGATGGATGAACGATCGCGGATTGATTTCGTCCTCGCCGTTAAGGCTGCGGGAGGAGATGGATTTCGCGTCCCTTCGGCCGGGAAACAGGGAAGCCCAGCTTTTTTTGTTCCGCGAGGTTTTGCTTTGATCGGTCAAGGTCAACCAAAGCGTTTGCCAGCATTTTCAATCATAGTTTTTTGGACGTTGGCAGCCGTCCTTTACGCCCTTTCCACCTTCGGCATCCTCCATTCCACCTTTCCTCTCCGCCTCCCCACCGACGCCGAGAGCTTCGCCGTCACCATTGCCGCGGAAGATGGAACTCCGCTGCGGAGCTTCCCGGACGCGAACGGCGTCTGGCGCTATCCCGTGACCATCGACGAGGTTTCGCCGCTGTATCTGGAAGCGCTGGTCAACTACGAGGACCGGTATTTTTGGCGGCATCCGGGGGTCAATCCCTTGGCGCTGGGCCGGGCGTTTTGGCAGATGATTCGGGAGGGCAAGCTGATTTCCGGCGGCTCCACGCTGACCATGCAGGTGGCGCGGATTCTTCATCCGCATCCCCGGACGTTGCGGGGCAAGGCGGAGCAGATGTTCCGGGCGTTTCAGCTCGAACTTCGGTTTTCCAAACGGGAAATTTTGACGCTGTACCTGAATCACGCCCCCTTCGGCGGTCCCATCGAGGGCGTCCAGGCCGCCAGCTTCGCGTATCTCGGCAAAGCGCCCAGGGAATTGAGCCACGCGGAAGCGGCGTTGCTTGCGGTGCTTCCCCAGGCCCCCACCCGGCTGCGGCCGGATCGGAACCCCGAGGGCGCGGAGCAAGCCCGGGACAAGGTGCTGGACCGGATGGCCCAATTCGGCGTCTGGGACCGACCGACCACCGAAGGCGCGAAAATCGAGCGGGTGCTTTCCCGTTTCGAACCCCATCCCCTGCGCGCGCCGCTGCTGGCCCGGCGATTGCGGGAGAAGGCCAGCCCCCGCGAACCGGTCCGCACCTTCATCGACAACGATCTCCAGGGCCGGGTGCGGGACCTGGTGCTGGCCACGGTGGACACGACGCCGGAACATACCTCCGCCGCCGCCGTCGTGATGGAAAACGAAAACCTCGCCGTGCGGGCCTACGTGGGCTCCTCCGATTTTTTGAACCAGGGACGGTTCGGTCATGTGGACATGGTCCAGGCGGTGCGGTCCCCCGGCTCGACGCTCAAACCTTTTTTGTACGGATTCGCCCTGGAGGAAGGGCTGATTCACTCGGAAAGCCTCCTGGTGGACGCCCCCTTTTCCTTCAGCGGCTACCGGCCGGACAATTTCACCGAGCGTTTCACGGGGCCGGTGAGCGCCGCCGAGGCGCTGCGCCGTTCCCTCAACCTGCCCGCCGTGGAACTGCTGGATCGGCTCGGCCCCAAATTTTTCGACCGGCGGCTGCGACAGGGCGGGCTGCATTTGGATTATCCCGCCGGACAGGGGCCGAACCTGACCATGATTCTGGGGGGAGTTGGGGCGTCGCTGGAGGATTTGGCGGGGGCCTACTCCGCGCTGGCGCGGGAAGGCGTGGCCGGGCGGCCGCGACTGACGCCAGACCATCCCCGGGTCTATCGAAGAATGCTGACCTCCGGCGCGGCCTGGATCGTGGGCGAAATTCTGCGAGAGGCGCCCCGGCCCGGCCTTTCGGCCCACCGCCTGCGGATGCACCGGTCCCGCCGGGTGGCCTGGAAAACCGGCACCAGCTACGGTTATCGGGACGCCTGGTGCGTGGGGGTGACGGCGCGGTACACGGTGGGCGTCTGGATTGGACGGCCGGACGGGACGCCCAGCCCGGGCCATTTTGGGCGGGCCACGGCGGCCCCGCTGCTGTTTTCCATCGTGGACAGCCTGCCCCGGGACGGCGGTTCGATTCCCGCCCCCGGCTCGGTGGAGAGGGCGGAAATCTGCTGGCCGCTGGGGACCCGGCCGGCGGCGGAGGGCGAAGGGGAATCGGAGAGGAGTGGAAGGGACGCCGATCCGCTTTGCCATGAACGGCGGATGGCTTGGACGCTAAATGGAACGGTCCCGCCCACACTGCCGGACCGGGCCGATCGTCATTGGCCGGCGAATCCGGTCCGGGTGGCGGTGAATCCCCATACGGGCCTGCGGCTGGAGGCCGACTGTCCCGCGGCCGCCCCGGTGATCCGAGAGATTGCCCGGTGGCCCCGGGCGGCCGGCCCCTGGCTGACGCCGAAACAACGGAAACGTTCCCGCATTCCGCCGCTGGACCCCGCCTGCGGGCGTCCCGTGGCGGCGGCGGCCGACACCGTGCGAATTCTGGGCGTGGAGCCCGATTCCCTGATCCGGCCGCCTGGATCCCGCGCCCGGCTGCCGGAGATTTCCCTGTCGGCGGAGGGCGGCCGGGGCGAACTGTTTTGGCTGCTCAACGGCGATCTGGTGGGCCGGAGCGGAGTGGGGGAGGTTCAAAATCTGCGGTTTCGGCGGCCCGGCCGCTACCGGCTCACGGTCATGGACCTGGCGGGGAACTACGACTCGGTTTCCTTCGTGGTCATGCCGGGGAGAGGCGCGGGTTAGGAATAGGCCGCCGAATCAGATTCCGATCGATGGGCGACTTTTCGGTCCTCGGGGAATTCCGCCAGGATGCCGAGGAGCATGAAGATCGGGATGCCCATCTCCAGCACTTCTTCCACGATCCAGAAAAACTGTTCCAGCGCCTCCGGCGAGTCCAGTCCAAGCCCATCCAGTTTTCGCGGCAGGCCGTCCAGGGTTTTGGCGAAAACCAGCAGTGCAATGGCGATCAGGCCGCTGAACGGCCCCGGTTCCAGGCGCCGAACGCCCCGAGTAAAACTCCGGAAATGGCGTTTCACCACGCAGGCCATCGCGCCGATCAGGAGGAGCAACACCGCCGCGCCGATGGTTTTTTCGAGAACGGGAACTTCCGGCGAAATATAAAACCGGCTTTTGAAGATGCCCATGGTGGTGAAGCGGGCGTGGAAGTCCAGCTCCCGCAACCCGAAAATCACCAATAGGGTCCCGATCGCCATGGCGGCGGCCGGTTTTCGCTCCTCTGGCATGCCCGTCAAGGCGAGCAGGCAGATAAAATAACCGACCGCGGACAACGATTCAATCGGGCCATGTTCTTGAAGGAACCATTGCCGGGAATCCGGGCTTATCCCCATCGAGGCGGCGATGAGCGACGCAAGGCCCAAAAAGATCGCTCCCCACATCCAGAAATACCGCTTTTTTTGTTCCATGGTTTTTTCTCCCCATGTCTTGCCTTCTTGGGCGATTTTTGTCTTTTTTGTGAAATGACCAACCGATGTTCCGGGACCACCGCGATGGGGGGACGGGCTTGCCGTTCAAAAAAATCTATTTTTTACGGCTCCGGAAAACAGTTGTCCATACCGGCAATCGTTTATTTTCCAAATATTGACGGAAGCGCCGGAAAAATGCCGTCGGGCAGGGGGGGGAAGCTGTTTGACATCCAAGGCGAATGGTCTAATTTTCAAAAAATGACCCGAACCGAAAACCAGAGCCCGGCTCGTCGAGGCGGTCCTGGTCCGGTTTCGGGTTTTTCTTTTCCATCGTCCGCCGGGACGTTTCCCCGGCTCGAAAACCAACGGCCCGGCAAGCCCCCGCCATCCGAACCCAAAAATGGACCCAACCGGAAAGGAGCGGACCATGCACCAACCCCTTGGCCCCCTCAACGCGCTGTACCCGACGCCCGCGGTTCTGGTGGGGGCGTTGGTGAACAGCCGTCACAATTTCATCACCATCGCCCACGTCGGGATTCTCACTCATACCCATCTTTCCCTGGGCATCGCCAAAGTCCATTACACCAACGACGGCATTCGCGAAAACAAGACCTTTAGCATTTGCCTGCCCTCCGAAAATCTGATGGTGGAAACCGACTACTGCGGCATCATGACCGGGAAAAACACCGACAAGGCGGCCCTTTTCGACGTGTTTTACGGAGAGCTGAAAACCGCGCCCATGATCCGGGAATGCGCCCTGTGCATGGAATGCCGGCTGGACCGGGTGGTGGATTATCCCAAACATGACGTGTTCGTGGGCGAAATCGTCCAGACCCACGCCAAATCCGAGGCGTTGCGGGACGGATTGCCGGACGTGGAAAAAATCCGCCCATTGCTGTTTGACATGAGCCGCAAAGAGTATTTTGGTTTGGGCCGCAGCGTGGGCCGCAGCGTGGGCCGCTGCTGGAACGCGGGAAAGCAGTTGAAAAATCCAAAATAGCCGGCGGGGTGGGCACGGCTTTTTGCGTCCGCCATGTTTTTTCACGATATTGAGCCGGAATCGACGAGTTGTAATCGTCGAATCGGAACACGGTCGGAATCGGGCGAGGAGCCGGCGGGGTGGGCACGGCTTCTTTTGTCCGCCATGTTTTTTCACGTTGCAAAGCGGTGGGCCCAACCGTGTTCGCCCTGCGCGCTGCTGGAATTTATTCACCCGAACACCGCGAGGAGGCCATGCAATATCGAACGTTCGGCAAGACCGGAAAACCGGTTTCCGCCCTGGGATTCGGCTGCATGAGGCTGCCGGTTCTGGACGAAGCCGCCGACCGGATCCACGAGGAAAAGGCGACGGAAATGCTCCGAACCGCCATCGACCGGGGCGTCAACTACGTGGACACCGCCTATCCCTATCACGAGGGGGCCAGCGAGCCCTTCGTGGGGCGGGCGTTGGCGGACGGCTACCGGGAAAAGGTGTTCCTGGCCACCAAGTTGCCAAGCTGGGCAATCGAAAGCCGGGACGATTTCGACCGGTACCTGGACGAGCAGCGGGAGCGGCTCCAGACCGACCACATCGATTTTTATCTGGCCCACGCGCTCAACGCCGCCTGGTGGGAGAAGCTGAAATCCCGCGGACTGTTCGACTTCCTCGCCGCCGCCAAGGCCGACGGCCGAATCGGTCATGCCGGTTTTTCCTTCCACGACGAGTTGCCCCTGTTCAAGGAAATCGTGGACGCCTGGGATTGGGAATTCTGCCTGATGCAGTACAATCTTCTGGATGTGGAATTCCAGGCCGGGACCGCCGGGCTGGAATACGCGGCGGAAAAGGGGCTGGGCGTGGCGGTGATGGAGCCGATCCGGGGCGGAAAGCTGGTGGACGCCATTCCCCCGCCGGCCCGGGAAATCTGGGCGGAAGCGCCGGTTCTCCGCGGGCCCGCGGAATGGGCCCTTCGATTCGTTTTGGACCGGCCCGAGGTGGGCGTGGTGCTCAGCGGCATGACCGAGCCGGAGCAGGTGGCGGAAAATCTTCGGGTGGCCGAGGCGGCCGAACCCGGAAACTTGACGACCATAGAACACCGAATCATCGATCGGGTTCGGGAGGTGTACCGGGAGCGGATGAAGGTGGCCTGCACCAACTGCCGCTATTGCGTTCCCTGCCCCCAGGGCGTGGACGTGCCGAAAATTTTGAATTATCTCAACGAGTGGGCCATGTTCGACGATCTGGACACGGCCGCGAAACGATACAATATCTTCGTGAAGGAAGGCGAACGGGCCTCCCTTTGCGAGGGGTGCGGCGAGTGCGAGGACGCCTGCCCGCAGGGGCTGCCGATTCGGGAGCTGCTGGCCGAGGCGGAGGCCCATCTGGAAGAAAAAACCGATTAATCTCCCCCACCGTTCCCGGTGGCCGGAAGAATTTGTTGGAGGCGGTCGATGGAACTGGAAATTCTTGAACGAACCCCGGAAACGGACACCGGCAAGCCGCCGCTGTTGTTCGTCCACGGGGCCTACTCCGGCGCCTGGATTTGGGACGCCTTTTTTTTGGAATACTTCGCCGGCCGGGGTTTTCCGTCCTACGCCATGAGCCTGCGGGGCCACGGCAAGAGCGAGGGCGGGGATCAGCTCCATTTCTGGGGTATCGAAGATTACGCGCGGGACGTCCGGGACGCGGTGCGCCGGATCGAGGGGCTCCCGGTGCTGGTGGGCCATTCCCTGGGCGGACTGCTTTGCCAGCGCTATCTGGCGGGCGGCGGGGACGCGGCGGGAATGGTGCTGCTCAACTCGGTTCCGCCCCACGGCATGGCGAACAGCCTGGGACGGCTGATTTCCGACGGGCCGCTGCTGGCCGGAAAGCTGGGGACGCTCCACTTGTTTCCCAAATCGTTGTGGGACAACGTATTTTCTGCCGAAGAGCTAACGGAGCTGTTTTTGTCGCCGTTTACCGAACCGGATCACGTTTCCTGGCTGTTGCCGATGATGCAGCCGGAATCCTCCCGAGTGGCGGCGGAGCTGGCGATTTTCTGCAAGGTTCGGCCGGCCGACATTTCCTGCCCCGTGGCGGTGATCGGCGCGGAAAACGACCAGATCATCCCGCCCTCGGAGGTGCGGGAGACGGCCTCGGCCTACGGCGTTGAACCGGTGATCCTGCCCCGGCTGGGCCACACGGTGATGGTGGAAGATTATTGGGAGGACGCCGCCGAGGCGGTGGCGAAGGCGGTGGAGCGGATGACGGCGGGGTAGGGTGAATTGGGAAGAAAATTTTTACACATTGAAACCGAAAAAGGAGCAAGCATTGGACGTTTTCGAAGCCATCCACGGACGCCGCAGCATAAGGAAGTACACCGATAAACCAGTTTCCGACGCAGACGTGAAAAAGATTCTCCAGGCCGCCATGATCGCGCCCAGCGCGGGCAATCAGCAGCCCTGGCAATTCGTGGTGGTGCGGGACCGGGATACGCTGGAGAAGATCAAAGACGTGAATCCCTACGCCCCCATGGCGGACCATGCGCCGCTGGGGATTCTGGTCTGCGGCGACGTCTCCCTGGAAAAGCATCCCGGCTTTTGGGTGCAGGATTGCTCCGCCGCCGTGCAAAACCTGTTGCTGGCGGTCCGCGGCCTGGGGCTGGGCGGGGTCTGGACGGGGATTTATCCGCTGGAGGAGCGGGTGAACGGATTCCGGGAGCTGTTCGGCCTGCCGGAGAACGTAATCCCGCTGGCCTTTGTGGTGATCGGCCATCCGGCGCAGGAATCGTCGGTAAAGGATCGGTATAAAGAGGAGCGGGTGCGGTGGGAGCGGTGGTGATTGCGATGCCGCCTGGGCGTAAAGGCGTAAGGCGGTTTTGGAAATTTGAAATACCCTGCCAAAGCCCCGCCGGAGAATAAATTTCCCGGCTAAATCCGAAAAAGCCCGCTAAAGCGGGCTCAGATTTGCTCTACATTTGCAAGCGGATGAGCACGCTTGAGGATGATCTCCCATATGATCGGAGAAGTTTATGCCTCGGTGGCTGGAGGGTAAATTTATTTCCGAGAAAATTATGAATAAACTCAGAGCGGTAATCCCGAGGCGGGTTTCCGCTTTTTTTATCGGCCGACGTACTTTTCGTTTTCCACCTGGACCATGCTCATCCCCGCCAGCATATCAAGGATTTCGCGGATTTCGCCCAGCCGTTTTTGGGTTCGGCGGCCGTTGAACGCGGCGGCGACGTCCGGGATGGCCACCGGTTCGGCGGCGGCGGAAAGAACGGAGCGGACAACTTCCACCCGATCCCGGAGTTCCTTTGGCCAGGTCTGTTTTTCGATGGGAACGGGCGCGGCGTCCGGGGCGGTTTCGGGTTCCGGCATTTTGGTTTGTTCGGGTTGGAGGGCGTCCGGGGCCTGGTATTCCGGCCGGAGCCAGCGGACGTGGCCGGCGGCTTCTTCGGCGGCGCGCCGGGCGTTGAGGTCCACGAGGCGCTGGAGGATGTCGTCGTCGGAGAGATCGGCGGGCCAGCCGTAGGCGTCGAAGACGGCGGCGTCCAGGTCGTCGTGTAGCTGTTTGAGGACGGTGACGAGGCCCTGTTCGTGGATGGTTTTCTCTTTGGCGGTGAGGGGTTCTTCGGCCCGGAGTTTTTCCAGGACGTTGTACATGCCGGTGAGGGTGAGGTCGGGGTGTTGGGCCTGTTGGCGTTTGCGGTGGGCGTCGAGTTGTTCGGCGAGGGCGCGGATTTTGGATTTTTGGTCGTTGGTTGGGTCGGGGAAGGGGAAGGTTTCGAAGCAGCGGGTTTTGTTGTAGCGGGGATCGTTTCCGTAACCCAGCCTTCCGCCCATCGCCAATGCCCAATTTACGTGGATTTTGCTGGATAGGACACCGAGAAAATAGCTGTCTTCCATAGCGAACGCAACGAGCATGTTGTCTGGAAGAATGGATTCATCCAGAAACACGAAAAATCGGTGCTTGGAAGTTTCGACGGTTGCAATAAAACGTTTCAAACCTTTCAGTAATTCCCGAAATTCTGGTCGAGGGCGACCAAATACCCACCATTTTTCACGATTTTTAGGATCACGACTTTGTTCTCGTTCCGGTTTCACTCTTTCCGAAATCCATTGGTATACCTTTGGAAACCTCCTTGGAATATCCTCCGCTCCCAATCCAAACAAATCGATCACCCACACCCCGCGCGGCTTCGCGGTCAAATCCCGGCCATTTCGATACGGCCGAATGTGCCTTTCCAGCCCGGGAACCGTTCCCAAGCCCAACTCCCGGGCTTCCTCCTCCGTGACAATGAAGCCCGAACCATGCAATTTTACGCCTGGGCAACTCACATCCTGGTTTGCCTTGAGGACGCCCGCCAAAGCGAGATTTGCGCCGATGGTCAAATCCGATTGAATTTTTCCCCGCCGTCTTGAAAAGACCACATCGGCGTCATCCCGGTCACTCGGGGTTTCCGTGACCACCGTTTGCAGCGCGCCCTCCCGGCTCCCTTTCTCCGCCACCGTCATGGAAATCCGGACCGCCGCGCCCCGGGCCGCATCCACCCACGGATGGTCCGGAATCGCAAACGTAATGGAAAGCGGCGTTTTGTCCTCCAAATGCGCGAGTAGCACCCGCCGATTGAACGTTTGCCGCAGGCTGTTCGTGGTAATCAACCCAAACCGCTGGAGTTTTCCGGCGCGGACTTTTTCCGCCGCCAGATGCCACCAATACACCACGTAGTCGATGGAATCCGGCAAACCTTTATACGTCTTCCGAAGCGCCTCCGCGTAGCCGTCGCCCAGCGCTTCCCGCATTCGCCAATTTCCGATAAACGGCGGATTCCCCACCACATAATCCGCCTCCGGCCATTCCGCCTTGCGCGGATTGATGAACCGGAAATCCGGAATCCGCGCCGTTTCATCGGGCACCGGCTCGCCCGTCGCCGGGTGAATTTTCATCGTCCGCCCGTCCCACCGCGTCACCGGCGCCCCTTTTTCGTCCAAAAGCGGCTCCACCGAATCCCAGGCCAGCACCGCGTCCCGGCATTCGATGTTGTGGTAATCCTTGATGATCGGCTCCGCGATTTCGGAATCTTCCAGAATCCGCGTATGCCATTGCAGATAACCGATCCACAACACCAGCTCCGCGATGGCCGCCGCCCGAGGATTCACCTCGATGCCCAAAAACTGCTCCGGCGACACGGTTCCGCCCGCCATCTTCAGCCGCATTTGCCCTTCGCCCAGGGCGTGGAGCGTGTTCAGCACCTCGCCTTCCAGCCGCTTCAAATGCTCCAGCGTCACGTACAAAAAATTACCGGAACCACAGGCCGGGTCCAAAACCCGCAGCGTCACCAGCCGCCGGTGAAACGCCTCCACCTCCACGACGGCCTTTTCCGGCTTCTCCGATTCGACGTGGAGCAGCGCCGCCGCCTGCACGGATTCCCACTCCGCCCGCAACGGTTCGATGATGGTCGGCTTCACCAGCCGTTCCACGTAGGCCCGGGGCGTGTAATGCGCGCCCAGCTTGTGGCGCTCCCGCGGGTCCAACGCCCGTTCCAGCAGCGTGCCGAAAATGGCCGGTTCAACGTCCCGCCAGTCCGCCTCCGCCGCTTCCACCAGCAGTTCGATCTGCTGCTTCGTCATCTCCAGGGCGGTCTGGTCCGCGAAAAAGCCGCCGTTGAACTGGGGAATTTCCTTCTTGAGCCGAACGGAGAAACCGCCCGCGTTCATCTTTTGCCACAAATCCTCCACCATCGGCTTAAAGATCGGCGGATCGTCGGCAATTTCGATGAGCAGATCGGTGAAACTCCGGTCCGGCAGCAGGCCAACGTCCTCCGCGAACATGGTGAAAATGCAGCGCATGAGGAAATGGGCCACCGTTTCGGGATCGCGTTGGCCTTCCAGGGATTTTGCCAGCTCCGCCAGCCGCGCCGCGATTTCCCGGGTCGCCTTGGCGCTGTGGCGGGACGGGTCCAGGCTCATGGGATCGTCCCACACCCGGCGCAGCCGGTCCCGCACGGCTTCGTCCCGGAGGTCGTCCATGGAAATCCGGTAGCCGACGTGGTCGGGGAAGGGGATGTGGTTGCCGCCGGAGCGGGTGAATTCGCTGTACAGGGCGATGGTGTCGCCCACGTCCACCACGATCAGAAAGGGCGGGCGGCCGTTCCGGATTTCTTCCTCCGGGAGATTGCGGCAGTAGGCGTCGGCCTGGTTCCTGGCCTTTTCCATGGCCGTGTCCCAACCCTTGGTGCCCCGAACCGCCGTGCCTTTTTTTCTTTGCCGCCGCCGCTTCTTTTCCCCCTGGGAAAGCGGGGCGGCCTCGTCAACCGCCTTCTCGCTGCCCTGCTTGGCTTCCAGAACGAAACAGCCGCGCTTGTACAAATCGATGAAATTGGCGGTGCCGTGGTGAGAGGGAACCCGCTTTTCGAACACGTAGGCGTCCTCATGCGGATTCTCCGTGGTCGGCCGGGGCCGCTCCACGCCAATCACGTCGCAAAGCTCCGAAAGAAACAGCGGAAAATTCGCCCGCTCCGCCGCGCCGGAAGACTTCCAGCGGGAGATGAAGGATTCGAGGTCGGTGGGCGTGGGATCGGGCAGAGTCAAGTGAACTCCAAAGCAATGGATGAGTGGTCCGATGCAGTTGCTGATTCGTATCGGCGCGGGTCAGATTATGGGCGGCACCAGTTTGTCCAGCAAGACGATCAATCCGGGCGGATCCTTTTGGACGGTATTCCACACCACTTCCAGGTCTACCCCGTCATATTCATGAATCATCTGGTTGCGCATACTGATCATGGCCTTCCAGGGGATTTCCGGATGGGCCGCTCGGGTATGATCGGAAACCCGGCGAGCCGCTTCGCCAATAATTTCCAGCCGGCGAATCACGGAATCCTGGCATTGGATGTCGGAAAGAAAGGAAGCGCGATCTTCGTTTTGAACGTAGGAAATCGCCAGTCGGGCTGCGTCCAGCATATCCGCGAAGTAGGCGAGATCACGCGCCATAAACCACCTCCGCGGATTCAAGGATCGCTTTTTTCCGAAATGGATTTCGGCTGTTTTCCACGCCCCGACGGCTGAGCAGGTCCACGTCTCTGCCAAAAACATCCGTCAGTTCTTCCCGCATTTTCGCCATGTCGAACAGGGTGGGCATTGCCGAAGGATGAAACCGGACCAGAACGTCCAAATCGCTCTTCGGCCCAAAGTCTTCCCGCAACACCGAACCGAAAAAGGCCAGCTCCACGATATCCCATCGTCGGCAAAAGCCATCTACGGCTTCGCGGGGAATTGGGACGGAAACGCCCATTGTTCCGAACCTTTCTTTGCGATGATTAAAAACGATCATCGGGAGGTGGCCTGCCAAAATGAAACGAATTCTCTCGGGGTAAAGACGACAACCCGGCTTTTCCGGTAATCTTTTTCATTTCGCGTGATGATGAAATTGATTCTGCCGGCCAATGCCGCTTCATGCTGAATGGAATCTTCGAAATCCGAAAATTCAGAACGTAGAGAACGGTCAATCATTTCTTGCGTCAACGGCAATATGCCAAGAACCAGCCTCAGTTTTCGCAAGTGAATAATTGCCTCTTCCTTCGTGTTGGTTTTCCGAAGAATGTAATGCAAATTGGCGAAAACCAAGGGGGAGGTAAAACCCGTTAATTTCTGGTTTTCCAATAAGGAAAAAAGCCGTGCAGCATCTTTTCGGAACGGGTCCCGCTCCGAGAGATGATCGAGGATTGCATCGGAATCAATAAATAATTTCGTCACGAATTATATTTTTTTGACAGATGTTCGCGGTATTCGGCCCTGGCATCCGTAGAAGAATCCAACGTAATCACCCCGGCCAGTTCGCGAACAATCGGCGACATTTCCGGCTCCTCATCCTCCGTAAGATTCGCCAGAAATTGCAGATATTTTTGAACAAGCTCCGGAAGGCTTTGGTTGTTTTGGCGCGCGTAATTCTCGGCCTTCTCCAAAGTGGATGGGTCCACGGTAACCGTCAGGCTGGCATCCATTCCATTCCTCCTTACTATTTGTTGCCGGAGTCGTTGGCGTCATGAACATTTCCCGCCGTTCGATGCTCAATTTTCCGGCCTTTCAGGGTTCGACCAACGCCGAAACAACCTCTATTCCATTATA
>JBKHDD010000080.1:0-20624 GCA_046541515.1 Desulfococcaceae bacterium
GCTCGTTGGCCAGCACCGTCTGGCAGGTCTCGCACCAGTTGACGAAGGATTCCTTCCGGTAGGCCATGCCCCGCTCGTACATTTTCAGGAACAGCCACTGCTCCCACCGATAGTATTCCGGCCGACAGGTGGCGATTTCCCGGTCCCAGTCGTAGGAAAAGCCGAGCCGCTTGAGCTGGTCCCGCATGGCGTCGATGTTCTCGTAGGTCCAGCGGGCGGGATGGCTGTCGTTCTGAATGGCGGCGTTTTCCGCCGGCATTCCGAAGGCGTCCCAGCCCATGGGGTGCAGCACGTTGAAGCCGCGCATGCGCTTGTACCGGGCCACCACGTCGCCGATGGTGTAATTCCGGACATGGCCCATGTGGATTTTCCCGGACGGATACGGGAACATCTCCAGCAAATAGTATTTTTTCTTCCCGGGATCTTCCGTGACCCGGAACAGGCCGGATTCTTCCCAGCATTGTTGCCATTTCGGCTCGATTGCGGTCGGATTATGGCGTTCTTCCATTGTTCCTCCGGGGTGTGGCCAGAGTGTGGCCTGGATGTGAACCGTTCTCAAGCCGCCCTTTTTGGCACAGACAAGGGGAAATGGCAAGACCGGGAGCGGCCGGGAACCGCTATTCGATCATTTTTTGGGGAAGGTAGAAGACGATGTCGGGAAAGAGGGTGATGGCGACGACCATGGCAATCATGATGAGGAAAAACGGAAACGTTGCCCGAAGGATGTGGCCCACCGGCTCGCCGGAAATGGCCTGAATGACGAAAATGGAAAAACCCGCGGGCGGCGTGATCCGGGACGGCTCCACCATGAAAACCGGGGAAATGCCGAACCAGAGCGGATCGAATCCGGCAGTGACAACGATGGGGAAGGCGATGGGCAACGTCATGACCACGATGGAGATGCCGTCCAGGATCATCCCCAGAAACAGGCGCATAAGCCCCACCACGAAAATGAGCACGTAGGGCGACAGCCCCGGCGTCCCGATGTAGGCGCCGGGCGCCCGGGCGATCCCCGCGAAACCCAACGCCTGGGAAAGAAAGGCCGCGCCCACGATGATGAAGCGGATCATGGCGGTGGTTTTCGCCGCGTTGATCATCGAATCCTTGAAATTGGCCCAGGCCAGGTTCCGGAAGGAAAGGGCCAGGACCAGCGCGCCCACCCCGCCGATGCACGCCGCCTCGGCGGGGGTGTTGATCCCCATGTAAATGCCGCCGATCAACGCCAGAATGAGCAGCGGCACCGGCGGCAGCTCCTTGAGACTTCGAATCCGCCGGGCGGGGATGAAGATTTCGTCCGCTCGAGGAACCACGGCGGGGTCGGCGAGCGCCCGCGACGCAATGAACAGGGAATAGGCCCCGGCCGGCAGGAGCCCCGGAATCGCCCCGGCGATGAACAGCTTGCCGATGGAGGCGTCCGAAAGAATCCCGCAGGTGATCATGATCAAACTGGGCGATATCGGGAAGCCCAAGGCGCCCGCAGCGGCCAGGGGAGCCCAGGGCCAGCCCCCGATCGTAGCCCCGGCGGGACAGCTCGTCCAGGGTGATCTTTCCCGCGGCGGAGGCGGTCGCGGCCCTGGAGCCGGAGACGGCCGCGAAAAGCGAGCAGGCAGAGCGCCAGGGCCCGGAGATGGACCAGAATATCCAGCCACCGCTCTCCGGCCTCCGGCAGGGGGCCGGAGAGCGGGGCGATCCGGATATGGGCGCCGTCCCGCGGGGCGATGGGCAGGCCGAGCATGACCGCGGCCACGAAAAAATAGGCGCCGTATTCGTCCGCGACGAGAGTGGACGTGTGAAAGCCGGACCGCAGCCCGATCTCCAGGGGGATCAGCACGACGATCGCCCCCAAGAAAACCGAGGCCGCGGCCCCGCCGGCCGCCGCCGCGGCTCGATCCAGCGCAGCAGCCGGTCGATCATTCCATGAACCGCCGCAAAACGGTTTGGACCTCCTCGTCCCCGTCGGCGACGAACTCTTGGATGACGGCTTTTGCGGCCCGGTTCATGGCCATGGTCGGCTGGGGAGAATCCTCGCGAATTTCAATCCCGTTTTCCTGAATTCCCTAAAGCGGAGCTCCGAAGGAGATGTCTCCGGCGGTTCAATTCAAAACCAATCCGGTTAAGTTTCTGGGACGCCGAATCCTCCGCCGCCCGGCGTTTCCATTCGGACCCGGTCGCCCTTGTTCAGCCGCTCGGAGAATTTCCCCGGGAGCGCTTCGGGATTTCCGTTACGGATCGCCAGGTTCCGGCCGGGCGCCCCGGGCAAACCGCCTTCAAGGCCGTAGGGGCCGGTTCGGCGACGCTCGGAGAGCACCGTCACTTCGGCGTCGGCCAGCAGTTCGATTTCCCGGACCACCCCGTCGCCGCCCCGATGGCGTCCCGCGCCGCCGGAATTTTTCCGCACCGCGTACTCGGTGACCCGAAAGGGATAGCTGAATTCCAACGCCTCCACTGGGGTGTTGAGGGTGTTGGTCATGTGGGAATGGACGGCGGATTCCCCGTCCCCGCCGGAACCGGCGCCCATGCCGCCGGCGACCGTTTCGTAGTAGGCGAACGGTCGGTCCCCGTCCACGCCGCCGATGGCGATGTTGTTCATGGTTCCCTGGCTGGCGGCCGGAATCCGGTCCGGCAGGGCGCCGGCCAACGCGCCGAGGACCACGTCCACCACCCGCTGGGAGGTTTCCACGTTCCCCCCCGCCACGGCCGCCGGAAATTTGGCGTCGGGCGCGGTGCCTTCCTTCGTCACCACCCGGATGGGCCGGGCCGCGCCGGCGTTGGTGGGAATGTCCTCCCGGACCAGCGTCCGAAACACGTACAGCACGGCGGAAAGCGTGATTGCGTGGACCGCGTTGACGCCGCCCCGAACTTGGGGATCGGACGCGGAAAAATCGACCACCGCCTCCTCGCCGGAAATTTCGATCCGCACCCGGATGGCGATGTTTTCCCGGCCGAGACCGTCGTCGTCCAGGAAATCCTCAAATTTGTACACGCCGTCGGGAATCTCCCCGATGGTTTTCCGGGTGATCCGCTCGGCGTAGTCGATGAGCGCCCCGGCGCAGTTCTGGACCGTCGCCAGGTCGTATTTTTCCACCAGCTCCCGAAGGCGGCGGACGCCGGTGACGTTGGCGCTGATCTGGGCCGCGAAGTCCCCTTCCCGCTCCACCGGCGTGCGGACATTGTTCAGGAAGAAGGCCATCAGCTTCTCGTCCACCTTTCCCCCCTCCACGATCTTGAGCGGCGGAATGATGACGCCCTCCTGGAAAATGGAAGTGGACAGCGGCATGGAGCCGGAGGTCATGCCGCCCACGTCGGCGTGGTGGGCCCGGTTGGCCACGAAAAAGGCCGGCTCGTCCCCGCCGTCCACGAAGACGGGGGCGACAAGGGTGATGTCCGGCAAATGGGTGCCGCCCTTGAACGGGTCGTTAAGCATGACCATGTCGCCGTCGCGGAAGGTCCGGCCCTCGATGGCGGAGCGCACGGAAAGCGGCATGGATCCGAGGTGGACCGGAATATGGGCCGCCTGGGCCACGGTCTGTCCTTGCGCGTCGAAGACGGCGCAGGAAAGATCCCGGCGTTCCTTTATATTCGGCGAAAAGGCGGTCCGGTTCAGCGTGACGCCCATTTCCTCGGCGATGGAGGCGAACCGGTTCTTGAACACTTCCAGTAAAATCGGATTGACGGTCGTCATGGGGCTCGCTTTCTCAAGGCGTGGCTCCGCCACGATCGGGGCGGACCCGGTCCACTCGATCCTATATCCACAGGGTGCGAACCAATAATTTGGATTCTGCTCAAAACTCAAAGCTCAAAAAAGATGGCTTCCATTTTTATTCTGATTCAAGCGTGTTGTGCATTCGGGAAAACAAAGCCACTTAAAAAAGAAAGGGACCAATGGAAGCCACAAGCGCAACCCGGAACCAGAATAGGATTGTCGAACTCGGAACGCAAGCCATTCAAGAAAAAAATGAAAGAGGCCGGGCGGTTAACTTACGATTCTCTTGCGGACGGCGCGGTCCGCGCGGCGAGGGAAGTCGCGCGGGATTGGAGGTCGGAGAAATGGAGGATGGGAAAATCCATGGGGATGGTTTCGGGCTCCGTTGGTTTGGGGGGTTGGCGGGTGGTTTGCGGGGCGGTTGGGTTGGCGCCGTAGGCGGTGTGGATGGTGTTGTGGTTTCCTGTCACCACCACCGTGCTGCTTGCGTCGCCGCGGACGTTTACGGACCGCGACGCGGAGGTTGGACCAGAAGCCAAATCGCCCGGGGCGGCTACCAGGAGCCCCGGAAAAAACCGCCGGCAGCTTCCGCACCGGCGCCACGTAGGCCGAGCTTTCGCCCTCTTTCCAAAACCGTTGCACCGCCAGTCCGGCGGCGGGGCGTTTGTCGTCCACCCAGGCGGAGGCAATTCGAAAACGCCGAGGAAACGGCGCGCCGACGGCTTGCCGCGCCTCTCCGCGACCCTCGGGCCCGCTCGGAAAGGCCTTTTTCGTTCAGGCGCTGCCTATCTTGGACATGGGCAAAGCATTAAACCTCTGCGAAAATCCGCGCCGCCAGTCCTGTCGGTAAACGCTTGAGCGGAGATGGCGCGACGCCATCTCCACTCTTCCATCTCCTTGGGTATCGACTGCGGAAATTCTCCGTTGTCTGTCCCGAGTTTATTGCTCCAGCCAATCCATCACACCAAATCCCGCCCAACCTCCCTTTTCCAATTCCGCGAAAACACCCGCTCCTCCCCCTCCCAGGCGTCCAGCGTGGCGTGGATGTAAAATTTTTCCGCGTCGGAGGCGAGGACGGTGCGGGTTTCGGTGCGGGCGTGCCAGTCGCCTCGGCGGAATTCCCGCAGGCAGTAGGTTTCGCCGCGGACGGAGTCGGGGTCGTCGTCCACCAGGGAATAGGTTTCGGTGACGCGGCTGCGCGCCTCCAGGTCGATGGATTCGATTCGGCAGCGGCCGTCGTCGTTGACCACCTCCAGGACCGACCGATCCGACGGCAGATCCCGCACCACCCGGATCGTCTTCTCCGGCGGTTCAAGCTGGATTTTCTCTTCCACCGGCGCGGCCTCCGGCGGCGCGAAAGGATTATCCTCCTCCGCCTCGTTGGAATCGGGCCGCACCGGCAGCACCAGCCGGCTTTCCCCGGTGTGGAGGGTCAGCGTGGTTCGTTCCGGAGGCGTCCAGGCCAAAGGCCAGTAGCTGGTGGAGAGCGAGAGGCGCAACCGATGGCCGGTCGGAAAACGCTGGGCGATGTCGTTGAGCTGAACGCGGACCCGGTACCGTTTCCCCGGTTCCAGCGGCGCGGGATTTTCGTGGCTTTCCCGGTGGGTCAGGTTGAGCAGCCCGTAGGTCACCCGGGTCACGGGGCCTTCCGGCAGCACGTCGGACAACCGCGCCGCGATCATCGCCACCGGCCGATCCGAGGAGATTTCCAGCTCCGCCACCGGCGGCCCCAGGATTTCCAGGTCGTTTTCCAACGGCTCGGTTTCGAACACCAAGGCGCCGCCGTCCTCCTCCCGCTGGTCGCCCGGCAGGTCCGGCGGCGCGGCGTAGGAGCACCATTTTCCGGAGAACAGGCCCAGCCGCATGGGAGATTGAAACGGCAACGCGGCGGCCGAAACCGGTTCCATTTCCGAAACCAGTCGCCGGGGGACCAGCCGGTAGGCGTGGGCCTCCAGTTGACCGGCGGGCCAGGCCGATTCCGACACCCATCGGCCCGGACGGTCGTCGTAGGCCGCCCGGGGAGCAATGCTGTCCTGCATCCAGACCCGCAACATGGGGCCGGTCTCCGCGCCGTTCTCTTCCCCCTTCAGCCAGCGGTCCCACCAGCGGACGCATTCCTGCAAAAAACCGATGGCCGGTCCCGGAACGCCCTGGTGGGGATATTTGTGGCTCCACGGCCCGACGAGCCCTTTGCGCGGCACGGACAGCCCCTCCAGCAGCCGGAACACCGCGTTGGAATAGCCGTCGGCCCATCCGCTCACCGCCATCACCGGACATTGGATGGCCGAAAAATCCTCGCACACCGAGCCGTGCTTCCAAAAGTCGTCCCGGCGCTGGTGGCGCAGCCAGTTGTCCAGCCACAGGCCGCTTTCCTCCAGCCGGCGACGCCACATCCTCCGCCAGCGGCCGCCCACGATTTCCGGGTCCGGCGGCAGGGCGTTTCGGGCGAACATCACCGAAGCCCAGGAAAGATTGTCCCCCAGCAGGCAGCCGCCCATGTAGTGGATGTCGTCGGCGTATCGGTCGTCGGTGGAGCAGACGGTGACCACCGCCTTGAGCTGGGGCGGGGCCAGCGCGGCGATCTGGAGCCCGTTGAATCCGCCCCAGGAAATGCCGATCATGCCCGCCTTGCCGTCGCTCCAGGGCTGTTTTTCGATCCACTCCAGAATCCGTAGGCCGTCCTCCAGCTCCCCGGCCAGGTATTCGTCGGCGAGCACCCCTTCGGAATCGCCGGAACCCCGGATGTCCACCCGCAGTCCCGCGTAGCCGCGGCCGGCGAAATAATAATGGTTGGCGTCGTCCCGGGCCCGGGTCTGGTCCCGTTTTCGGTAGGGAATGTATTCCAGAATCGTGGGCACGGGCGTGGTTTCCGCTCCATCCGGCAGCCAGAGCCGGGCGGCCAGCCGAGCCCCGTCGGGCATGGGAATCCAGACGTTCTCGACGACCGTTACTCCATGGGGAAAATGATGGACCGTTTTCATTCCGGGATCTCCTCGATTTCGAAATTCAACATTTCCACGCACCGATCGTAATTTTCCAGCAGGGTTTCGTCGTCTTTCGCCCCCATGTAGATCATGGCCAACTTGTAGCTGTAGGAATCCTGGTCCGTCAGTTCCGACAGTCGCCGGCCCGGTTCCACGGTCACCTGGACCACCGTGCCGGGAAAGGCCTCGCGCACTTTTCGCAGGTCGCTCTCGTCCGGAACCCGTTTCACGACGCCGTCCCGAAAGACCCGGTGGAGGCATTTGGCCGCCACCCGGTGCGGTCCCTCGCCCCGGCGGATTTTGGGTCGTTCCCCGGTCGCAATATCCACCAGCACCTGATGGTTGGCGTTGCCGTCCACCTTGGCGTAGAGGTCGGCTAGGGACTGGGAGATGCGGGGGTTGATTTCCAGGATTTGCAGCCGGTCCTGGTCCCGGTCGTAGAAATATTCCACGTTGAAAGGGGTGTTTTCCACCCCGATCCGGGCCATGATGTTGGTGGAGATTTCGGCCATTTTTCGTTCCATCTCCGGGGAGAAGTCGGACGGATACCGGAACCGGAAAATGGAATCGGCCTCGGCGTAGTAATGGGTGTCGATGAGGCCGTAGGTGTGGATGTCGCCCTGGAAGGCGAAGCCGGACTGGGTGCATTGGGCCCCGCGGGAAATCTCTTCCGCCACGCACCAGTGGCCGTCAACCTCCGCCACTTCCTTCGGCGGCGAAACTCGCGACAAAAAATAGTTGAACGGTTCGGCGAACCGCCCGATGCCGTCCCGGACCTTGGCCATGGCCCGGTCGAAGTCGCCTCGATTTTCGACGCGAAACCCCAGCAGCGAGCTGTACGCCTTCACCGGCTTCAGCCAGAACGGAAACGGCAGATCCACGGTGGCGAAGGGGTCGTCCGCGAATGGATTCACCGGGTTCACCCGGGGCACGTGCGGGCCGAGCCACCGCCGCTGCTCCACCCGGCTCCAGTATTTGTGCTCGCATTTCAGCACGCTTTCCAGAGACGGGCCGATGGTCCCGTACCGTTCGCACAGCAGCGGAATCATCAGGCTCACGGGAAAATCCCAAAAGCCGATGATGGCGTCGATGGAACCGTCGAAGGCGTCCAGTTGGGCCTCCGCCTTTTCCATGAGATCTTCCATGGGGTACCGATCGGTTCGTTTCACTTCTTCCACCGAAAGAAGGGAATGAAATTCAATGGATTCCGCCTGGCGGATGGTTTGCAGCTCCTCTCGATTGTGGTCGTCGAGTCCGATGGCGAAGATGTTTTTCTTCATAAGAGGCCTTCCTTTGTTTTCCCAGGTCTTTTTTCTTTTCCTCGCTGGACAACTTACCCGCGCCCTTGCCGCCCGCCCAATAATGGAAACGCTGTATTTGCCCTCGCCATTGGCCCCAGCTCCCGGGGAGATCGGGCGACGGCATCGGCGGTCCGGTTTCAACCCGACGGGGGCGGCGCGCAATCCATCGGTTTGGAGAATATACAGGATTCCCCGTATGGTGTTCTCGGGGGCGGGGCGCTATTGTCCGAGTCAATTCACAATTCCGGCGCTTCACATGGAAGTTGTTTTGATTTGATCAGCGGAACCGAAGCTGGAAGTTCGGCGGAGGATGGATTTCGTCGCCAATTGGATGAAGCTGAAGAAGAAGGAGGTAAGCCTTATGCCCATGCCCAAGGATGAAATGCAGAAGGAACTGTTGGAGACTTGGCGGACATTCGTAAATTCCCTGGAAGAATCCCTCGACAAGATCGAGAAGGATATTGAAGAGGCCAAAGAGATGGCCGGCGTCTGCACCGACGAATGGTGCGAGGCGACGGAGCATTACATAGACGACATCGCCAATTCGCTGTTCTCCATCAGCGAGCCCCGATTCGCCTCTCCGGAGGACAGCAAAAAAATCAAGGAGCTGAAGCGTCGAGTGTACGACCTGTACGCCAACTACAAGCAGGCATATCAAAAAGCCTCCTGATTTTTTAACCGATCAGTGCCGGATGATGACCGGCAATCCGGAGGGGCGTGGTTTTCGCGTCGCGACGTTCCGGGTTGCCGGACGTTTTTATTTTTTCGGAATAAGGAGGGAACTTCCCCCATGTCAGAAAAAACAGGCCGCCCGGAGGGAATGAATCGCCGGGCCTTCCTCGCCACCACGGTGACCGCCTCCGCGCTGGCCGCCGGCGCGATGACCGGCATTCCCGGCCTCTTCCGCATGTCGGAAGCCCACGCCGCCGAATCCCCCCCCTTTGATTTTCCCAGCCTTCCCTTTGCCCAGGACGCGCTCGAACCGGTCATTTCGGAACGAACGCTTAGCTTCCATTACGGAAAACACCACAAAGGCTACTTGAACAATACCAATGATTTCGTGAATGGCACCAAGTATGCCACCATGCCTCTCGACGAAATCGTGAAGACGGCCGCCACCGATCCCGACGCAACGGCCATTTTCAACAACGCCGCCCAGTTCTGGAACCACACTTTTTTCTGGAACAGCCTTTCTCCCGACGGCGGCGGCCGGCCCTCCGGGCCCCTGGCCGAAAAAATCGAATCCCAATTCGGCGACATGGGGAATTTGAAGGCCGAATTCGCCGGCGCCGCCAACGGGCAGTTCGGCAGCGGATGGGCTTGGCTGGCGCTGGACAAGGGCGAGCTGAAAACCATGAACACCGCCAACGCCGACACCCCCGTGGCCCACGGCATGACGCCCCTGCTCACCATCGACGTGTGGGAGCACGCCTACTACCTGGACTACCAGAACGCCCGTGGCGAATACGTGAAGGCGGTTCTGGACAAGCTTCTCAACTGGAAGTTCGCCGAGGCCAATTTTCAGAAGGCGACCGGTTAATTTTCCCCCACCCATTTTCCGGATTCCGGATTCGTCCGTTGGGCGACCGGAGTTCCGGCTTTTATCGTTTCTCCGGCGAAGACAAACTTCGCCCGAGAATTTTTTTAACTTGGAACTTGGAGGTTTTTTCCAATGGCCGAAACCGGCGAAGTGTACAAATGTGAAGTTTGCGGCATGGTTGTGGAAGTGAAAGAAGCGGGCGGCGGCGAACTGGTCTGTTGCGACCAGCCCATGGAGCTTCAGAAGTAAAGACGGTTCCAGCAAAAAGTCCGTGAGAAAAAGGATTCACCCCCTTCGTCGGACCCTTGATTGAAAGGGTTCCGGCGGAGGGGGTGATTTTTTTGGGGAAGGCGGGGGTTAGAATTTAATTGTAGGGGCGAATCGCATTCTCCCTTGGGCGCGCCTTGGCGCGATGTCCCCAAATCAGCTCATCGCCTCGTCCAAATCGTCCAGATGCCCGCGAAGAATGCGGGCGCTGCGCTGAAGCCCCTCCAGCTCGCCGTCGTTCAGCGGCATGGAAATGGTGTGGAGAATGCCGTCCCCGCCCACCACGCGCGGAAGGGAGAGGGCAACGGTCGGCGCCTCGGGCACGCAGTCGGTGGGGCCGGATACCGTAAGCACCGACCGCTGATCCCGAAGAACGGACGACGCGATCTGGGCCAGGGCGCCCCCCGCGCCGTAATGGGTGGATCCCTTGCCTTCAATGATCCGGTAGGCGGCGTTGCGCACCTGAACCTCGATCTCTTCCCGCTCCACGTTCTTGAATTCCATGCCGGCCGCGTCCCGGAACTTTCGCAACGGCATGCCCGCCACGTTGACCGTGGACCAGGAGAGCACCTCCGAATCGCCGTGCTCGCCGATGACGTAGGCGTGGATGTGATGAGAGTCCACGCCGATCCGGCGACTTAGCAGAGTGCGAAAACGCGCCGTATCCAGAAGGGTCCCGGAGCCGACCACCCGATGTTCCTTTCCGCCGACGTCCGCTGCGTAGCGGGCCGCCAGGTGGGTCATCAGGTCCACCGGATTGGTGGCCACCAGGAGAACCGCGTTGGGGGCGTGTTTTAGGGTTTTGGGAACCACTTCCTTGAACACTTCGGCGTTGCGTCGCAGCAGGTCCAGCCGGGTTTCTCCCGGTTCCTGTGAAACGCCGGCCGTCAGGATGACCAACGGCGCGTCTTTCAGGTCGGAATAATCGCCGGCCGAAACCTGAACCGGGTTGGAAAACGGCACCGCGTGACGCAGGTCGTCCGCTTCGGCCCCCGCCCGTTTGACGTCCTTGTCCACCAGCACGATGCGCCGGCAGACGCCCCGAAAAATCATGGCGTAGGCGGCGGTGGCCCCCACCAGACCGCTTCCGACGATTCCGACTTTCATCGGTCCTCCGTTTCGTTGATTCGACGGCTCATCCGGACAGTTTGGACAGGGACGCCTTGATAAAGGCGGGCAGATCGGCCGGCGTCCGGCTGGAAACCAGGTTGCCGTCGATCACCACCTCTTCGTCCAAAAACTCCGCGCCGGCGTTTTTCAAATCCTGGACGATGGAAACGTAGCCGGTAATTTTTCTTCCCCGAAGCGCGTCCGCGGTGACGAGCAGTTGCGGCCCGTGGCAAATGGAGAATACCGGGAGACTCTTTTCCATGAATTCCCGGACGAAGTTGACCGGCGCGTCGTGGGCGCGGAGCTTGTCCGGAGAATAGCCGCCCGGGATGAGCAACGCGTCGAAATCGTCGGGAGAAACCTCGGAGACGGCCTTGTCGATGGTGACCGGGGTGTTCTGCTTTTTGCCGTGAACGGTTTTCCCCGCCTCGGTTCCGACGTTTACGATTTCATGCCCCTCGGCCTGAAATCCTTCCACGGGCTGGGTGTACTCGGAATCTTCAAACAGATCGTCCAAAATGACGGCGATTCGGCTCATGGCGCCTCCTTGCGGGCTCCGGGTTGTGGATTCCGGAGGATTGTCTCGGATTGCGGTTGGGATTTTTCGATTTGCCTTTGGCGGTGTTTGCGAGCGGCGTTTTATGCTCCGAAAAAATCACGCGGGAAAGAAAGAGTCCTTACCATTGCCAAATTCGGCCGTTTCAACAATGGGGCAAACCCTGTATTCCCCGAAAAGGTTGGGGGCGGCCCGCCCCTCGGAAGGATGGGTTCGAATCGTCATCCGGTCTTCGCGCCCGGGAAAGATGGGGGGAAGGCGGTATTGAGAAGTTCGGCGCGACTTGTCATTGTTGAAGTCATTGAAAATGTTTCCCTTTCTCCCGCCCACGGCCGGCGCGGCCCGTTTCGGAATCGATGCCGTTTCTGGAGGGCTTTTCCTCCCATTGCAAGTGCGATGGCAAGCGATGAAGGAGCCACGCGCGGAAATATTTTGGGCCGCATTGGGGAATTGGATCGAAGGTTCAAGCGAAATTCGGGCCGTTTTCCCCACTCGCCCCTCGGCCGGGGTCAAAGCCGGAACGGCGGAAGCGGGAACAGCCGAAAGGAGTTGCCCATGTCGGAAGAAACCACGCGGGACTATTTCGAGGCCATCACCCTGAACGGAAAAAAGGGAGAGCCCTTCGTGATCAAACTCAAGGAAAACCCCACCGTTTTCGTGGGCGTGCCGATCCCCGACCGGGAGGACGACGAACAATTCCATCTCACGGTCATGGAGCCGCCCGACTGCAAAGGCGTGGTGGAAGCCCGGATTGACGATATTGAATTCATGAAGCGGCCGTAGCCCTTTCGTCTTTCCGACGAGCCGCCGGGCCCGCGGGCCCGGCCGGCCTCCCCTCTTCAACCCCCGATTCGGAGCGCCTTCATGCGGCTGAAATGGCAGTGGCTGCCCTGGAAATTCATCGTTCGCCGGCTGGCCCGAACCCACGGCTTTTTCGATCCGGTGCTCTTTCTTTCCCGGTTCGGAAAATTTGCCCAGCCGTCGGAGGTGGCCGCCCCGGTTGAGCTGCTCCGGGCCAGCCTGGTGTTTCACGCCCGCGGCCTGCTCAACGCGCGCACCATCCAGACCAACCTGGACTGGGTCTGGCCCTTCTGGGTGCGCCGCCAGTTCGATCCCGCCGACCCGGCATTCGTGCCGCGCTCCTACACCATCACCCACGTCAATCTGACCCATCGCAACTGGACCGCCGCCGGTCTGCCGGACCTGTTCGCCTATCCCATCGTGGACCCGCGGGGGCTGGCGACCCCTTTTTTCGACGGCTGGTCCCTGGACGGATGGGTGTTGCGATCCGACGAAACCGACCTGATTCCGGCCCGTTTGGAAGCGGCGGACCAGACGCTGGTCATGGAAGATGATCGGCTGGCGGTTCGTACCCGTTTGGCCTGCGGCGGGGCGGAAGTGGAAAGCGAGGTGGACGTGGTCATGGAGGGGAATCAACCCGTTTGCCGCGTCCGTTTTGCCGCCTCCTCTCCGGAACCGGCGACCTTCGTGCTGGCGCTTCGGCCCTGCAACCCCGAAGGCGTCAGCTTTGTCCACGACGTGGAGATGTCTTCCGATTTGAACCGATGGCGGGTGGACGAGGTGGATGCGATTCAGCTGGACCCGCCCGCGGAGGGCCATCGCGCCTCCCGGTTCGAGGACGGCGACGTGTATCGGGGTTTTTCCCGGCGGCCCAGCCGGCGGTCCATCCATTGTCCCGTGGGCTTGGCCACGGCCGCGGCGGAGTACGCGCTGACGCCGGGGGAAGCCCGAACCGTGACGGCTTCCGTGCGGCTGGACCGGGACCCCGAAAATTCGAACCTCTTTCCCGCGGCCCGAACCGACACCGACTGGTCTCGGACGTTGGAGGGCGTCACCCGTCTCCAGGTTCCGGACGATCGGATCCAATACCTCTGGGACGCCGCCGTCCGGGCGACGATCCTCCATTCGCCCATGGAAATCTACCCCGGGCCATTTTACTATAAACGCTTCTGGTTCCGGGACGCGGCGTTTATCCTCCACCCCATGCTGGCCCTGGGAATGCACGACCGGGCCGAGCGGCTGATCGGGGATTTCCCCCGCCGCCAGGAAAGCGACGGCTATTTTCGTTCCCAGCAGGGAGAGTGGGACTCCAACGGGCAGGTCATGTGGATCATGGGTCGGTTCGCGGCCTTTGCCGGCCGGGAGATTCCGCCGGACTGGCTGACCGCCGTGGTTCGCGCGGGGAAATGGATTCAGCGGAAGCGAACGGCCAAAACGGCGGGCGTTCGCCACGGCGGCCTGTTGCCCGCCGGCTTCAGCGCCGAGCATTTGGGCCACAACGATTTTTACTACTGGGACGATTTCTGGAGCGTGGCCGGTTTGCGGGAAGGGGCCGGGCTGCTTTCCGCCGCCGGCGAAGGGGAAGCCTCGGGAATCTTTCGCGACTGGGCGGACGATCTCATGGCCTGCATTGATCGAAGCCTGACCGCCGCGCGGGACGCCGCGGGAGAAAACGGCATCCCCGCCTCCCCCTACCGTCGGATGGATTCCGGGGCGATCGGCTCCATCGTCGCGGGTTATCCCCTTCGTCTCCTTTCGGCCGACGATCCCGGCCTGCTGGCCACGGTCAACCATCTGGTGGACCATCACTTCATCGACCACGCCTTTTTTCAGGACATGTTCCATGCCGGATACAACCCGTATCTGACGTTGCATTGCGCCCAGGTTTTGCTGCGGGCCGGCGATCCGCGCCATTTTCCCATCGTGAGCCGGATCGCCGAACTGGCCTCCCCCACCGGCCAATGGCCGGAGGCGATTCATCCCCACACCCTGGGCGGCTGCCAGGGCGACGGCCAGCACATCTGGGCCGCCGCCGAATGGCTGATGATGGTTCGGAATCTGTTCGTTCTGGAACGCGGGGAGGCCGGGCTGGATCTGCTTCCGGGCGTTCCCCCGGCCTGGCTGGAAGGTCCATTTCCGCTGAAATTTGGACCGGCGCATACCCCGTTCGGATGGCTCCATCTGCAAGCGAGACGGATCAACGAAGAGGTGACGGTGAATTACCAGGCGCGGTGGCGGCGAAAGCCGGAAACCCTTCGGATCGCCATTCCCGGACAGCCGGCGGTGTCCCTGGAGCCGGCGGATGAAGACGCCGCGACCGTTCCCCTGTCCCGCCCACTGTAGGAGATGTTCGACGGGGCTCGCCCCCCTTCGGGCGGGTTGGGATTTCCGCCTTCGAAAATCGGAGAATCGCCCATGCGCGCGTGCGACATCGCCCAGTCCTTCAGCCCCCGCAGCGGGGGCGTCAAACGCTACCTGAGCAACAAGATCCGCATTTTCGCGGAGCGGCCGGACGTGGACCATCTGCTCATCCTGCCCGGGCCGAGGGATCGGCAACGCATTCGCGGGCGCAGCCGGGTGTACGAAGTGAAATCCCCTCTCCTGCCCGGTTCGCTGGACTACCGTCTCCTTCTGGATCGCCGCCGGATTTTCGAGGTGATCCAGCGGGAATCGCCCGACGTGATCGAGGTGGACAGCGCATACACCGCCGCCTGGTTCGGCCTGGCCGCCGGACGTCGGTTCGAGATTCCCGTGGTCGGGTTTTACCATTCCGATTTTCCCCGGCGACTTCCCGAAAAAGTGCCCGCCGCTCTTTCCGGATTGGGCAAAATGCTGGCGAAGGGAATCGACCGGTATCTGCTGGCGCTCCACCGGCGCATGGACGCCACGGTGGTCGCCACGGAAAAATACGATCGCCTGCTGTCGGAAATTGGCGTGCCCCGGCGCGTCCGGATTCCTCTGGGCGTCAACACCGCCGTTTTTCGTCCCCGACCGGGGCGGGAACGGATTCGCCGGGCTTTCGGCGTGCGGGAGGATTCGTTTTTGCTGCTGTTCACCGGACGGTTGGCGGGGATGAAGAACCTGGACGGATTGATCGGGATGATGGCGGAACTTTCCGAAACGGCGGACGATTGTCACCTGGTGATCGCGGGGGACGGAGAGGAGCGGGAAACGGTCCTGCGGGCCGCGGCGGAGCGGGAGGACGTGACCTGGGCCGCCTACGTGGCCGACCGGGACCGACTGGCCGAACTCTACTCCGCCGCCGACCTGTTCGTCCACGCCGGCACCATGGAAACCTTCGGATTGGTTTCCCTGGAAGCGCAAGCCTGCGGGACGCGGGTGATCGCCGTTCGGGGCGGCGGCATGGAGGAAACCCTGCATGGCGAGGACCCGATCATTTTGGCCGAATCCCCCGATCCCGCCGAGTTGGCCCGGGCGGTGCGATCCGCCCGGGAACTGGGTGAAGACCAGGAAGATCGAGAGCGCCGCCGCCGGCGGATTTTGACGGAATTTTCCTGGGAGACCACCTTCCGGCGGCTGCTGGATTTGTACGACCGGTTGCGGCGCGAGGAGCGTTCGGAGTTCGCCCTTCGGGCGGTTGCCGGCCCGGGCGTTCGAAGTGGTCGGGACGCCGATTCCGCCCAAAGGCGGGCCTCCGAAATGCATCCATTTCGGAAAACGTCCCCTCCCCCGGCGTCGCCATTGACGGGACAAGGCGGGGAGGGAACGCCGGCGCTGGGAGAATCCGGGACGATCAGGGCGCGGTGACCGCCTTGGCGAAATTGGCCAGGGCGTTCTTGAAGGTGTCGATCTGCTTTTGGCAGCCGTCGATGTCGTGACGCTTCACCAGGTATTCCGGATCGTTGTAGGTCAGCCAGATCTCGCCTTGGGAATCTTCCCAAATCAGCGTTTTCTGGGGCAGATCGATCCCGGCCGATTGGGCGCAGTTCATCACCGGCGCGCCTAATTTGGGGCTGCCGAAAATCAACAGCTCGGTGGGCCGCAGTTCCAGATCCATCTTGGCGGCGTTCGCCCCGTGATCGATTCGGATGAACACGGTCATTCCTTTTTCTTTCAACGCCTTCTCCAGCCGGTCGGCGGTGGTTTTCACGTCGTGGGCGCTTTTCACGGTCACGAGACCGTCGTCGGCCAGGGCCGGGGGGGCGACGAGCAACAGGAAAAAGGCGGTCCAAAGACTTGCGGTCCGAAGGAACATTTTCATGGAAGCCTCCGTTTGGGACGGGTTTATCGGTGGTTCGGTTTTCGCTTTGGAATTGTCCGGAAACAACCTGAACAAAAATGCCCCCGCATCGCATTTCAAGTTCGCGCAGATCGCTTTGGCGAAGAAAGAAACCAATGTGCTATTGTTCAAGTTAATATCGGACAGACCCTTTGGGAAAAGCCGTTTTTATTCAAATTCTAAAACCGTGTCCGACTCCAATGACGCGAAAAATCCAAAATTTCCCGGTCCAACCCGCCTTTCCAGTGTGTTCATCACCTTGCGGACAAATGCCGGGGAGTCGTGGGGGCCGGATACGTAAAACGGCTTCCCGTCTTTTCCAAATTCGAACTCGCGGGGGCAGGCGGCCGCGTCGATATCGCCGAAAATTTTTCTGGCGCTGTTGTAGTCTTTGTGGGGAGAAAACCCGATGGATTCGGCCCAGGTCACGGCGGATTCCACCAGCTTTCGGGCGCAGGAGGGATGGATGGCATTTACTTTGCCGTTTTCCTCTATCCCCTCGATGAGTTCTCGATAGGTTTTTTCAGTGTCAATCCGAAACAGGGCATCCTTGATGCCGAGGCAGTAGGCGTCCACCAAAAAAACCGCCACTCCAATCTGACCATCTGCCGTTTTTCGGGAAAAAACCACGTTTCCTATCCCCAATTCGTGCTCCGTGGAAAACAAATGCTCCGGCTCCCAGCATTCAAAAATCGGTGCATTCAGGGCGCTTTGAACGGCGTATCCTTGGGCCGCCAAACGCCGGAAAATGCCGACGGTGGCATTTCTCTTGCTTCGGCTTTTGGCTTTTTTGGCGCGCTTGGCCTTCTTTTTCTGTAATCGTTTTTGGTCCAATGCCATGGAAACGGTCCTTATTGTTGCCGACGAATGGAGAGGTCTCCGCAGGTTGCGGATAAACCAACGGCTTCATGACTCATTAGGATAAGGGAATCGGCCCAAATGTCAAATTGCGCCGAACCGCGCTCGGAAGCGGAAAAAATCCGGAGCGCCCGCTGTTTCCGCCTTGACGGCCGAAACAGGGCGGGGATAGCATCTCGAAAAGCTCTCCTGGAGGCGATGAAACGCCTTGAAAAATGGAAAACCAAAAGGAAAAGATCATGGCGCAATGCGGAGGCTTGATTGGCCGGATCGGTCGGGAGCGGCAGGACCTGACCGGAATTGTGGAGCGGCCGGCGAATTGCTCCAAAAAGCCAAGGATGCCGGCGATGACGGGTATTGGGATGGCGTTGCGCTGAATCTCCTCGGGTTTTACATGGCGGCGGAGCGCATACTGGGAGGACATCGCCCGGACCCTGGACGGGGAAATTTTCAGGGGAGGTGGATGGCGCAAGCGCCTTTTGCTCCGGATCTCGGGGAAATTCCCGGCATTCGGCCGCCGGTGATCCAGCGCGAGACTCGCGCTTGCCTGGAGGAATGCTTGGCCTTCCGGCATGTGGTGCGGAATGCGCCTACCTTTCAACTGTTTCCCTCGCGGTCGGAATCGCTTGCCGGCGAATTGCGAGCCTGCACGGAATCGGTTTTTCCGACCTGAATGAATTCACCGCGTTTCTCTCCGGTTTGGATTCCGGCAAGAGCCGAATCTTCGTTCCGGCCCTCCAATAGCGGCGGACCAATGCCCGAAATTGCAACGGAAAAGATGGAAATTTGTCGCCGCGACGCCCGACTGCGCGAGGCGGCGGCGAAACGCGAACGAAGCGCGGAGAAGCCGCGCCCTATTGCTCGCGGAAAAGGCCGCCGGGTTTTTGCGGGAAAAATACGGCGCTCATCGGGTTCCCCTGTTGGGCTCCCTGGCAAGAGGCGAGGTGTTCGATCACCGATCCGACGTGGACCTGGCCGTCTTCGGCCTTTCGGAAGAAAATACTACCGCGCGCCCTCCAATTTGATGGACCTGGACACCGAAATCGACGTGGACCTGGTGACGCCGGAAACGGCCCGGCCCCAACTTCTCCGGCGGATTCCGGCGGATGGAAAACCGCTGTGATCCATGGCCCGCGCCGGAAACGCTCTCATTTGATTTCCCATAGGTTGGACCCATTGCGAATCATGTCTATGCCTTGCCACCGAAGCCTTGTTTTCCTGCTCCCGCTTGCGGCGGCGCTCCTTTTTTGCGCATCTTCCGCCGGCGCCGAGCCGTTCGGAGATGCGGATTCGGAACCGTACCCGCGAAACCGCGAAACCTTTATTGATCGATTTCATTTCGGGGTTTCCCGCCGGCTGCTTTCCACGGCCCAATGGCTGGATTCGTTTTTCGACGATGAGCGGTATGAAAGCGAGGTCAACCGGACGCGCCTTCGGCTTTCCCTCGAAACGGGCCTGGTGGACGCGGAAGGGTTTGAATTCGACGCCAACACCCGGCTGCGAATCGTGTTGCCGGAGCTGGAAAATCGGCTTTCCTTCGAAATTTCCGGAGATACCCGAGAAGACCTCCGGGACCGGCCCTCGGGCGTGACCGGTCTGGAGGAAGTGGACGACGAGGACGACGGCGCCCTGACGGCCGGTTTTCGGTATCTGGTGCGAGGCACCGACCGGTTGAACTTGGGCCTTTCCAGCGGTGTGCGAATCCGGGATTTGCGGCCGGTGCTTTTCGCGGAACCGCGTCAACGGCTGACGTTTGATTACGACCCGTGGGTTCTGCGGTTTACCCAGCGGGTGCGGTGGTTCACCGACGAAGGGTGGGACATTCGCTCCCAGACCGACGCGGAGCGACTGGTGTTTGGAGATTTTTTCTTTCGGACCACCGGGCGGGTGAAATGGTTCGAGCGGGAAAACGGCATGTTCTACGATCTGGATTTCGGGATTTCCCGGCCGCTGGACAACAAAAGCGCCGCCGAATTGCAATGGAACAACCGGTTCGAAACGCGACCCCGGCATGAGCTGGAAACCACCTTTTTTCAACTGCGCTATCGCCGTCGGTTCTGGCGGGAGTGGCTTTCCTTCGAAACCGGCCCCCAGCTCGCCTTCCCGGCCGACCGGGATTACCGGGCGACCCTGGGCGTCTTTTTCAAGCTCAACATGGTGTTTGGGTACACGAAACCGTGACGCCGGTCTTCAGCGTCATTTTCGGTTCTCCCTCAGACCGTCAACAGCGGTTCTTTATCCTTGAGCAAACGCGTCAGCAGCTCGCCGGTGTAGATCACTTCGATCCCCAGCGCCTCCAGGGTTTCCGTCACGCCGAGCTGGTCGGCGCACGCCTTGCAGGCGATCAGAGTTACGCCAGCGGAAATCGCCTTCATCACCGTTTCCCGCATGGCGGCGTCTTCGGCGATCAGCCGTGCCGGATCGCCCCAGACGATCACCGTCGCCTGTTCCCACCAGCCCTTTTTCAGGCTGTTGACGGTGTACATGAAAACCATCTTTTCGGCGGTGACGGGGTTGGAATTGGTCCAGAGCAGGTGCAGATGATCCTTGAAAGCCATGGTTCGCCTTTCGGTCGGTCCAGGAAGGGTGAAGAGGGAGCATGCCCGTTTCCATCCGGTTTCGTCAATCGGATTGAACCGGGCATAAGGGAAAAATGGACGACGGACGAGGTTATTCGGCCGGTTCTTCCACAATCTCCACCAGCTCCACCTCGAAATTGATGGGATGGCCGGCCAGCGGATGGTTGAGATCGACGGTTATCGATTCGGAATCAACCTCGACAACCCGCCCCGGCATTTGATCGTTCTTGTCGTTGACCAGGGTGACGATATGTCCCGTTTCCACGTCGTGGATTTCCTCGGGAATGTCGGCCTTCCGGAAGGTAAGCCGGGCCTCTTCGTCTCGATCGCCGTAGGCGGCGTCGGGCTCCAGCCGAAAACTTTTCGTCTCGCCCGGCGTCATCCCGATCACCGCGTTCTCAAAGCCCTCGATCACCTGCCCCTCGCCCACCCGAAACTGAAGGACCTCTTCCATATTTTCAGTGGAATCCACCACCTCGCCGGAGTCCAGCCGACCGGTGTAGGACACCTTCACCCAGTCCTTATCTTTTGCCTGCGTCATGGGATTTGCTCCTTTCCTGGATGTTGACCCCTTTTCGGGAGCCGTGGGGAGCGGAAGAGTGGGTAGCTCCGCAGGGGGACATAATCCACTCGGGACGGAACAGTTAAATAATTTACGGGCGCAAGCTTCCGACGATTCCAACCC
>JBKHDD010000081.1:0-20618 GCA_046541515.1 Desulfococcaceae bacterium
GGCGGTGGGCTATTTCGCGGCGATCCCCGCGGACGAACCCGGCGTGGAAGCGGCGCTGGATCGATTGCGTGCCCGCCCCATGGATACTTTCCTGCGACGGCATCTGCTGGGACAAATTCGCAATTGGTCCCTGGAGGAACTGACCCGACGGGTGGAAGAAACCCCGGTGGAAGACAAAACGGTCCGTTCTCTGTTCGCGGAAGCGGTTCGGCTGTCCGAAGCGTTTCGGCCCTTGCGGGACCGGTTTGACCCGGCGGCCCTGGCCGAGGAAACGCCGTTGCTCTACCTGCGGGCCGAAACCACGCCGGGAAGATCGGTTCACCGGGGCTGGATCGATCGGTTCCGGGCGAACATCGAAGACCACCGCGCCCTTCCGCTCCGGACCGAGGTTCCCCTGGCGGAGCCGGTTTCCTCCCAAGCGATGGCGGAGGCGCGACGGGAACCGGTCGCCCTGGAAGCCCTGCGGGAGGAACTTCATGCGACCTTTCCGCCGCCGTCGCCCCGCCGCCCCGCCGAGGAAACCGCCCATTGGGCGTTGGAAAGATTGGTTTCGGCCAAAATCCAGCTGGGCGCGGAAATGCGGCACGAGGGCTCCCTGAGCCCCATCGCCCTCCTGCGAAGCTGGCAACTGGACCGCACGGTGGATTGCGGTCGCCACCAGTTTCGCCTGCACGGCCGGCAGACCGCCTACGGCCGGGGGATGGATTTGGAACCGGCCCGGGCCGCCTACCGAATGGAAATCGCCGAGCGGGTCTCCGCCTTCGCCGGCGTGGCGGACGGAGGCATTATTGGATACGGACGGGACATCCCGCTACGCAGGGCCAGGTATTCCGAGCTGAAATCCGAGGGGACCGCGGCGTTAAACCCAAATGATCTGGCCCTGGAAACCGATTTCCCGGACCTGCCGCTCCACTGGATGACTGCGGAACGGGTGACGGATTCCGGTCGCGAACCCATCCTCGTTCCGGCCCAATGCGTATTTCTGTTCAGCAACCTGGACGAGGCCGATCTCTTCGAGGGTCTCGGCTCCACCGGATTGGCGGCGGGAAACACGCCGGAAGAAGCCAAGGCGAGCGCCCTGCTGGAGGCGGTGGAACGACACTGCGCCGCCACCACGCCCTTCGCCACAGACACCGTTTTTCACCTGGTGGCCCGGGAATCCCGTCTGTACCGGCTGCTCGCCGGGTACCGGCACGCCGAAATCCGGGTGCAGTTTCAGGACCTGACCCCGCGCATGGGAATTCCCTGCTGCAAATGCTTCGTCACCACCGGCGTCGGCGACGTGGTCTCCGCCACCGGCGCAAATCTGGACGCCAAGCGGGCGCTTCTTTCCGCGCTGACCGAAGTGCCCTACCCCTTTCCCAACGGCGGCCCCTCCGGTCCGGGCACGGTTCGCGGCGTAATCGTCCGCTTCGAGGACCTGCCGGATTACGGGACCGGAAGCGCCGCCGGGGACCTCCAACTGCTGGAAACCCTTCTTCGGCGTAACGGCATTTCGCCGATTTACGTGGACTTGACCCGGGAAGATCTGGAAATTCCCGTGGTTCGCGCCATTCTGCCCGGCCTGGAAGTCACCGGCGATTTCGGCCCGCTGTCCCGGGTCCATCCGCGATTGTTCGCCAAATATCTGGACGCGCAAGGAAACGGCGAAGCAAGATAGATCGCATTTTTCGCCGGACGATACGATGTCCATTTCCCGCCCCGCCGAGGTCTCCCGATCGGAAACCCATTCCTCCCGCCAATGGATTCTTGACCTCCTGGCCCGGTCGGAATCCAGCCTGACGCCCGCCCAACTGACCGATCGCATCCGCCGAAAAATGAACTTGGAGCGACGGGAAGCCCGCGCCCTCATCCGCTCCCTGGTCGCGGAAAATCTATTGACCTACGCCGACCGCCACGGCCGAACGGTGGTGGAAATCTCCCTTCGCCGTCCCGTTGCCCTTTCCGATCGGGTGGTCATCTCGCCGCCAGGCTTTTCCGTTCCGAAGGCGCCCGACCGCGTCGTTGTCCGACTCCAAGGCGGCCCCGCTTTCGGAGACGGCGGTCACCCCACCACGCGCCTCTCGGTTCAGGCCATCGACGGCTTCCTTGCTCGGCCGGCAAACATGTCCAATCCGCCGCTTGAACGAGCGTTGGACATCGGCTGCGGCTCCGGCATTCTCGCGTTAACTGCCCTGGCCTTGGGCGTCCGCCGTGCCGTCGGTTTGGATATCGATCCCCTCGCCCGGGCGGAAACCGTCGCCAACGCCCGGCTCAACGAAATGGCCAACCGCCTGACCGTCTCCGGGGATGCCCTGGAGACCCTCTCTCCCCCGTTCCATCTCATCATTGCCAATCTACGCCCGCCGACGCTGCGCAAAATGCTTCCGGAAATAAAACGGCTTGCCGCAACCGAAGCCGGCCTGGTCCTTTCCGGTTTCCGCTCCGAAGAAGCGGAAGACCTGTTCCGAACCGTGGAGTCCGCCGGAATCAAGCTTGTCCATCATTCCCAGGAAAGGGGCTGGGCGGCGGGAGCTTTTGCGCTTCCCAAGTCCATGTAGCCCGCCAAACCATTTCCCGGCAATCCTCTTTTGACCTCGCCGCTTTCATTGCCTTTTAAATCGTCCCAAATTCATTTTCAATCGAAACGTCGGGATTGACGGATTCCGAACTGTGGCCTATTATGGTAGGCAAAAAAGGTAGGAGGAAATATGAATACTCAAAAAGTAGCGATCACGATACCGCAACAATTGGTTATGGAAATCGACTTGATGAGCCGAGAACAGGGTCTCTCTCGCAGCCGTCTCATTTCGCGAATGCTGGCCGAAAAAGTCCGGGAAGAAAACGGAAAGCGTTTGAAGGAAGCGTATGACCGAGTCTTCTCCGACGAATCCATTTGCCGGGAACAACTTGAAACTTCGCGGTGGTTGGAAGAAGGCGATTCGGAAGAGGGCCAGGAATGGTAATTCGCAGAGGCGGGATCTACTGGATCGACTTCTCGCCGGGAAAAGGATCGGAACCCCGGAAACGGCGACCCGGCCTTGTCCTCCAATGCGATATTTTGAATGACAGCAAGCTCAACACGGTCATCGTGGCCGCGCTTACATCCACAATGAAATTCGGAGAACTCCCCGGAAACGTTTCACTTCGGCAAGGGGAGGCAAACATGCCCAAACGCTGCGTCATCAACCTGACGCAACTGAAATCCGTGGACAAGTCCAGCTTTCAAGAATCTATCGGAATGCTTTCGGAAAGGCGAATGGCCGAAGTCCATGCAGGACTGAAATTGGTCATGGATTTTTGAGGGAATAACAGGTGGGAATGGGACAACGAACCGAGGCGGGAGGACCGCTTTTTGGAATGATCGGGAAGCCGAGAAAGCCCTGCGGAAGGATGGGATGTTGCTTCAATCCTTCCATTTTTCGATCGGCTTGCCGTCCCGATAGGCCCGCGCGTTGGCCACCAGCGCCGGCGCCCAGCCGGGAACGCCCAGGGCGTGGATGTGGGTGTAGGTGGCGAAGACCCGCTTGTGGCGAATGCCGTCCCGATTTCCGGCGAAACCGGTGCCCCGCTTCATGTCGAAAACCATATCGGCCACTTCCCCCCGCCATTCCAATACCTTGGAATAGCGGAATTCATGGCCCCGCAGCTCCATGCCCACCGGAAAATACGGGTTTTCCCGTTCCACCGCCACCACCGTGTACCCCAGCCCCTGAGGCCGGGGCGCCAGACCGAAAACCACCGGCAACACGCCGGACATGGGATAGGTCGCGCCCTCGATGACCAGCGCCTCGCCCAAATACATCAGCCCGCCGCACTCCGCGTAGATCGGCAGCCCCGCCTCCGCCCCCTCCCGAATATCCCGCAACAACGCACGGTTTTCTCCCAACGTCGCCGCGTGGGTCTCCGGAAAGCCGCCGCCGATGTACAAACCGTCCAAAGAGGGCATGCGTCGATCCGTCAGCGCGTTGATGAAAACGGTTTCGGCCCCCGCAAGGCTCAGGGCTTCGATGTTGTCCGGATAGTAGAACTGGAAGGCGGCGTCCCGCAACACGCCAATGCGGGGCCGAGGTTCATCCGACGCGCTGAAAACGGCGGCCGCGCTTTCCGGGCGAGGCGAATCCGGCAGGGGACCGGCGTCGGCAGCGATCCGGGCCAAAGCGTCCAAATCCAGATGGCGTTCCGCCACGGCCGCCGCCGCCGCCAAGGCGTCCACCGCGCCCGCGTGCTCCGGGGTGGGTACCAGCCCCATGTGCCGCTCGGGAAAATGATGGGCGTCCAGCTTGGGCACGGCCCCCAAAACGGGAATTCCGCAGTGGTGCTCGATGCATTCCCGAAGGATGTTCTCGTGGCGAGGTCCGGCCACCCGGTTGAGAATCACGCCCCGCAGGCGAACCTCCGGGTCGAAGCCCGCGCAGCCGGATACGACGGCGGCCGCGGTCCGGGTCATTTTGGTGGCGTCGATGCAGAGAACGACCGGCGCGCCGAGCAGCTTGGCCACTTCGGCGGAACTGGTGCGGCCTTCGGGGTCGATGCCGTCGTACAGGCCCCGATTGCCTTCGATGACGGCGATATCGCCGGGATGGGCATGGGCGAGGAAAGAGCCGAAGACGTCGGCGGGGGAAACGAGGAAGGTGTCCAGATTGTAGCAGGGCCGACCGGCCGCAAGGGCAAGCCAGCCCGCGTCAATATAGTCCGGGCCCTTTTTAAACGGCGCGACCGATTGTCCCAACCGCCGAAGCGCGGCGATGACGCCGAGCGAAAGCGTGGTTTTCCCCGCCCCGCCCCGAAGGCCCGCGATAAAAATGCGGGGAGGAGAATCAGATGTGGGGGGCATAGGCGGCCAAAACGAATCGGTGTGCGGGAAAAAAGCGGGACGGTCGAAGACTAGTCTTCGTGCTCCGCGCCGGCCTGCTTCCCCTGCCCCTTGAGGCCAATCATGGTGGAGCTGCCGCTGGACCAGTACACCAGCACCTCGTCCTGCACCAGCTCGGTGATGATCTTTTTCACATCCCGGTTTTTCTCGTCGGGGAACAAGGTGAAGAAGTCCTTCATGTAAAACTTGGACTTGGACTTGGATTTCTTCTGAATGAAATCCACGATTTCTTTCTTGGCGGTTTCTTTGTCCAGTGCCATTTCGAAAACCCCTTTTCATGGAGGGTAAATGGCCGGGGAACGCTCGTTCCCCGGCCATGTTCATCGCGTCAACAAATTTTTGCCCAAGCTCGAATTAGGCGGTGAACTTGAACTGGGTGCTCTGCCGCCAGGTATAGTAGGCGGGATCGCGGAAATCGTCGATCAGGTGGTGGGTGAACGGCAGTTCGCATTTCTCGAAGAAACGCTCCCAGCCGATCCGCTCGGCCCACTCGCCCAAACGCTCGTATTTGCGGGCGTCGCCGGCGTAGGCTTCGATCATCTTTTTAATGGCGTCGGTCATGGACGGCCAGCGCGGCATTTCGTTGGGCAGGAAGGCCACGACGACCTTGGAGAACTTGGGCGCGCTGATCCGGTTGGACACCTTGCCGCCCGCCATCAGCACGATGCCGTCGCCCTCTTTGTCGGACAGCGGCAGGGAGGGGCACATGGTGTAGCAGTTGCCGCAGAACATGCAACGCTCATTTTTGATGTCGACGCTCTTGACCTCTTTGCCGTCGTCCAGCTTCACCTTGGCCGGCTTGATGGCGCCGGTGGGGCAGGAGGCGATGGCCAGCGGAATTTCGCACAGCTTGTCCAGGTACTCGTGGTCGATCATCGGCGGCTTGCGGTGATAGCCGAGGATGGCGATGTCGGAGCAGTGAACCGCGCCGCACATGTTGAGGCAGCAGGCCATGGAAATCCGCAGCGGAGCCGGAAGGCGCATGTTCTGGAAGTCCGAGAAGACCTCGTCCATGGTCGCCTTCACGGTGCCGGAGGCGTCGGTGGCGGGAGTGTGGCAGTGAATCCAGCCCTGGGTGTGGACGATGTTGGTGATGCCGGCGCCGGTGCCGCCGATGGGGAATTTCAGGGATCCGGCGTCGAACTTCCGGCTTTCCAGATCTTTTTTCAGGGGATCGAGCTTGGACTTGTCGTCCACCATGAACTCGATGTTGTTTCGGGTGGTGAACCGGACGTAGCCGTCGCAGTGTTTCTCGGCGATTTCGCAGATCTCGCGAATCAGGCTGGTGCTCATCAGACGAGCGCCGCCGGCCCGAACCGTGTAGACCTCGTCGCCGGTCTCGGATACGTGGACCAGGATGCCCGGCTCCAGGATCTCATGATAGAGCCATTTGCCTTTGTTGTTGGCGATGACGGGCGGGTAAAACTGGTCGTATTTGCGCGGACCAATATCGGTGATCCGGTCTTCCATCGGTTTTTCGGGATTGTACCCACTGGAAATAAACGCCATGGTATTTTTTTCTCCTTTTTACCGCTGGTGGTGTTTCCGGTATTCATCAACGTCGCGCTCCCAACCGCCTTCGACCTCATCCTCTTTCCAGAAGATGTACGGGTTGGAACGGGGCTCGGAGACGTGCTGGGCCATGGGCTCGATTTCGGTCATCTCCAGCAGCTTCTGGAAGCCCTGCCGCTTGATCAGCTCGCCGAGACGCTCGCGGTTCTTGCCTTCCTCCATCCACCAATCCCAAACTTTTTCGATGACTTCCTTGATCTCGTCGTACGGCTCTTCCGCCTTCACGAAAGGAACGAGCAGGGAGGACATCTGGGCGCCGTCGAGGATCGGGGCCTTGGCGCCGACCAGGATGGACAGGCCGCGCTCGTCGCCGATGCGCAGGGCCCGAGGCATGACGTTGATGCAGTGCATGCAGCGGGTGCATTCGCGGTTGTTGATCTCCAGCTTGCCGCCCTCGTACTTCATGCACTCGGTGGGGCACAGGTCCACGACCTCTTTCTGGATGTCGAACGCGCCCCAGTCGCGGCCCGCGTGGGCGCCGGCGTTGGGAGGAAATTCTCCGCCCACATAGGCGGCCACGGCTTCCTGGTCGATTTTGATGTCGTCTTTCCAGGTGCCGATGAAGGACATGTCGGCGCGGGCGATGGAGGCCACGCAGCCGTTGGGGCAGCCGTCAAACTTGAATTTGAATTTGTAGGGGAAGGCCGGCCGATGCAGCTCGTCCTGATATTCAATGGTCAGGTCGTGGCAGAGGGCCTGGGTGTCGTAGCAGGAGTATTCGCAACGGGCCTGGCCGATGCAGTCCGCCGGGGTCCGCAGGTTGGAGCCGGAGCCGCCGAGGTCCTGGTTGTGCTTGTGGGTCAGCTCGAAGAAGATTTCCTCCAGCTGTTTGGTGGTGGTGCCCAGAAAGATGATGTCGCCGGTGGAACCGTGCATGTTGGTGATGCCGCTGCCCCGGAAATCCCACAGATCGCACAATGCCCGGAGGTAATCGGCTTTGTAAAATTTGCCGGCCGGCTGGGCGACCCGCATGGTGTGGAAATGGGCCACGCCCGGGAAGGCCTCGGGCTGATCGCAGTAACGGCCGATAACGCCGCCGCCGTAACCGAAGACGCCCACGATGCCGCCGTGCTTCCAATGGGTGGTGCCGTCCTTGAAGGAAAGCTCCAAGACCCCGAGAAGGTCTTCAACCACATCCGAGGGAATCTGAAATTCGATGTTGTCCTTGTTGGCGGCCCGTTTTTCGGCCTCCTGTTTCAGGTCGGATACGAAGCTCGGCCACGGACCCGACTCCAGCTGATCCAGCAAAGGGGTTTGGTGCTTTGCCATCGAGATACCTCCGTTTGAATGAAAAATTACCTTCTGGGCGAAAAACCTGCGATGGAATTTACAAGCGGGGGTTGCCCTCCACCTCCTCTCGCAAAAAAATCCATAATAATTCCGAGGGAATTCTTTCCGTTCTCGGGTATATTAAGAGCGCCTTTATAAATTTTATGGGTGCGGATGTCAATCAAAAACCCAAATTCCGCCGGTTAAAGGCGATTTACGGCTTCCCAAAAAGCCAAAATGTGGTCGGCCAGCGTTGATTGCAGCGCCTCGGTTTCCGGCGCGTCGGGTCGCCACGTCCCGGCCACCGCCAGAAAGGCTTCGGCCAGTTCGCCGGGGGCGCGGGAGCGGAGATATTCGCGAAAGGCGGTTGCCGGTCCGCCGCCATCGGCGAGCCCCGCCAGCGCGCCCTCCAGGCTGACGTCGATCACCCAGGGGTCGGCCACCGCCACGTCGCCCACCCCGTCCAGCCGGTCCAGCCGGTTTCGCAAAGAAAGATTGGCCAAAAAGAGCAGCAGTCCTTCCAGCTCCGCCTCGGACGGACCCTCCGGCGCCGCAACGGTTTCCACCGGGTCGGCGTCCAACGGAAGCCCGGCGGGACTGTCTGCGGGATGCCCAGCGGCTCCCGACCGTACCGAAAACATGGGGGCGTACTGGCGGACCGTCACCAGGCGAACCGACAGATCGTCGGCGTCGGGCCGAACCACGAAGTCCCCGGCGGCGTGATGCCAAGGAAAAATCTGCTCGAAAGTGGACGAATCGTAATGACGGGCGAGAAGCCGGGCGACCTCCCGGTAGAGACGGCGAGCCTGGTCCGGGCTCAAAAAAAAATTTACCCCTTCGTCGCCCCAGACCACCGTCCCCAGGTCGCCGTTCGACCTGCGGGAAAGATGGAACTCGTGAAAGTCGGTCAGCCACTGGCAGAGAAACATGGGAAAGGATATGTCGCCGGTTCGGCCTTCGCCAAAGCCGAAGACCGTCGGCAGACCCGGATCGGGAATCCGACGCCCCAGGCGGGACAGATTTTGGCACTCCCGTGCGGCAAGGTCCCGGCCATGCGCGGACACCGCCACGTTGAGCGCCAAGGCGACCTCTCCGTCGCAATGGCGAACCCGGACGCGGGCGGGATGGTAGAACGCCCCATGTTTTTCCAGGATGACGTCCACCCCGGCAACCCCGCACAGATCCGCGTCGGGCCCCAGCGCCGCCCGAAGGCCGAAATGGAGCGCCTCCCGCCCCGCTCCGCCCAAAAAATCGGCGGCGGCGTCGAAATAGTTGCCCAAAGTCGCGGCGGCCGGTCCGGACCGGGAAAATCGGTCCGCCGGCAACGGCCCTCGCCAGGCGGGGTCCGCCGCCGAAACGGGATCGTTTGTTCCGTATCGGAAGAAGCGGAGGGGAAGCGGCTGGATCACGTTCAGCGGATTTTCTCGATTTCCTCGCGGAATTCCGGGGCGGGTTCGTATCCCAGCGCCACCGCCCGGTCGAAATGCTCCACCGCCTTGCCGTTTTGCCCTTTTTCCATATAGGCCAACGCCAGGTTGTTGTGGGCCACGGCGAAGTCGGGGGCGAGGGCCAGGGCCTTCTCGCTGGCCTCGATGCTTTTGTCGGGGGAGCCCGCCATCAGATAGGCGCTGCCCAAGGTGGCGAACGCCTGGATGAACCGGAAATTGAAATGGGTGGCCTTTTCAAGATTCTTGATGGCCTCGTCCACTTCGCCCCGCTGAAGGTGGACGAACCCAATGTTGCCGAACCCTTCGGAAAAGCCGGGCTTGGCCTTGGTGGCGCGCTTGTTGTATTCCAGGCAGGCGTCCAGATCGCCCCGGCGCAGGGCCAGGCCGCCAAGCCCGACGAACGCCTCGGCCAGGCCGGGGCTGCAATCGATGGCCCGCAGGAACTCCTGCTCGGCTTCGTCGTATTCGCCTTTGCCCATCAAGGCGACGGCCAAATTATAATGGGAGGTCCCGCAGTCGGGATTGGACGCCAGCATCTCCCGTTGCCGGGCGATAAATTCATCGGCGTTGTTTGCTTGAGCCATAACTTCTCTCACCTCTTCATGTGTAAAAAATCGACCGAAATGGATCGACAACGCGGAAAAAGGCCGAAAAACTCCGCAGAACGCAGAATTATCGTGCGGAGGCGGCCCGGTGGACAAAGTTTTAGTATGGCAGGCAAGCTCCGGATGTCAAGCGGAAATCCCATTCGCCCTGCGCCCGGTTTTTCGCCGACGCCTCCTCGGCGGGACAAGTTTCTTGACAGGCCCGCGCATTCCGATTTACCAGAGCCTTGGAAACGCCGCCCGGCGACGGTCCCGGGCCGTTCGGTTCGTTTCCATTTCGTTTCGAAAAAAAAGGAGGAGGCGGCTATGCTTTCAGGTGCGTTTACGGCACTGATCACCCCGTTCGACGGGGAGGGGATCGATAGGGAGGGGCTGGCCCGGCTGACGGCGTTCCAGGCCGAAAACGGCATTGCCGGAGTGCTGGCCGTGGGCACCACCGGCGAAAGCCCGGCCCTGAGCTGGCAAGAGCACAACGAGGTGGTGGAGTCGGTGGTCCAGCACACCCGGGGGAAATGTCTCTGCCTGGCCGGCGCCGGGAGCAACAACACCCGGGAAGCCTTGGCCGGCACCCGCCACGCGGCCGAGGCCGGGGCCGAGGCCGTCCTGCTGGTGGACCCGTATTACAACGGACCCAGCTCCCTGGAAATCCGCAAGGAATATTTGGAACCGGTGGCCCGCGCCTTTCCGGACCTCCAGATCATCTCCTACGTCATTCCGGGGCGCACCGGCACCCAGCTCCTCCCCGAGGACCTGGCGATGATTTCCCGGGAATTTCCCAACGTGCGAACGGTGAAAGAGGCCACCGCGAATCTGGACAACATGCGGCGCACACGCGAACTGTGCGGCCCGGACTTCACCATCCTTTCCGGTGACGACGGCATGACCTTCGAAATGATGACCGATTCGTCCATCGGAGGCGCCGGCGTCATTTCCGTGGCCAGCAACATCGCGCCCCGGGCCGTCTCCGACATGGTGCGGCTGCTGGCCGCCGGCGAAACGGCGGAGGCGGAACGGCTCGCCCGGGCCCTTGCGCCGATTTTCGGCATTCTGATGGTGAAAACCCAGGAGGAGACGTCCTGGGGCGAGGTCATGTTCCGGGCGCGCAATCCGTTGCCCACCAAGACCCTGATGGCCGTGCTGGGGATGCCGGCCGGCCCCTGCCGCCAACCGCTGGGCCGCCTGACGCCCAAGGCCATGGACCATGTGCTGTCCGCGGCCCGCCAGGTCTGGAAGGAAAACCCGGAAATCCTGGAGCCGGCCGCGGCCTTTTTTGAACTCGACGTGGAAAAACGGCTGAACGATCCGGCCTGCTGGAAGCCCTATATGTACGGCAACACGTATTGATTCGTTCGGCTGGATAGCAACGGCCGGTTCCGAGACGTCCGTCCCCGGAGCTTATCCCATCCGCCCCGCGGAAACATAAACGGCGACGACCCGGTTTCGCGGTCGTCGCCGTTTTCGTTTTTTCGGATGGCGGAAAGCGGTCAGCCCTTTTCCTTCAGCTTCACCGTCTGCCCCTCGAAATCCGGATCGAATCGCCGATAATCGAAAAACAGGTCTTTCAGCCAGCCCATGCCGAACTCCAGCAGGGCCACTTCGTCTTCCCGAATTTTGGCGACGGTATCCTCCGGCAGATCCACGCGATTCAGAAAATCGCTTTCAAACACGAATCGCCGGAAGGCGTCAATGTCGTAGCTGACCATGAAGAAGAGCCGCTTGCTTTTTTCGGTGAGCTGAATGCTGTTGGGAAAGGAGCGCTTGCGCACCATCAAATCGGTCCATCCGGCGTTGACGTCGTCGTAGGCGTCCACGCCCTGGTCGGCGCGCCAGTCGGCGACCGTCCACTCCGCCTCTTCGTCGAAGCCCTTGCAGTGCTCTTCGTGGACAAAGAAGAAAAAATCCTGATCGTCGGCGCCCTCCCTGTGGCTCAGCGCCGCAACGCCCAGCGGATAATAGCGGCAACTGGTGGGCCGGTCCTCGTAGATCAGACAGCCTTCGTCCCGCACGAAAGGACAGGATTTTTCCGGATCGTCCTCCAGCAGCTTGAGGGTGACCACCGGCAGGCCGGTTTTTTCCAAAAGCCGGGGGGCGGTGTACATGGCGAGAAATTCGGTGGAGGAAAGACCCAGCCGGTTTTTCATCCGGATGATATCGTAGGGGGTCAGGGCGATATTGATGCCGCGGCAGCAACGGGTGAAGCAGGAAACGTCCTTGTGGCAGCGGAAGCGAAAGCGGCTTTTGGGCCCCAGGCGGACCGGTTCGATGTCGGCCAAGCGGCCCTTGGTTTGATCCATGACAACGGGTTCCTTTCATCAAAAAAACGAACAAAGAAAAAAACCGCCCCTTCGGCCGCCGGCCGGGGGCGCGATCGAAATCACGAAAAAGATTCCCGAAAAAGGTCGGAAATCAGCCTTTCCCTTCGTTTCGGGAAGATTTTTCGTAGGACACCGTCTCCTCGTAGGGAACGGTTTCCTCGTAGGAAATGGTCTGCTCGTAGGAAATGGTTTCCTCCGGCGTTACGGCGCCGTCGTAGGCCACGGTTTCGCCGTCTCCCTCCAGCCCCTCCACCGGCGGGACGTGTTCGTCGGCCAGCTCGCCCCACACGTCCCGATACATCACGCCGAGCCCCACCCGAAACATGAGTTCCAGCAGGTCGTGGGCCGAAAGGGCCGGCACTTCCCGTTCCAGCAGCCGAATGGTCCGCAACCGGGCCTCGGCGTCCAGTTTCAGCGACTCCAGCTTGCCCAGCATCCGGATGATGGTGTCCCGGATGTCGGGACGGCTTTGGGGCACGTTGACGCCGTCCTCCCAGTTTTTTCGACAGCGGGTGATGATCTGGTGGGGCGCCCGCACCAAATCCCGATGGCTTTTTTCGCTGACGAAAATTTTCTGCCCCTTGACCAGCTGCTGCACCTGCTTGAGCAGGCGGTTGCGGTTCTGCACCGCCTCGGCCAGCAACAGTTCCCGGCCGTTTTCGGTCAACGCCACCTCCACCGAACGGAGGGTCTGCTCGCGGGCCCGCAGTTTTTCGCCGAATTCCCGGTGGGCGCTGGCCCAAAAGCGACGGCTGGCGTCCCGAAAGGCCTCCGCGGCGGCGTCCAGTTCGGGGCCGGCGGACCGCATCCGTCGCCAGACCTCTCCCACCCGGTGGCGGGTCCGGTCAAACAGACGGTTGCCGGTGACCACGTAGTAGATCATGCACATCACCGCCTGCCAGTCCTGGAAGAAAAAGACCCGGGGCAGATCGCCCAAGGTTTCGGCCAGCACTTCGTTGCGGGCCAAATGGGCGGGCGTGGCGTAGGAAGGCGTTCCCGCCGGAGGCGGCTGGCCGATGGCGCCGTCGCCTCCGGGGCGAAAGGCGACGGCCGTTTCGAAATCGATCAGTCCCAGGGAGAATTCGCTGGCGTGCTGGAGAAAATTGCCGCCGACCACGAAAATATTGTCCGGCTTCAGGTCGCGGATCGCGACTCCCCGCCGGCCCAGCCAGTACAGCAGCTCCACCAGATTGGCGACGATCCCGCGGAACTGCGGGCGGTTCTGGTTGAACATCTTGTCGTAGACGTAGGCCCGCATCATTCGCCGATAGGCACGCACGTCCTCTTCGCGGGCCTCGAAAAGTTCGCCGACGACGCGGTTGATCTGGCGCGGCATGTCGCGGGGAAGATTCCGCTCTCCGTCCGCCACTTCGGCTTCCGCCAGGTGCAACAGGAACCACTCCTTCTTCTTGTACATGAAAATGGCGGCGTTGATGCCGTGCAACTTGAAGAGCGCGTTGACGCGATCCTCGTATTCGTTGAAAATCTCGTTGACGGCGAAGAAGATCGGGCTGTTTTCGCTGCCGAAATTGCTTTCAAACGCCATCAGGTTCCAGATGATGTCGAACTGGCCGAACACTTCCTCCTGGAACCGACCGCGCAGGTTGTGCATGCCTTCGATCACATGGCCCAAAAAACTGTACTGGGAAAGATTCATGAAGAAGGCGAAGGCCCCGTCGATCTTCAGGTAATCCTGCATCCACGGACATTTTTTCAGCTTGGCGACGAAATGGGCCTCCAGATCCTCGGGGGCGAGGTCGCCCTCCACCGCCATGGACGGAATCTTTCGCAGCAGGGCCGAAAGGCTGGGCGCAATACACTCCACCGCCGGCATGAGCCGGTCGGCCACGCCCCGTTCCACTTGAATGGCTTCGATGTAGGCGTCGAAATCTCGGATGGGCGCGGGGGGGATTTTGACCACCAGGATGTCGTCGTAAATGACTTTGTAGCAACGGCTTTTGGCGCCGCTGTTTTCGCCCAGCGGTGAAACGGCCATCCGACGGCTTTTCTTTTGGGCGCCCCGAACGAACAGCTCGTAGGTGCGCTCCCGCCCGCCGCCGGTGCGCTCATGGGGACGATAACCGGCCTCCACGCTGTCCTCTTCGGAAACGCCCGCCTGAATCTTGAACAGATTCAGGAAAAACCGAAGGACCGCCTCCTCGCCGGCGCGAAACGCGTGGGAAGACGAAGGGGGGGAGGCGTTGGGCTGGATCATGGGGAACCTTCCGCGCTGTCGGAAAAAACCAAGGCCGCCGTCGGGCGGGTTCCGCCGTTTGTCGGGGCGACGGGGCCGTATCCGGCGCCGAAACGGACAACCGGAACGCCGAACGACCGGACGGCGGCATCTGGCGAGGAACCTCCCGGAACTCCGGGGAGGGGAAGCGCCAAAGATTATGTTATCGCAAAAAGCGGGGGGGCGGTCAAGACTCGGATGCGGCGGGAGGGGGGACCGTTTCCGGCCGGGATCGAGAAAAGACCCCGGCCGGAAACGGCGGTGAAAAAGAGGCGCCTAGGCCTCCTGAATTTTTTCCGTAAGCTCGGGGACGAATTCCAAAATGTCGGCCACGACGCCCACGTCGGCCACCTGAAAAATGGGGGCCTTGGGATTTTTGTTCACCGCCACGATGAACGGCGAGCCCTTGATGCCGCCCATGTGCTGAAACGATCCGCTGATGCCCAGGGCCAGATATACCTTGGGCTTGACGGTCTGGCCGGAGGTGCCCACCTGGCGCGATTTTTCCAGCCACTTGGCGTCCACGATGGGGCGGGAGCAGGAGACGTCCGCGCCCATGGCCTTGGCCAGCTCTTCGATGATCTCCAGGTTGTCCTGATCTTCGATGCCGCGCCCCACGGAAACCAGCACTTCGGACTTGGTGATGTCCACGTCGCCGGTTTCGGCCTCCAGGGTTTCCAGATACCGGCGCCCGACGGTCAGGTCGCCCACGTCGCCGGATTTGTCGGTGACCGCGCCGGCCCCCGCGCCGCCTTCCTCGGGCTGAAACGCGCCGGGCCGCACGGTGACGACCGCGCCTGCGGAAAGATCGCAGGCCACGTGGGTGGAAACCAGGCCGCTGAACTCCTCGCGCACCGCCTTGAGCGTTTCTCCCTCCACGCCGTCAAAGGCGGTGGCGTCGGCCAGGTAGGCGGCGTCCAGCTTGATGGACAGGCCGGGGCCAAGATCCAGCCCGAAGTGTTCGTGGGCCAGCAGGACAATCGCGCCCTTGGGCAACACGTTCACCAACGCCTTGCGCACCACGTCGGCCACCGGATAGGCGAGATCGGCGTGGTCCATTTTCCAGACCTCGGCGTATTTGTCCTTGACCGCGTCGCAGACCTTGTCCAGATCGCCGCCGCGCCCCAGCACCAGCGCGGCGACCGAGGCGTCCGGGTCGATGGCTTTGGCGGCCAGCGGAAGCTCGAACGCCGTGTCGTCGGCCGCGCCGTCTTTATGCAGGATGTAGGCGAAAATTTGACGTGCCATTACTTGAGCCCTCCCTTCGCCTTCAACATTTCCATCAGTTTTTCGATGATCTCGTCGGTGCCGCCCTCCAGCATTTCCGCGCCTTCGCCCATCTCGGGCACGAAGTAATCCAGCCGCTGGACCCGCGCCCCCAGCAGATCGTCGCCGATCCCCAGGTCGCCGGGCGTGTGGGCGGGGATGTCCACCGAGGCCACCTTGCGGATGCCCCGGATGCCCACGTAGCGGGGCTCGTTGATGCCGGTTTGAATGGAAAGCACGCTGGGCAGTTGCATTTCGTTGATTTCCTGGTTGCCGCCGGCGATTTCCCGACCCGCCTTGACGGTCTTGTCGTCCACCACTTCCAGCAGGTTGACCAGGCTGGCGTAGGGCACGTCCAGCATGGCGGCCAGCATGCCGCCCACCTGGCCGGCCCCGTCGTCCGCCTGGGCGCCGGTCAGGATCAGGTCGTATTTGCCCTTTTCCACCTCGGCCTTGAGCAGGGCGGCCACGGCGCGGCCGTCCAGCTTTTCCGGCTCGTCCACCTGGATGAGAATGCCCTTGTCGGCGCCCATGGCCATTTCCCGGCGCAACACCTCTTCGGCCTCCTCGTCGCCCACGGTGACCACCGTGACGGTTCCGCCGACCCGGTCGCGGATCTGAATGGCCTCCTCCACCGCGTAGTTGTCCCACTCGTTGACCGAATACACCAGATCGTCGCGTTCGATGTCGGTCCCGTCCGATCGGATTTCAATCTCGTTCTCCGACGTGTCGGGCACCCGTTTGACACAGACCAGAATTTCCATACGTGTCATCCTCCCGAATGAATAAATTTCCATGGCGCGCCGGCCAAGCCGGCGCGGACTGGGTTCGGCGGCCGGGAATCAGGCCAGCAGGTGGCGGTCCACCAGCTCCGCCAGATCGATGGCCGTCATTTCGCCTTCCAGACCGCTGGTCTTGATGGCGTCTTCCATGTTGACCATGCAGAAGGGGCAGGCGGTCACGATGACCGTGGCGCCGGCCGCCTTGGCCATTTCCACCCGAAGCTGCCCCATCCGCCGGTCTTCGACGGGTTCGTAAAACAGCATCAGTCCGCCGCCGCCGCAACAAAAAGAGCGATCCCGGGATTTTTCCATCTCCACCCGCCGAATCCCGGGGATGGCGTCGAGCACCGTTCGGGGAATGTCGTACAGGCCGTTGTGACGGCCCAAGTAGCAGGGATCGTGATAGGTGAAGACGGCGGACGCCTCGTCGATGGGCTTGAATTTCAGCCGCCCCTGGGCCGCCGCCTCGGCGATCACCTGGCTGATGTGCTGCACCGGCGGCAATCCCTCATAATCCTTGAGAAAGGCGTTGTAGGCGTGGGGATCGGCCGTCACGATTCGCTTGGCCCCCGAAGCCTGGATGGCCTCGGTGTTCTGGGCCTTCAGATCCTGGAAGAGCATCTCCTCGCCGAAGCGCCGGACCTCGTGGCCGCTGTCCCGCTCGTCTTTGCCCAGCACGCAGAAATCGACGCCGGCGGCGGCCAGCACCCGGGCCGAGGCCTGGCCGATCTTCTGGATGCGGTCGTCGTAGGAGGTGACGCTGTCCAGGAAAAACAGCGTTTCGGCCGTTTCCCCCTTTTCCGCCAGCTTGACCTTGCAGCCGGCGGCGAATTCCTTATCCTTGGCCCAGTCGGCCCGTTTCTTCTCCATTTTTCCCCAGGGGTTGCCCCGCTTTTCCAGGGCCTGCAGCGGCTTCTGAAGCGACTGGGGCACGTTTCCCTCCTCCACCATGCCGCGCCGCAGATCGACCATCTTGTCGATGTACTCGATCATGAGGGGACATTCCTCCTCGCAGGCGCCGCAGGTGGTGCAGGACCAGATTTCGTCTTCGTCGTAAATGGTCCCGATCAGCGGCGCGCCCTTTTGCATGCCGCCCCGCAGGGGATACAGGTCAAACCCGTAGTCCCGCCCCTTGATGGAGATGAACCGAGGCGAAAGGGGGCGCCCCACCGCGTTGGCCGGGCACTGATCCGAACAGCGGCCGCAGTCGGCGCAGGAGTAAAAATCGAGCAGGTGCTTCCAGGTGAAATCCTCGAATTTCTTGACGCCGAAAGATTCCAGGTCGTCCAGCTCCTCGTCGGAAACGTCCCACCGCACCGGCTTGACGCTTCCCTTGTCCAGCTTGAGAAAAAAGACGTTGAACAGCGAGGTGATGACGTGAAAATGTTTTCCCAGGGGCAGGATGCACAGGAAAGAGAAAAAGATGAGGTCGTGCAGATAGTAGGCGGCCACGTGTAGTTTTTGAAGCGCGCCCACCGAGGAGCCGCTTAACAGGAGCTGAAAAATCCAGGCCACGCTGAGGGGCGCCGCGCCGTGGGCGGACTGCCCCACCTGACGCGCCGCCGCAATGCCGGTGGCCTCAAACAGGCTTTCGGTGACGATGAGCGCCATGATCAAGGCGAGGATGAACACCGCCTCGGCGGTGTGGTCCTTGCCGTACCGCTCCGGGACCGCGTAGCGGGCCGGCTTGAAATAGCCCCGGCGCACCGCGGCGATGGCGGCGGCGACGAAGACGAGGGTCGCCGCGTAGTCCTTCAGCAAACTGTAGACATGCCCAAGGCCGCCCCCCAGCCCCGGAAAAACGAACTCGTCGGAAACCCCGAGGAACACCAGGGAGATGGACCGAACGGAAAGAATCAGAAAGCCGGCGAACAAGAGGATGTGGAGAACGCCGGCGGTTCGGTAACGAGGCTGTTTCCACTGGGCCAGCCACCATTTCAGCACCGCCGAAATCCGTTCGGGAATCCGGTTGAACCGTTTGTCCGGCGCCGAAAGGACCAGCGGGGCGAGCCGTTTGGCCATGATGTAGGTGAACAGCGCGATTCCCACCACCGGAATGAGCACCGAGAAAATCACCGTCGGGATGCCCAAAATCGTGGCATCGGCGGGAGACACGAGGACGGGTTCCATTTTTTGCTTCCCTTCTCCTGAAATCCATTGTATAGAGGGCACCAAAATGAATGAGTATTCATTCACCAAGTACCAGAGAACTTTCCCGCATGTCAAGCCAATTTGGCAAAAACCCGGAAGAAAGCGCAGGTCAGGTCCCCAATGGCCCCAGGGAAAGCAATGAACGAACGTTCAGTCCCGAAACTCTGCGCCCTTTCCGCTTCCGTCTCCCGGAAAAGCGGTCCGACTTGGGGCCCCCGCCAAGGGGGGCGCCCGCAAGTTCGCGACGAGACAAGAGTTTTCGGAAGCGCGTTCGGTTTATGGCACAAATTTTGAACGAGCGCTCGGTCAGAGTAGCTATCACACCGTCCCGGAAATTGTCAAGCGCTTTTGCGCGGGTTGCGAACCTGGAGGAGTCTCTCGATTCCGTTTTGCCCTCGCCCTTTTCATTCCCCTGAAAGGAGATCGACATGGTCCAGGAGATCACCTACGAAAGCAAGCCCTGGCTGGGCGCCTACGCGCCAGGCGTTCAACCCGAATGCGCGTACGAGACGACGACGCTTCCCGAATTTCTGAACCGATCGAAAGAAAATTTCGGGGACCGGATGGCCCTCAATTTTCAAGGCTATAAAGCGACCTATCGGGAATTGTCCGACATGGTCGACCGATTCGCCGCGGCCCTCCACAGTTTCGGGGTGGGCAAGGGGGACGCCGTTGCCATCCTGCTGCCCAACCTCATCCCCTGCGTTGCCGCCTATTACGCCGTCATGAAAATCGGGGCGGTGACGGTGATGAACAATCCCCTGTACAGCGACCGGGAGCTGGAGCACCAGTTCAACGACTCCGGCGCCAAGGTCCTGATCACGCTGGACCTGCTGGGCAACCGGATGATCGACCTTCGGCCCAAAACCCAGATTCGGCAGATCGTCTACACCTCCATCGGCGACTATTTGCCCTTCCCCAAAAATCTTCTCTTCCCCCTGGTCGGCAAGCGCAAAAAACTGGCCGCCTCGGTAAAGCCCGCGGAAAACGTCTACCGCTGGAAACCGCTGCTGAACGATTCGGAGCCGAACCCGCCGGAAGTGGCGCTTTCATTTTCCGACACCGCCATGTACCAGTACACCGGCGGCACCACCGGCGTTTCCAAAGGCGTCATTTTGACCCATGGCAACCTCAGCCAGCAGGTGCAGCAGATCGCCGGCTGGTTTCCCGGCTTCTACCCCGGCGCGGAAGTCATGCTGGGCGCCCTCCCCTTCTTCCACGTCTTCGGCCTTTCCACCGCCATGAACTTCGCCATCTACATGGGCTGGGGAAACGTATTGGTGCCCAAGCCCCAGCCGGAACAGCTGCTGGAGGCCATTTCCAGACACCGGCCCTCCTTCGCCCCGCTGGTGCCCACCATGTACATCGGTCTGCTCAACCACGACAAAATCGGGGAAACCGACCTCGGCTCCATCCGGGGCTGCTTTTCCGGCAGCGCGCCCCTTCCCCTGGAGGTGATCCGAGACTTCGAGGCCAAGACCGGCTCCACCATCGTGGAAGGCTACGGCCTTACGGAAACCTCGCCCGTGACCCACGTCAATCCCTACCACAAAGACAAAAGAAAGGTTGGCAGCATCGGCGTTCCCCTTTGCAACACCGAATGCCGAATCGTGGACCTGAACGACGGAACCACCGACGTGCCGGTGGGCGAATCGGGGGAACTGCTGATTCGGGGGCCCCAGGTGATGAAGGGCTACCTCAACATGCCCGAGGAAACCGACCAGGTGCTGACCGCCGACGGTTGGCTCCACACCGGCGACATCGCCAAGATGGACGAGGAAGGTTTTTTCTACATCGTGGATCGAAAGAAAGACCTGATCATCTCCGGCGGATACAACGTCTATCCCCGGGACATCGACGAGGTGTTTTTCGAGCACCCCAAGGTGCTGGAGGCCTGTACCGTGGGGATTCCCCATCCCACCCGAGGAGAGGCCGCCAAGGTGTTCGTGGTGCTCAAGCCCAGCGAGAAGGCCACGGCCGAGGAGCTGCTCAAATACTGCGAGGACCGTCTGGCCAAGTACAAATGGCCGGTGGAAATCGAGTTCCGGGATTCTTTGCCCAAAACCAACGTGGGCAAAATTCTTCGCAAGGACCTGAAGGCCGAGGAAATGTCCCGTCGGGA
>JBKHDD010000082.1:0-20537 GCA_046541515.1 Desulfococcaceae bacterium
AGCCGGGTTTTCCGATTTCCGGCGACGGATGAATGGAATTGAAACGCGCTTCCTTTGGATTTACGGCAAATCCCACCGCCGCAGCCAGTCCAGCGCCGTCGCCGCAACGCCCCGGTACACCGATTCCTGGTCGGCCGCGGCGGTTTTGGGCAACCCCAGAGAGTGGTCGCCGTCCGGCGCCACTTCAAGGGTCGCCTGGGAAAGCCCTTCCACCGTCCGTTTCATCAGCGCCAATTCCCCGAACGGGTCCCGCGTTCCCGAAAAAAACAGCATCGGAATGCCAATCCGGCCCAAATGTTCATTTCGAAGCTGGTCGGTTTTTCCGGGCGCGTGAAGCGGGTATCCAAGAAAGATGAGGGCGTCCGCCGGAAGCCTTCCTTCCGCCGCCATCTGAGAAGCAATTCGCCCGCCCAAGGATTTTCCCACCGCCACCACGCGGCCCGGGCTGAGATCGGACCGTTCCCGCAGAAAACCGATGGCCCGTTCCCAGGCCAGAGACAGCCGCCGTTCCGTGTCCACCGATTTCTTTCCCTGTTCCCGATACAAAAAATTGAAGCGCAAACTCAGGCGGCCGGCATCGGCAAAGGATTCTGCCACCGAAACCAACAGTGGATGGTTCATGTCGTTGGCCGCGCCGTGGGCGAATACGGCCGCGGTTCCCCCGGGTCGCCAATTATTGGGGATGGCCAAGGCGCCGGAAACGGCGTCTTCCTTTTCAACGGGGATTTGGACCGATTCATTCCTCATGGCGCCTCCTTCTTTTCGGGTTTCCGTGTTTCGTCGGTTCGGCCGTCGCTGGCGGATGGTTTGGCATGGTCGGGAACTCGTCCCTCTCCACCCGCGAAAAATCGGTTTTTCCGGGAACCTTCCAAACCTTATTCCATCCGGTTTGAAAATCAACCGTGCCCGGCATTTCTTGACTTTTCTCTCCTGGTTCTTACCAATAACCCAACATTTTCGCAGAACCGGTGCTTCTCTCCCATGGTTGATTCGAAGAGATGGGCGCCTTTATTTGTACCCGCCAATCGCATTCGGAAAAGGAGCCGATGATGAAAAAATGGATTTCGATTGCGCTGCTGCTGGCCTTTATGGCCGTTCCCGCCGTCGCCGATGAGATGGGATTGACGCCCCGACAAACCTACGATCGCGTCCAGGAAAAGGGCGATGAAATCCTGTTTCTGGACGTGCGGGACCCGGTGGAGATCATGTTCGTCGGGTTCACCGACGAAGTGGACGCCAATATTCCGTTTCTGATCGTTGATCGAACCCGATGGGATGACGAGAATAATCGGTATGTTCCCTATCAGAATCCCGATTTCGCCGTGGAAGTGGAAGCGGCTTTGGCGGCCCGGGGGCTGGGCAAGGACGCGGAAGTCATCACCATGTGCCGCTCCGGCAGCGAGCGGGGGGAGCCCAGCGCCCGGTTTCTTCGGGAAAATGGATTCCCCAACGCCAAGTACGTCATCAACGGTTTCCAGGGTGGTCGAATCAAGGAGGGCCATCGCGCCGGATTTCGCCTGAAAAACGGCTGGCAGAACAGCGGCCTGCCCTGGGGCCCCAAAATGAATCCGGATAAAATGTACAGAACGGATCGGTCGCCGTCGGCCGAAGAAGCCGGCGGCGATTGATTTTATCGTGGCGTCGTTAATTGTCCAATGAAGAATGGGGGCGTGTCGCCTGCGCCCCTGGTCCGTCCGGCGCGGCCCTCCATTGGAAATCCCAAAGTGAATGGCATTGCGGCCAATGGCCCATTCAAGCCTCGGTTGCGCGTGGTCGGAAGCGCGTTGGAAGTTGGAAACAGTGAATTATCGGGAATGATTGCGAAAACCTCATGGATGAATGGACGAGAGAATTGCCCCCGCCCATCCCGATTTCGGTGAGCTGTTACGCCGGATACCGGGGAGAGGAGACGCCCCGCCGGTTCGCTCTTGGAGAGAATCGGGTGGAGGTCCAAGAGGTGATGGACCGATGGCTTGCGCCGGACCACCGGTATTTCAAACTTCGGAGCGACGACGGCGCGGTCTACATTTTGCGCCATGATTCTGTGGCGGATCGGTGGGAGTTGGTTTTGCATCGAAAGAGTGGATAATTGAAAATGGACAATGGATAATTGGGGGGCGTTTCGATCCGTTTCCCAGCGCGAAAAAAGGCTTGCGGAGGTTGGGGCACGGGTGTCTTTGGCCGCAGTTTCTTCAATCGGGGAAATGGATTCTTCGATAGATGGCGCGTAGCGGAAGGTCGCAATTCAGATCGGGAAAATGGAGGACGTCGCCGAGCTGGTCCTTCTCCTCCAGTTCCCAATGGCTCCGGTCGTTTTTGAAAAAATGCTCCACCTGCACCTGGAACTGGCTGACCAAAAGGTAATGGCTCAGCGTCGGGATTTTTCGATAGCCGGCGAATTTGTCTCCCCGGTCGAAGCTTTGGGTGGAGGGCGATAGCACCTCGGCGATGAGGATGGGATTTCGGAGGGTGTCCCGCTTCGACGGGTCCAAAAATTCCGCCTCCCCGCAAACCAAGGCCACATCCGGATAAGTGTACCGCTTTCCCGGTTCCACCTGAACCCGCATGGTCGCGCCGACCACGAAGCAGGAATCCGGCAATTGGGCGTTGAAATGGCCGCCGATGTTCATGCAAATCTGGTTGTGTTCCAGTCGCGCCCCGACCATGGCGAACACTTCGCCGTCGTAAAACGTAAGCGGCTCCTCCGAAGCCTCGTCCATTTCGAAGTATTCCGCCTCGGTGATTCCTTTTCCGGTGATCAGCGGGTCGGCCATGGTGGATTCTCCCGTTTTGGAGAAAAAATGTGCGGCGAAAAACATGATCCATCGGCTTCGGGGCCATGCGGAATGAAAGCGGTTATTTCCTCGGAAAGAGTTTCAATGCCCGAACATGGTGTTCCAGAGCGTCCCGACATCAGCCCCTCCCCCGCAAATCCGCGAACGGCAGCGCTTTTCGTTCCGCGTGCTTTTCGAACAGCTCCCGGCAGACGCCGCACTTGGCGCAATCCTTGTCGCAGCGGGAAACTCGTTCCAGGAAATCCTCGGGCAGCCGATGGTTGGCGATGTGGTATTCTCGGCCCATCCATTCGGCGGCGTCCAGCAGATCCAGCAGATTGCCCGCCCACCGCTTGTCCAGATAGGCGCGGATGGTGTTCTGGAGGAATTCCGGCCCCAGGGTTCGACCGCAGATTTTCAGGATGTCGATAACCGGCGCGTATGCCGAAACGTCTTCCGGCCGGATGAACGGGGAGCCGAAAATGGCGTGGGGCCGCTCTCGCAGAAACCGCATGCAGCCGAAGTCGCGGTTCAGGCCGTGGGTGTCCGCCGGAACTTCCAAATGGGTGAGAGCGATGTGGGCGTCGTGGGCCGGCTTGAAGGGGCATTGATTCAGGCAGCCTTCGTTGGCCAGCAGGCCGATTCGGACCTCCGGCCATCGCCTCCGGAGACGAGAGACGGTTTCCGCGAGCGCTTTCGGGTTTCGGTTCAGCGAGCGGTCCAGAATCCATCGCGACGGCGGCTGGAATTCCGTGGTCGAAATCAGGTCCATCAAGGCCGCCACCCGGTCGAAACGGTCCGGAATCAGGTTGACGCTGGGCACCGCCTCCAGGCGGCGGGCCACTTCCGGCGCGGCGTCCGAGACGGCCCGGAGCAGGTAGGCGTCGGCGAAAACGATCCCGTGGATCAGCCGGTCGTCCGTCAACCGTTTCAGGGCTTCGGGCAACCGGGCCGGCGCGGCCGGGTCGGGATACCCCGACGGGTCGTGAAACCGGGCGTTGAGCAGGGCGTATCGCGGAACCGCCGCAAGCTCCGTCAATCCCGCCGCGATTTGGTCGAGGGATTCCCGGCGGAGCGGATGGCGGGCGTCCGCCACGGGGAGGCCGACGTGGACCGATTCCAAATGGTCTGCATGGCGGTTCAGAAAGCGGATGTACGACGGCTCGGGCAGGAAGGGGACGTCCAATCGAACCCCGTTTCCGCCGTCATTACCCGCTTTTGCCGCCTTCACTCCCGATTGCCCGCGCCACATTGAGATTGACCCCCGTCGTGCATTTTGTTAATGCCATCCGAAGTTTTTTTTCGTTTCTCCGCCCGGCGCGCAAAAAAAGAAACCAAACCCGAACCGGTCCAACGCCCGTTCTCCGAAAGCCTCGGGCCGAATCCGTCGGAAATCCCGAAATTCGACCGGCCCCCGCTCGGATTCCACCTGGAATCCCAACGTTTCCGCCAACCAAAAGGAGATGAAACATGAAGCAAATCGTGGAAATACTTAAATCGATTCTCGGCGTGATCCTGCGTTTCCTCATGGCGCGGCGGACCATCGCGATCCGGGCGGCGTTCAGCGTGGCCTACGGCGTCGTGGGCGGTCTTCTGGCCTTCGCGCTGCTGATCCTTGGCGGCTTGCAGGTGGTGGCCGCGTTGATCCTGCTGAAGCCGCTGGGCGCCATCACCAGCCTGTCCCATGTGCTCACCGTCTATCTGTACAAAATTTTCCGGTATCTTACCATGAACGAAGCCGCGCGGCCCTGGCCCCTGGGCGCGTTTCCCGCCGAGCTGGAGCCTTCGGAGCGGGTGGACGTGACCAATCCGGGCGCGGGAAAACCCCAAGAAACGGAAGCCGCCGAAACCCCCTCGGATTCCGACCATATCCCCGAACCGGCGGAGGCCACCCCGGCCGGGGAGGCGGAAGCGGGAGAAGAGGACACCCAGGAAGCCATCATCCTGGATCACAAGCAGTCCTAATCGCAATGCCGTTTGCGTTGGCGAGGATTTGTAGGGGCGAACGGCATTCGCCCTTTGGCAATCTGGCGCGGATTGTTCATTGGAAATCCCAAAGTGAACGGCATTGGACCGAATCGCCTACATCGCGGTCCCCCACGCCCGGGGGACCGCTTCTTCAACCCGGTCAATCCGGGCCTTCACCAGTTGATTTTCCCGCCCTTCGGTTTCCTCCAGCAACACCGTCAAGTAATTCCCGCTGACCCCTTTGAGATTGCCGGTTTCCCGGTCCGGCCGATCTTCCACCAGCACCGACACCGTTCTTCCCGCGAAGCGTCGATAAAACGCCGCCCGTTTGGCCGCGCCCAGCTCCCGAAGGACCCGACAGCGTTCCTTGATGACGTCCGAGGGTACCGGATCGGGAAACCCGGCCGCCTGCGTGCCTTGCCGAGGCGAAAAGGGAAAGACGTGCAGATAGGTCGCCGGCAGGGATTCGACGAGATCGCAGGTGTTTCGGAACGCCGATTCTTCCTCGCCGGGGAACCCCACCAACACGTCCGCTCCGAAGGCGGCGTCGGGCAGGACTTTCGCCGCCCGCCTCACCCGTTCCGCATATTCGGCGGCGGTGTAGGGGCGGCCCATGCGCCGGAGCACGTCGTCGTCTCCGCTCTGAAGGGGAATGTGGAGGTGATCGCAGAAGCGGTCCGATCCGGCCACCACCTCCAGCAATTCGTCGGTCAGTTCATGGGATTCGATGGAGCTGAGGCGCACTCGGTCCATCCGGCCTTGCGCTTCGATCTTCCGAAGCAGGTCGGCAAGGGAAATCGGCGGGTCCAAATCGCGACCCCATCGGCCCAGGTGAATGCCGGTGAGCACGGTTTCCCGAACGTTGGCGTCGGCCAGGGCCGCGATCCGCTCCAGCACGGAGCCTAGCCGCATGCTTCGGCTTCGGCCCCGGGCATAGGGGACGATGCAGTAGGTGCAGAAGGCGTCGCAGCCGTCCTGAATTTTTAGAAAGGGACGGGTCCGTTCCCCCGCGGCCAGGGCCGGGGCGGGAAAGAATTCCCGGTAATCGGTCAGGTCCCGCCGGAGGACCCGGGGCCCTGGAGATTCCCCCTCGGGCCCAGGGGTGAAATCGGAGAGAAATCCGTCGGCCAGCTCGGGGATTCGGTGTTTGTCCGCATGGCCCACCACGGCGGCGACGCCCGGAATGGTCGAGAGCAGCTCGGCTTCCGTCTGGGCGTGGCAGCCGGTGACCACGATCCGGGCCTCCGGATGTTTCCGAACCGCCTGGCGAATGGCGCCCCGGGACTGCATGGCGGCCCGGCCCGTGACGGTGCAGGTGTTCACCACCACCAGATCGGCCGGCGCGCCGGATTTCGCGGCGGCCCAGCCGGCGTCGGACAGGGCCTGGGCGATGCCCTCGGATTCGCACTGATTGACCTTGCAGCCCAGGGTGGCGAGAACGAAGCGTTTCACCATGCCTCCTCGACGACCCCGCCGCCCAGCACTTCCTCGTCGCGGTAAAACACCGCGCCCTGGCCGGGGGTGACGGCGGATTGGGGCGTTTCAAATTGGACCTCCGCCCGGTTTCCCGGCAGCGGGGTCACCCGGGCGGGCGCGGCCTGGTGGCGGTGGCGGACCCGCACGCGGGTTTCCAGCCGGTTCTCCGGCGGGTCTATGATCCAGTTGACCGAGGCCACGCGGCAGCCGAAGTTCCTCAGAGCCGCTTTTCCCCCGACCACCAGCCGGTTTCCTTCCCGGTCCAGCCGGGCCACGTAGTAGGGTTGCGGTCCCGGAACGCCGATGCCTTTCCGCTGGCCGACCGTGTAACGATGCAACCCCTCGTGACGACCAATCACCGTGCCGTCCAGGGCGACGATTTCCCCGGGGCGGGACGGCGCCCCGGCCGCGGCCAGAAAGTCGGCGTAATTGTCCCGAACGAAACAGATGTCTTGGCTTTCGGACCGTATCGATTCGGAAAATCCGGCTTCGGCCGCCATTTCCCGCACCCGGTCCTTCGTCAGGTCTCCCAGAGGAAAGACCGCCGCCGCCAGCCGGTTCCCGGGCACCCGGGCCAGGAAATAGCTCTGGTCCTTTTTGCGATCCGCGCCCCGAAGCAGGTGGACCCGACCTTCCTCGTCCCGGACGATCCGAGCGTAATGGCCGGTGGCCAGCAAATCGGCCCCCCGTTTCCGCGCCTCTTCCAGCAAACGGCCGAACTTGATCCGTGGATTGCAGACCATGCAGGGATTGGGCGTCCGTCCCCGGCGATAGGTCTCCACGAAATCGTCCACCACCGACCGTCGAAAATCGTCGGTCAGGTCGATTTCGTGAAAGGGAATTTCCAGCCGATCGGCCAGGCCTCGGACCGAATCGGGCGGGGCGGTTTCAAAGCCGGTGATGAAATGGATGCCGAGGAGCGAATGGCCGGCCGCCCGAAGGCGAAGAGCGGCGACCAGGGAGTCGACGCCGCCGCTCAGGGCGACCGCGGCGACGGGCATCAGTCGTCGAAGAGAAGCTGATTGGAGGGGCGAACTTTCATGACCCGGGGCGGGCAGGCGGTGACGCAGAGTTCGCAGACGCTGCATCGGCCCTTGTCGAACTCCACGCGCATTTCGGGCCGGACGATGTGCAGGGCGCCGGTGGGGCAGACCGAGGTGCAGGCGCCGCAGTGGGTGCAACGGTCGGTCTCCCGGCGGATCACTTGGCGGGTATGCTGAATTTTCACCCCGTGATTCTTCAGGTATTTGACCCCTTCCTGAAATTTCTTTCGTTCGCCCGAAAGTTCCAGGACCAGCACGCCTTCCTTGCGGGGGAACACTTCGGCGTTGAGAATGTTGAAATCCAGATCGAACTTCTTCACCAGGTTGCTCACCAGCGGCTTGTGAACCACCGAACGGGGAAAGCGGAGCACCAGAATTTTGGCGTACATCGGACCTCCGGAAAATCCTTAATTTTTTAAAGCGAAAGTGCTATCCTACCGGCGTCCGTCTAGGCTGTCAACGCCAACTTTCCCCGCCGAAATCGGACGGGCGGACTTGTATCGCCCGGCGCGGGGAGCCGCCGTCAAGGGGGGAGATGAACCGGTTCGCCTATCGGATTTCCGGCTTCGCCATCGAAATGCTGTCGGGGCTGTCCCAGGCGTCCATCCGGCTCCACGGAACCGAGCGGATTCCCGAAGAGGCCGCGATCATCTTCGTGGTGAATCACTTCACCCGGATCGAAACCCTCCTGTTGCCCGCCCACCTCTATCGGCTCACGGGGGAGCGGCCGGTCTGGTCCCTGGCCGACTACCGGCTGTTTCGGGGGGCGCTCAAAACCTATCTGGACTCGGTGGGCGCGGTGTCCACCCGGGACCCGGATCGGGACCTTCTGATCGTCCGGACGCTGCTGGCCGGCGAGGCCTCCTGGATCATTTTCCCGGAAGGCCGGATGGTCAAGAACAAAAAGATCGTGGAAAACGGGCGGTTCATGATCCAGGCGGACGGGCAAAAGCATCCGCCCCACACCGGCGCGGCCGCGCTGGCCTTGCGGACCGAGTTCTTTCGACAGCGCATTCTTTCGCTGCTGGAGCGGATGCCGGAGGAGGCGAACCGGCTGATGGACCTGTTCGAGCTGCGGGATTCCCAGATGCTTGCCCGTCGTCCCACCTGCGTGGTGCCGGTCAATCTGACCTACTATCCCCTTCGGGCTCGGGAAAACATTCTCAGCCGAATGGCCATCCAGTTCATGGGGGAAATCGGCGACCGGGCGGTGGAGGAGATCATGACCGAAGGGACCATGCTGCTCTCCGGGGTGGACGTGGACATTCGGTTCGGCGATCCGATTCCGGCGGCCCGTTTCATGACCGAACGGAAAATCCGCCGGGACGTGGAGGCGACGCGAAAAATCGGTCTGACGGACCGGCTGTCTTCGGAGCGGGCCTTTCGCAAGGCGGCCCATCGCTTCCGGGACCGGTTCATGACCGAGATTTATCAGATGACCACGGTGAACCCGGATCACATTTTCGCCGGGCTCATGCGGTTGCGCCCCTTTCGCCGCATCGATCCCGAGGATTTGCGTCGGCGGGCCTTTCTGGCCGCCGGGCGGGACCTGGACTCCCTGGGGGTGTATCGCCACCAAAGCCTGGACGCCGGGCAGGTCCACCTGCTCACCGACGACCGGTACGGGCGGGTCCGGGATTTTCTGGCGGTGGCGCGGGAGAAGGGCATTCTTCAGGGGGAGCTGAACCGGCTCCGGGTGGACCGGAGGCGGCTGGGCGGCCCCTTGGACTTTCACCAGGCCCGGGTGGACAATCCCGTGGCGGTGATCGCCAACGAAATCGAGCCGCTGAAGCCGTTGCTGAAAACCCTCCGCCGCATCGCCTGGATGCCGACCTTCTGGGTTCGCCGCCGGACGGTGAACCGGCTGCTGGAAGCGGACCAGGACCAGTTTGATGTCGACTACGCCACCCATTTTCTGGACGGCGAGTCCAAGCCCCGGGAAGTGGGCGCGCCGTTTCTGATTCGGGGGGAGACCCGGGAAGTGGGCGTTTTGCTGATTCACGGCTACATGGCGGCGCCCTTCGAGGTGGCGGCGCTGGCGGTCTACCTGGGACGGCGGGGCCACCGGCTTTACGTGCCCCGGCTTCGCGGCCACGGCACCGCCCCGGAGGACCTGGCCGGGCGGAACCGATTCGACTGGATCGCCTCGGTGGATCATGGATACGCCATTTTGAAGAACCAGTGTCGGCGGGTGGTGGTGGGCGGGTTTTCCACGGGGGGCGCCCTGGCGTTGGATTTGGCCGCCCGCGCTCCGGAGGTGGCCGGCGTGTTCGCCATTTGCCCGCCCCGGCGGCTTCGGGACCCGTCCCTTAAAGGGAATCTGGCCCGGGGGCTCTGGAACCGGCTGGCCGAGATGGTGCGCGGCGAGTCGGCCGCCCGGGACGGCTTTATCGAGAACCGAACGGAGACGCCTCAAATCAGCTATCTGCGGAACCCGGTGTCGGGCATTCGGGAGGTGGAATTGCTGGTGGAGGAGCTGGAGCCGAGGCTGCCGGAGATTCGGACGCCCGCCCTGGTTCTCCACGCCCGTCGGGACCCGGTGGCCGACCCGCGTCAGTCCCGACGACTGTTTGAGCTGTTGGGCTCGGAAGACAAACGGTACGTGTTGTTCAATTATGATCGCCACGTCATCATCGCCGGTCCCGGCGCCGATCAGGTGTTCCGGACCGTCGGGGATTTCCTGGAGGCCGTCGTGGAAGGGCGGCTGGCCCATGCGCCGTCCGGGGAGCCGCCGGCGGCCGGGGCGGAGGAGGAACCATGAGCGAAACCAAGGCCATCGTCAAAATCATCGGGACCGAGGCCTGCCCCCTGTACGTGGAGGGGGACGAATTCAAGCTGTCCGGAAAAAGTCTGGTGGCGCCCTACGGCAAAGCCTCCTGCCTCATTCTGGTGCGCGACATCACCGAGGTGTTGCTTCGGTACGAGTGCATCGACGCCGGGTCCAGATACGTGTTCGACTGCAGCGGCTGCACCGGCCTGGCCCGGCTGGAGTTCCGGCGGGACCGGGATCGGCCGCCCGCGCCGGCCTCCGGCGACCGGAGCCCCGATCTGGACGCGTTGGCCCACTCCCTAGGGGACTATTCCTTTTTCAAAACCTTCGACGAAGAGAGCGTCAAGGAGATTCTCAGCGTGCTGCGGCTGGCCCGACACGAACCGGGAGAGCTGATTTTGCGCAAGGGGGAGCCCGGAAAGAACCTCTACATCATCGGATCGGGCAAGGTGGAGGTGTTGGCGGAAGACGGCGTTCGCATCGCGGTTTTGGGCAAAGGGGAGGTCTTTGGGGAGATGAGCCTCATCAGCGGCGATCCCGTGGCGGCCACGGTGCGGGCCCTGGAGCCGCTGAAGCTGTTCTACCTGGACGGCCAGTATTTCCGGGAGCTGCTCCAACGGACGCCCTCGATTCAGATTTATCTGACGCGGCTGCTGGCCCGGCGCATCGCCAACACCAACGTCATTCGGGTGCAGGACACCGCTTCGGCCATGACCGGGAATCTGTCGGAGATCCCCCCCACCGAACTTTTCCAGACCTTGCACCTCAACCAGAAAACCGGCGTGCTGCTGCTGAAGCTGGAGGATGGGCTGGCGGTGGCGTCGTTTCTGGAGGGAGAGTTGATCCGGGCCAAGTACGGCGACCAGCTGGATCAGGAGGCGTTTTTCGCCATGCTGGCGGCGCGGGAGGGGCGCTTCAAGTTCAGCCCGGAGCTGCCCCCGGAGGAGACCCGCACGGCGCCGGTGGGCGGGTTCATGAAGCTGCTGATGGAAGGGGTTCGGCGGGCCGACGAGGCGTCCGCCGAACCGGACGAAGACTGACCGGAATTAAAAACGCTTCTTGATCCATTCCGCCCGGGGGCTCAGCTCGATGGCCCGGGTGTAGTCGGCGATGCCCCGTTCGAAATCGCCCTTGTCGGCCCAGGCGATGCCCCGATTGTAGTAGGCTTCGGCGTAGTCGGGGTTGATTTCCAGCGCCTTGGTGAAGTCGGCGATGGCCCGGTCCAGGTCCTCTTTTTTGAACCAGGCGATGCCCCGGTTGTAGTAGGCCTGGGCCGATTCCGGGTCCAGCTGGATCACCCGGGTGAAGTCGGCGATGGCCCGGTCCAAATCTTCGGCCTTGAACCAGGAAATGCCCCGGTTGTAGTAGGCCCGATCGTGCCGGGGGTCAATTTGCAGCGCCTGGTTGAAATCGGCGATGGCTTTTTGATACTGGCCCTGGTCGTCCCAGGCGCTGCCCCGGTTGTAGTAGGCCTGGGCGTATTGGGGGTCCAGCTCCACCGCCCGGGTGTAGTCGGCCACCGCTTGATCGTACTGATCGGTCTTTGCGAAGGCCATGCCCCGGTTGTTGTAGACCTGCGCCAGCTCCGGCCGCAGCTCCGCCGACCGGGTGTAGTCCTCGATGGCCCGCCGGTACATTCCCTTGCGGGCGTAGACCAGCCCCCGGTTGTTGAAGGCGGCGGCGTTTTCCGGATTCACCTCCAGCGCCCGGGTGTAGGCCACCAGGGCCTCGTCCAGATTCCCTCGCCGGGCCTGTTCCATGCCCTCGTTGGTCCACGCTTCCGAAGAGCGTTCCTCGGTCTGGCCCCACAGGGGAGCCGCCAGGGCAAGCAGAAGCAGGCAGGCCACCACTCCCGTTCGTCTCATCATCTCCTCCATCCTCATGGCGGCGGCGACGCCCCTGGGGACGCCCCTTCGTACGCCGGCTCAGGCCGTCAGAATGAGCCCCGACGGCAGGGATTCGCCGAAAATCGCGGTTTCTTCCTGGGTTTCGATGGGCACCACCGTTTCCAGCATTCGGCGGTAGGGTTCCGAAAAATTGTGGGTTTCCAGCCATTCCAGCACGAGGGCCCGATCGGCCTCGGAAAGATCTCGCACCCGGTCGCCGGTGAGGCGGGCCATCTGGGCCAGGGCGGCGGCCACCGGCTTGGGGTTCCGCCACGGGGTGTCCACCAGCGTCCGGCACCACTCCGCGGCCTTTTCCGGCGGGGCCACCCGGTCGGCGGGGCCGTACAGCAGTTCCCGGGCGCCCAGGCGGGAAAGGGACCAGAAATGCTGGGGCTTGGCCTTTTTGGGAGTGATTTCCGCCAGAAGCGCCCGCCCATATTTGACCTTGTCCTTGGCCAGGAGCCGTTCCATATTGGCCACGGTCATCCAGATTTCCAGCTTTTCCTGGGGAGACACGCCGCCCTTGTCGGTCTTTTTGGGGAAGATGATCGGGGTGAGATCCTGGATGAACTGGCGCTGTTGGCCGGGGGTGAGGCCGCCGGCCACCCGTCGCCAGAGAATCCACCATTCCGACCGCACCTGGGCGTGGCCGGGATGGACCGGGCCGCCGTGGTAGCGTTTCCAGATCGCTTTGACGCGATGGGGATCGAAGCCTTCCCCGAAGCCGGGGCGAAGGCAGAAACCGGTCAGGTTCAGCCAGCGGCTTTCCGCCTTGGGACCGGCGTTCCGGGCGTCGGCCAGCTCCAGCAGGTCGTCGGCCAGGGTGCGGATGAGGCTCAATGGCCATTTTTCCCGGGGGCGTTCCACCACGGCGGTGATTTCCCGGATGATTCCCTCCAGCCGACGGCCGTCCGGCGTGCCGGCAAAGGTCTCCCGGACGCATTCCCGGGCCTGGGCCACCACGCTTTCGTCGAAGACCTCGCCCTCCAGGACCTCGCCGGGGGCGGCGGCGTCCCGCAGCTGAAACTGGAATTTCCAGCGATGGTCGGTCACCGCCGAGCGGCACCAGAGGGCCAGAGTGCCCACTTCGGTGTATTCCGCCTCCATGCGGACCGGTATGCGGGTTTCCTTGCCCTTTTTGCCAAACTGCACCACGGTCTGCACCGGGGGCAGAGGCGTCAAGGTCTCGTCCACCGTCACCAGGTCCCCGCAACGGTCTCCCGATCGAAAGCTGGAACTGTAGAGATCGAAACTGACCGGCTGGTTGGCCAGCACCTCGAATTCCCGGCCCGGCAGGTCGATGCGGCTGCCCTCGTCCAGCCCCCGCTCCACCAGGCAGACCGCCGGGCGACCCCCTTCGGCGGCGGCCGGGCCTTCGGCCGCCACGCCCAGAAAATAGGCGCGTGGGCTTCCGCTGCCCACCCGCACGCCCCGGCCCATTTTGACCAGACCGTAGTAGGCGGCTCCGCGGGCCACGGCCACGTCGGGATCGGGGTTTTCCAGCTTGATGGGCCGGGCCTCGTCCTTCTCTCCGAACCAATGGCGAATCGCCGCGCGCACCCGCTCCTGCACCACGTCGGCCTTGAGGGAGCCGCCGTTAAACAGGATTCGGTCCGGCGCCGCCGAATCCCGGCCCAGGAAACGGGCCACGTCCTTCCGGTGGGACTCCAGAAACCAGCCGATATGGCGGGTAATGGCCGGCTCGGATTCGTAGGGGAGGCCGAATTCGGCGATTCCCTTGCGGCCGGCAGAGGTCCGTCGGGGTTCCGGCGACGTTACCGGGAAGAATCCCTCCAGCACGATGGATTCCACCGTCTCCCGGTCCAGCCGGGCGCTGCGGGTGCCTGCGATGAGCTTCCCGCCGCCGCCCATCAGCGTGACGGTGCACTGGTCGGTCTCGCCGCCCAGGATGGCCTCCTTGGCTTGGCGGCACTGCTGGCACAGGGCCTTCCACCGATCGCTGCTCAGCGAAAGACCCCCTCCGCCTCGGGACATGTCGGCTTCCACCCGGCGGGCCAGGGCCAGATCGATGTTGTCGCCGCCCAGGATCAGGTGGTCCCCCACCGCGATCCGCTCAAATCGGGGCGTGCCCCCTTCGGCCTCTTGCAGGGCGATGAGGGTGAAATCGGTGGTGCCGCCGCCCACGTCGCAGACCAGAATCAGTTCGCCGGGCCGGACTTCTTGGGCCCACCGATTCTCGTGGCCCAGCAGCCAGCTGTAAAAGGCGGCCAGCGGCTCCTCCAGCAGGGTGACGCCGGAAAGACCCGCGGCGGCGGCGGCCTCCAGGGTCAGGTCCCGGGCCACCTGGTCGAAGGAGGCGGGCACCGTGACGGTGACGAACTGGTTTTCCAGGTAGGCTTCGGCGTCGTCTCCCCGGCGAAGGTTCCAGGCCCGGCGGATGTGCCTTAGGTATCGGGCCGTGGCCTCCACCGGCGAAACCTTGGGCACCTCCTCGTCGGCGCCCCAGGGCAGAATGCGGGACCGGCGGTCGACGCCCGAGTGGCAGAGCCAGCTTTTGGCCGAGGCCACCAGGCGGCCCGGGACCGTGGCGCCGTGGTCCCGGGCGAAGGCCCCGGCGAAGGCGTCTTCCTCGGTCCGCCAGGGCAGGGCGATGGCCTCGCGGTCGATGTCGTAGTCGCCGGGGAGGTACAAAAAAGAGGGAAGCACCGGCGCGGGGGCGAATTCCCCGGGACCCGCCAGTTGCGGCACCGCGAAGGGGCGAATGGCGGCCGGCCCGGTTTCCTCCGCCGAGCGGTCCACGTAGGAAACCGCCGTATTGGTGGTGCCGAGGTCGATGCCGACGATGTAGCGCGCGTCCCGTAGATCCAAAAAAAGCCTCCGCCGCTGGTGGGGTTCCGGACCGGCGGGTTCCGGCCCTTCCTTGGTAAAGATGATGGTATACCAAAGGTTTGTGGAAAATACAACTCGCCCGGCCGGACACTTTTCCCTCGATTTTGGGGCCAAAAGGATTTATGAATTGCCCGGACGGCGAAAGGAGGGCCAAGGGAAAACCCGCCGTCCTTCTTCATCGACAACCCGGTTTCGGCCCCGATTTGATCGGGTTCGACCGGATTCGACCGGATTCGACTCCGTCAGAACCAATCCCAAGGCGTCCATGATTCCTCCCGAACGGCAACAAATCATCGAGTTTTTTCTGAACCTCTACCGGCATCAGATGCGTGCGGTGAAGCGTCCGGCCCAATATCGGGAGGTGGAGGGCGCCTCGGGGCCGGGAGCGGAGGCCATTTACGAACTGCGGCTGAAGCAGGAGGACGGTTGGCGGACCCGGCGCATGAGCCTGGGCCCACTGGCCGAGGAAAGCGGAAGCAAAAGTCGCTGTTACAAGGTGATCTACGACGAGCTGCTGGTGGTCAAGTTGCCGCCGCGGCCCGTGGAAAACTTCGATCGATATTTGGAGCACCTCCGACGGGAGCAGGAAATCGCGGCCCGGCTGTCTCCGGAGGTGGCCTGCATCACCCCCAGCGTTTCCGCGATCCTGCGCAAATTGCCCGATTTCGCCGCCGGCGTCGGCGGCCCGCCCGAGGCCTTCGAGGCCCGTTGCCTGGAACGGCTGCGACTGGCGCCCGAATTTCAGCGGCACCTCCAAATCGGCGGCCGCTTCGCCTTTTTCATGAGTCTGTCCCGCAACGCCTTTTTGGGAAGCGTCATCGGCGAAATGCACGACCTGCGATCCCGGCTGGCCGCGGAAATTCTGGGGCAGGGCGAAGTGATCGACAATCCGGTTCGCTTCGAGGAGGTGTACGGGCGCGACGCGTTGGGTGGATTTTTCGACCTTCAGGAGGCGCTGTCGGAATACGACGCCCGGATGGCCGAGCGGGTAAACGCATGGGGGCTGGCGGAGGACATTCCGGTGTTCCGCCGGAGACAGTGGTTTTTGGGGGCGTTGGCGGAACGGCGCGCCGACCCCTCCGCCGACGGCGTGCCCGACGACCGGGTGGGGGCGGTCGACGCCCTGCTGGACGAGGTGATGGAGAGCCACCGCCCCGTTCTGGACCGGTACCGGAGCGCCCTCCGGGTCCACGTGTTTTACCGGCTTCTGGGCCGAAATCGGACCGCCATGGCGGGTCTCATCGCCAACCTGCTGGAACTGCTGTCGATTTTGCGGGAAAAGGGCGTGGCCATGCGGGATCTCAAGCCGGACAACGTTTTTTTGGCGGGGGACGTTTCCATTTCTCCGGCCATGCTCAGCGTCCCAGGGAACTACGCCATTGGGTTGATCGATTTTGAGACCGCCGTGGATTTTCATCCCGAGTCGGGGGCCATCGCACAGCCCATGCTGGCCGGGACCCCGTCCTACGCCACGCCGGCTCATCTGTTCCGGAACGACCTGCTCGTTTCCCTCTTCGGCGATTTAAGCCGGGTGTTGCATCTCCAGGATTGGCAGGCGGTCACCAGCATGATTTTCAACGTGGTCACCGGGCGCCGGCTGGCCCGGGAGACGGGGCGGCTGATTCCCGAAATCATGAAAATTATCCGCCAGTCCTTCCGGAAAAACCTGTCTCGACCCGAGGTGTTCAAGATTTGCAGCCGCGTCTTTTGGTTTAACGCCGCGGCGGAATTCCGCAAGAAGCTGAAGACCTACCGGCCGGTGCTGCAGGACGTTCGGGTGGAAATCCCGTTCCGGGCCCGGAAGATGTTGCGTGAAGAGCTGATGTTTCTGCGTTCGGAGGGGGTCAAGCGGATGCGTCGGCTGATTCTGGGGCAGGGGCTGTTTCGGTCCGAGGAGAGCCTGCGCTCGCTGATGCGGGCCACGCCCGAGGCGGTGGCCCAGTATCGGCGGACGTGGGAAGCCGGGGGCGGCTCCTCCCGCGTTTCTCCGGAGGTCCGGGAGCAGCTCCTGGACGTGCTGCGGACCTTGGAGCGGTACAAGGTCGAGCAGGTCCGCCGGACCGAGATCATCGATCGGCTGGAGTTGCGGCGACCGATGCTCACCGCGTTTCAGCTTCTGGAGATCATGTTCAACGTGGTGCTCAACGCCATGTACCGCCCGGAATGGGGCCGGCTGGCCGAGGACGTGGGCGACATCCGACTGGACGAGGCCCGAAAGCCGGGAGCCACCGTCATTTCCTACGAAGACACCATCGTGGTGGAGGAAAGCCTCCACCAGCTCGACGGCGTCTGAACCCTCTCCCGAGGGCTCCGGGAGATCGGGGCCCCTTTTCGGAGGTTCCGGCCCGAAGGCCCCGACCCGGAAGCTCCAATCCCAAGGCCCGGATACGAAGGCTCCGGCGGCGATTTTTCGCCGGCGCCCGTCAAATTATTCCGCGCCCTGTTCCCGCACGTTGAACTCCAGCTTCCATCGCCGGTCGGCGTTTTCCCGGGAGACGCACCAGAGTTCCAGGGTTCCGATTTCGGTGACCCGGACTTCCAGGATGACCGGGATGGTGCTGCCGGGCTCGCCGTCCAGGGTGGTTTCGATGGTGGTGATGGGTTCGATTTCTTCCTCCCATTCGTCCACCAGCGTGCCCGGGGCGTCGTCCAGTCGTACGGTGGAGCCCAGGAAGTCGAACTTGACCGGTTCCCCCACCACCAGCACGAATTCCTGGTCCGGCAGGGAGGAGCCGGCGCCTTCCTCCATGCCGAAGGGGGCCACGCAGAGGGCCTTGATGGGCACCGGCATGCCCGGAACGGCGGGCATGGAGGCGGCCACGCCGATGTAGTAGGATCGGTTCAGGCCGCCGCGAATGCGAATGCCGGTCCCCCGCCGGGCCATGCCGTAGTAGGCCGCGCCCCGCGCCACCGCCAGGTCGAAATTGCGGTTGGCGATTTCTCGGACGCCGACCCCGTTTTCTCCCTCCTGCCAGGAACCCAGCACGTCCACCACTCGCTCGCGGATGCGGTCGGCCTTCATGACGCCGCCGTTGAACAGAATGGCCGTGGGGGCGGCGGAGGTCGCGGTTTCGCCGGGACCATGCCCCGAGGCGCCGGCCTCGCTCTGGCGACTTAGGAAATGGGCCAGATGGCGGGTGACGGCCGGGTCCGATTCGTAGGAAAGGCCCATCTGACGGATACCGGTTCGCGGCGGGGCGGCAGGTTGGGCGTCCCGCTCGCAGCGCGGGAAAAAGCCGTCGAGCACCACCCGCTCCACGGTGCCGGCATCCACGTCGGTCTTGGTGGTCCCGCCGATGAGGCTGCTGCCCCGGCCAAGAATGGTGACCGGATGCACCTGGGCGTCGGCGTTCGACAGAAGCGCCTCCTTGGCCTTGCGGCAGGCGTGCCACAGGCCGCGCATCTGCCAGGCGTCCAGCCTTTTGCCCTTGGAACGCCGTAGTTCCTCGGCCACCTGGTAGGCCAGGGCCAAATCCATGTTGTCGCCGCCCACCAGCAAATGGTCGCCCACGGCGATCCGGTCCAGCACCAGATCGCCTTCCTCCTCGGAAACGTTGATGAGGCTGAAGTCGGAGGTTCCGCCGCCCACGTCGCACACCAGCACCAGATCGCCCTTTTGGACCTCCTCCCGCCAGGAATCTCCGGCCGCCTCGATCCAGGCGTAAAACGCCGCCTGGGGCTCCTCCAGCAGGGTGATTTGTCCCAGGCCGGCCATTTCCGCCGCTTTTACGGTCAACTCCCGGGCCACCGCGTCGAAGGAGGCGGGGACGGTGAGCAGCACGTCCTGGTGTTCCATCCCCAGGTCGGGGTTCTCGCCGGCCATGGTGTAGTCCCAGGCGTCCCGGATGTGGGTCAGGATGCGGGCGGCCGCCCCCACGGGAGAGAGCTTTTCCATGTCCTCGGGTCCGTCCCAGGGCAGGATCGGCTTGTTCCGATCCACCAGGGTGTGGCAAAGCCAGGATTTGGAGGAGGAAATCAGCCGTTGGGGCAGCTCCGCGCCCCGCTCCCGGGCGAATTCCCCCACCGCCATGTCGTTTCCGGTTTTCCAGGGGAGGTCCAGCGCGCCCTCCGAAACGTCGTGCGGGCCGGGGACGAACAGGAAGGAGGGCAACATGTCCCGCTTTTCCACCGCCCCCGCTTCCACGAGCTGGGAGATCGGCAGGACGCGGATCTCGGGACGTTGGCCCTTGGGGACGTCCGCTTCGGTGTAGGCGACCACGCTGTTGGTGGTTCCAAGATCAATTCCAATGATGTAGGTAGATTCAGGCAAGGCGATGTCTCCTTATCCGCGGGCGCGTCGTCCGCCGGTTCCCGGTTTTGTCGGGCGTCGGCGGGCGACGCGCGGGCGGCGTTCGGCAGGGTCGAGGCGATTTAAAGGACTTCCACTTCGGCCGGGGCGATGATGGCCGGGTCCCGGTCGCCGGAGAGGGTGGGCAACTCGATTTTTCGGGCCTTCCATCCCCGGTGGCGAACGACGCCGGTAAAGGGCGGTTCGCCGGTCACGTTGCCGGTCAGTCGAATGGCGTTGGGGTCGAATCCCGGCGCCACGGTGAATTGGGATTCCTCCTCGGCGGCCAGCACGGGCCCCGGCTCCACGTATTGCTTGATCGCCTTGACGCAGTTTTCGTGGATGGTTCGAACCGCGGCGCCGATCTGGTCGTCGTCGTAGTCGTCCAGATCTTCCGAAAAGAAATCCATGAGCCGCCCTTCCCGCTGAAGGGCCGAAAAGAGATGGAGAAACAGCCGCTGATCGGTTTTGCGCCGCGCCTCGGCCTCTTCCGCGGAGGATTTGGGCGGTTTGGGTCGTTCCGGGCTCTTTTTTGGAGACTCGGCCGGTTCCCGCTTCAGCAGCCGGGCCAGGGACAGGCGAAGGCAGAGCCAGAGCAGAAGGGCCGCTATCAGGAACACGCCAATGGAGACCGGCAGATAAAACTGTCGGATCAGGTCCAGCGGCCCGGAGAGCGCCGCCAGCCGTTCCGCCAGTTCCGGGGTCGCGGCGGCCTCCAACGCGGCGAGTCGGCGCCCGGCGGCGTCCAGGGCGACGTGGAGCGCGCCGACGACGAGGGCGCAGAGCACCGCCATGAAAAAGAAAACCCAGAAAAGGGCGCGTCCCGAGTAGGCCTTGACCAGATTCATAAAATCGACTCCTTCTTTCCGTTGGGGGACCGTTGAGTGAACGGGGAACCCGGGATTCCGGGGCGAATCAGGCGCGAACAGAATAATCTGGCATTATAAAACGGCCATGCCGGTGAATGTCAAGAACCAAAAAGTCGGTTGACAAGTAGCGGATATCGCCACAGGTTGAAGCCGTCGACGCCTCTTGTTGAACCTCTTCGGCTGTGATAGGGGGAAAACCGTTTCCCGCCGGAGGCGTTCCCCACTGTTGTTTGACTCTTTCCCGTAACAAGTTCAAGGTACATGCGCCATGACCGTATACAAGTTTAAATTCGATTTTGAAATTGGCCATCTGGTGAAGAGCCCATGCAAGGAATGCGAGGAACGGGAGGAGTCCTTTCCCCACTGCGCTCGGGTTTGCAAATTATTGAACCGGGTGCAGGAAATTCTGGCGGAGACCCGTTCCATGTCTCGTAACTGACCCGCTCCGGCACGTCGGTCCCCGGGCGCTTCCAGACCCGGTTCCGGCGGCCATGTTTCCCGTCGGCGCGTTGGAATCGCCGAGGCCGATGATTTCTCCGGCTCGGTCGCCCCCTCGATTCCTCGGAGCAATCGCCTGAACCAATCGCCCGGACCGCCCGGACCGCCCGGACCG
>JBKHDD010000083.1:0-20524 GCA_046541515.1 Desulfococcaceae bacterium
TTGATGCGGATGACCTCGTCGTCGTGAAGCGGAATCCGCATCCCGTCCGCGGCGTAGACCTGCCCCTTGCTTTTCAGCTCGTCCCCGCGAACGTCGCTCTTGTAAAGCAGGGAATGTTCCACCTCGCATTTGCCCAGGAAATAGCTGCCGGCCAGCCCCGAATTGTCGAAGGCGAAATAAAGGGGATGGTGGTGGGTCAACCCGTAGAAGGCGTAAAACTGGCTGAAGCGGTCGATGGGGACCAGATTCCGAAAATAGGGGACGGGATCGAATTCGCTTTTGGCCAGATTCACGACGATTCGGCCCATGATCCGTTGCCGGAGCTTTTGGAGTTTCCGGGTTTTCAAATGGGCCAGCAACGCGGACGGATCGACGGGTTTGCGAAGAATCCCCAGGGCGCCGCGCTTCAAGGCCGCCGATTCCCGCTCCGCAAACCCGCCATCCGCCGCAATGAAAACCGGCAGACCGGGCTTCTTTTCGAGAATGCGGGTCAAAAGCTCCAGGGCGTCCCATTCCGGAAAAGACAAATCCAGCAACGCGGCGTCGAAAGTTTCCCCGTCCAACAGCTCCAAGGCTTTTACCCCCGAGGCGGCGGCCGCTACGCGGAAACCATTCCGACCGAGGAGCGCGGAAAACGAGTCGGGAAGGACCCCGTTCGCGTCCAGCCAAAGCAAATTTTCTCGGTTCATGCGAATTTCTCCTCGCGGGGTGAAAGGTCGCGCGTCGGCCAACCGGCGAAGCGCCGTCCATCCGGGATTCTCGTCGTCGTTCGGACCCTTTGGCGCATAATGGACCTCCGCGCGCCGGCTCCCGTTATCAATCGCCGCCCAACGGACACCAGCCGGGATAATACGGCAGAATGACGTTGAAAATGGTATGTTCGCCGGGCCGGCTGTTCACCTCGATCCGCCCCCCGTGCTGATCGACGATGCCCCGGCTGACCGACAGGCCGAGCCCGGTTCCCTTTCCCACGGGCTTGGTCGTAAAAAACGGGTCGAAAATATGGGGCAACGCTTCGGGCGGAATCCCGTCGCCGTTGTCCTCGACCTGAACGGACAGGTAATTCAGCTTGTAGTAGCGCACCCGAATTTGAATCAAGCCGTCCTGGTCCACCGCGTCCAGCGCGTTCATGACGAGATTCAAAAACACCTGCTTGAGCTTTTGCTGATCCCCCATCATGGCCGGGAGGCCGGGCTGCACGTCCAGCCGAATGGGGATTCCCTGGACTCGCGCCTGATTCTGGGCCAATTTAATGACTTCTTCGACCAGCGCGCCCAAATCGAAGGCTTCCGCCCCGGCCTGGCTTTCCCGGGCGAAATCCAGAAGGTTGTGGACGATTCCGCGGGAACGCTCGGCTTCCCCGATAATATCGCCAATCATATCGATGTGTTCCGATTTGCTGGAATCATCGTATTCATCTTGCAGCGAATAGGCCGTCAGCATGATGTTGTTGATCGGATTGTTGAGTTCGTGGGCCACGCCCGCGGTCAGGATGCCCAACGCCCGAAGCTTGTAGGATTCGATCAACGATTTCTGCCGATTCTCCAGTTCGCGCAACATTCGGTTGATGGCCCCTTCCATGGAAGCGAATTCATCCCGATGGCTTTGAATGGGCTGAATGGGCGTAAAGTCCCCCCGGGCGATCCGTCGGGTTTCGTCGAGCAGGTAATTCAGCGGCTTCAAAAATCGCCTGGACAGAAAACGATTCGCGTAAAAGGTGAGGGCGAGCAGGATAATCAGGAAGTAGGCGGGGACCTTGCGCGCCAGCCGCAGCCAACGTTCCGCCTCTTCCCTTTCCCGATCTCTGAGGCGCGCGGCGCCTTTCGCGATTCGGTCGCCGATGCGTCCCAATTCGGCCTCCAAGGTCCCCCATTCGTCTCCGGCGGCGGGAAATTCCAGATTTTCCCGCCGCCGTTGAAGCTCCTCCAACATGGCGAAGTATGAACCCAGCGCCTCCCGAATTTCCCGTTTGGCCGGAACCATTTCGACGGGTCCGGATTCATCGCGGCTTTCTTCGAAAACCGCCAGGGCTTCCGCGGCGCCGGCGACAGCCTCTTTCAGACCGATGTCGTGGGCGAAAAAATCCCGCTCCCGAAGCCGGGCCCGTTCGAATTTGAAAAGAAAGCGCTCCCAGCGGCGGGCGGAAACCATTTTTTTTTCGAGCCGGTCGATGGCCATCTTGCCCCCGCCGGCCATCGCCGCAGACAAAAGAAAGAAGGCGACGAGGCCGAGAACGACCTGCAGGCGAAAGCCGAAAACAGTTCCGAGACGGGCGGAAAAGACCCGTCCTTTTTCAACTTCGTCCGCCTTGGGGGCTTTCCCGGCGTCCGAAGACGTCGTCATTGCGCGGACATGTCGCTTTTAACGTTCGCGAATCCCAGCTCGTTGGCGGCCTTGGCGACCATGGCCCGCAGATCGACCGGACGGAAGGGTTTGGCGATGATGTCGTAGGCGCCTTTTTCCATCGCCTCCCGGGCCATTTCCGAAGTGGCGAAGCCGGTGATGATGATCACCCGGATATCCGGATCGACATCCTTGACGGTTTCGAGCACTTCCAGACCGTTAATCTCCGGCATCATGATGTCGGTAATCACAATGTCAATTTTTTTTTCCCGGATCCTGGCCAGGGCGGCTTCGGCGTCCTTGAAGACTTCGACGTCGCATCCCATTTTTTCCAGTCCGTTTTTCAAGCGGTTCCCCACGATGGGTTCGTCGTCGACCAGCAATATTTGAGGCGAGTTCATCGGTGACTTCCTTTCCTTAGAATTGTCGGCCGGATTCCGGCGAACGCCGAAACCGGCGATTCCTCCCGGGGTCAGGCGGCTTGAAATATTTTCGGATCCGTACAAATTTCCACGTAGTCCACCCCGTCCATCCACATGATTTCCTGCTTGATTTCAGCCGCCCTGTTCCTGGAACGTTTCAATGATTTGGAATAAATATAGACGGATCCGTCGTGGGATTTCACTTCCACGTCGGGCACGCTTTCGATCAGTTTCGTCTTGATTCCCAGGGCGAGCCGAATATCCTCCATCACCTTCCGGGAATAGGTCATGGGCGTGAAGCGCTTTTGCTTCAGGGTATTGACGATGATATCGGCCCCTTCGGATTCGTCCATGTGCCAAAGATTGACGCATAGATCGTAGAGATTGGGATCCTCCATGTCGTCTCCGTACATTTTTTTGAACCACTCCAAAATTTTTTCGTTGGACAACAGGTCGGATCGGTCCTCCTCCGCCGGGGGCGGCCCCGCTTCGGATTCTCCGTCGTTTTCCGGTTTACCCAGAACCAAGACCTGAAGAACGTGGGAAATCCGGTTGAAAATGGGAAAACCGATATAGCCGCAGAAAACGATGGACCGTTCGGTCATTAAATCGCAAAGCGTCGATTCCAACAGGCAGACCAGCTTGTTCATCTTCCGTTTTCGAAAAAGCCGATTGAAAATCGAAATATCCGTCAGAACGCCGTTAAGTTCATCCTCCGAGATATTTTCCGCCTTCGCGGCCGCCTTGACCAGATCCGTCATCGTGACCAGGGGATAACCCAGCTTGAAAGCGGCCTGTTCGGCGATTTTTCGGCTTTCGTTGACATATTGGGACAGGATCGCAACCGTCGACATTTCATTCCCCTTTTCCGCTTTCATTTATTTTTTCGGCAGTCGAATGAATTCGCGCCCATCGTTCTCGAATTTCCTTGAAACGGTTTGGAGCAAGGCCGCATCCACGAGGGGGCCGTTCTCGTTCCCATGGGACCTCCAACCCGACATTCCGCCGGGTTCGCAGATTTTCGCGCGCCGAAAAACCGTCGGCCCCGCCCGCCGCTTCGGATCGCTTCGGGCGACCGCCGAGAAACGAAAAGGCGCCCGCCGAAGAATCACACGCCGTAGAAAAGCACCAGCATGGCGATGAGCACGACGATGAAGACGATCGTCATCAGGCCGCCGGCCCGCATGAAATCCACGCTGCGGTATCTTCCCGGCCCCATGTACAGCGCGTTGACCTGGTGGGTGGGCAGAATGAATGAATTGGAGGTGGCGATGCCGACCACCAGCGCGGCCATCCGGGGATCCGTTCCGGTGGCCAGAGCCATGTTCACCACCAGCGGCACCAGCAGCACCGTCGCGCCGACATTGGAAATCACCAGCGTGAAGAAGGTGGACAAAACCGCGATGGCGGCGAGAAGCCCGATGGGCGGAACGTCCCCGATGAAGCCCAGCACCGCATGTGCGATCCAGGCGGCGGCGCCGGATTTTTCGGCGGCGATGCCCAGCGGAATCAGGCCCGCCAGCAGAAAAACGGTCCGCCAATCCACCGCCTCGTACGCCTCGTCGATGGTCAAAACCCGGCAGAGGATCATGCCGAACGCGCCCGTCATGAGACACACGGACAATTGCATGTTGAAAACCATGATCATGACCAGGGAAACCGCCAGCCAGAATCCGGCCACCAACGCCTTTTCCGGCTTCATGACTTCCCCCACCGACGAGGTGAAGATGAAATTGTGCTTTTCCTCCAGAATCTTGAACCGGTCCCAGGTTCCTTCCAGCACCAGCAGATCCCCCGAAAGGAGCTTCATGCTGGAAAGACCGCTGAGAAACAGCCGATCGGCCCGGTAAATCGCCACCGGATTCACCTGGTACTGCTCCCAGAAATGGGCTTCGCGAAGGGTTTTGCCGATGAATTCGGAGCGCGGTCCCACCACCGCCTCGATGAATCCGGAAATCTGGGGAGACAGGTAATCCTTGAATACCTTGACCTCCTCCTTCAGGACCAGACCGTATTGTTCCGCCGCTTCCTGCACGTTTTGCCGTTTGCCGAATACCGCGATATGGCTTCCGGAGCGAATTTCGAAATCCGGAGGCAGCGTGTCCATCTTCAGGCGATCCTTTCCCGAGGAGGCCACCGCGTTGACGTGATGCCGGTCCCGCAGTTGCTTCACCGTGACCGGATCGCGAAATTTGTCGAAATCCGGCGGCGCGTAGAGTTCGAAGAATTCCCCCAGATCTTCGTAGGCCAAGGCCGAATCGCCGCCCTCCCCCGTCCCCGCCTCTTTCTCCTCCGCCTCGCCGCCCTTGGGCAGAATGAAGCGCCCGAAAAAGATGAAGGTGAGAATGCCCGAAGCGATCAGGACGGCGCCGATGGGCGTCACGTCGAAAAGCTGAAACGGTTCGAGATCGAACTGCGACATCAAATCGTTGAGCAGGATCAACGGAGACGATCCCACCAGCGTGAGCGTCCCGCCCAGAATGGCGCAAAACCCGATGGGCATGAGCATTTGGGACAGGGGAATTTTCAGGGTCTTGCTGATGCGCCGGATGGCGGGCAGAAAGAGGGCGGCCGCGCCGATGTTCTGCATGAAGCTGGAGATGATCGCCACGGTGGTGCCCAGGGCCGTCACCACCCGGGAGGGGCTGTTTCCCGCGATTCGGGTAATGGGCTGCACCAGCCGGTTGATCACGCCGGTTCGATCCAGTCCGGCGCCGATGATGATCACGGCGATGATGGATATGACCGCGTTGCTGCTGAAGCCGGAAAACGCTTCTTTGGGCGTCACCAGATTCAAAATGGGCAACAACACGGTCATCATGATCGCCACCATGTCCACCCGGATCCATTCGACGACGAAAAGGAAAATCGCCAGGGCGATCATTCCCAGGACCATCAGGATTTCCGTGTTCAGAACGATTTCATCCATTTCAGCTCTATCCTTTTTTGGGTTGACGGCCGGTGCGCGGCGTATCCGAATGAATCCGACGGGGTTCCGGGAATCGGCGTTCGGCGACGCCCGCCCGGGAGCGTCCGGACGGTTCGCCGGACAATTTTCCGGTTTTGCGGGCGAGGCCGTCCTTCCGCTTCGGCGCTTGAAAAAAATCGGGCGGCGGAACGGAAAAGGCGGGCTTTGGCGACGCGGCGAAGCCATCGGATGGGAAAACGGAATGAAACGGGGACGCGAATCAAATCCGGAAAGGCCCGTCGTAACCGAACGGCGGTCGGGGAAAAAAACCGACAACGACCGGGGTTTTCAAAAAAAGGGCCGGAATCAGCCGTCCTCCTCCTCCCGCAGTTCGTCCTGAATGGTGTTTTCCCAAAGCGGAACGCCGCCCAGGTGGGCGGCCCGGCCGAGCATGTGTGCCCCCACCGGCGCGGTCAGCAAAAGGAAGATCACCACGCCCGCCGCCCGGATGGTCACGCCCAGATCCCGGAAGGCCAGGGCCGCGCCAACGAATACCAGACCGACGCCCAGGGTGGCCGCCTTGGTGGTGGTGGACATCCGCAGAAACAGGTCGGGCATCCGCAGGACGCCCAGGGCGGCGACCAGGATGAAGGCGACGCCGATGGCCATGACGATCAGACTCAGAATATCCAGCATGAAAAAGCCTTTCTTTCGGTCAGGCCGGGCCGGGTTCGGACGTTTCCGGAGCGAGCGGTTCCTCGCCGGGCGCCGCTTCGGCCGTCGATCCGATTCGGTCCAGCTCCCGTTGCAAGCGGACGCCCCGCTCCACGTAGTCGGCGAAGGCCACCGTGCTCAAAAAGGCGATCAGGGCCAGCAAAATGGCCACGTCCAGGAAAACCGCCTGCCGGGTGGCCAGGGCATGGCCCGCCACCACGCTGATGCCGATGGTCGCCAAAAGGTCCAGGGCCACCACCCGGTCGGCGAGGGACGGCCCCAGAATCAGACGGACGAAAACCATCAGGACGGAAAGACTCAACAAAGGCAACAGGACGAATCGGGTCGCCGTTTCCAGGATCATGGGGAATGCTCCTCTGTTCGGCCGCGGCTCGATTTTCCCGAAGCGGGCGCGTTCGCAAGCGCCGCGGACGGATTCGGGCCGGGCCCGTCGGTTCGTTCGAGATTCAGGAAAAAAGATCCCGCACCCGGGTTTCCAGTTCTTCCTTGATTTTTCGCCGGAAGGCCTCGGGGTCCCGGTTGTCCAGGTGCATGGTATGGACGAACAGGGCCTTGCGATCCCTCGAAACGCTCAGGCTCAGGGTTCCCGGCGTCAGGGTGATGAAATTGGCCAGCAGGGTGATGGCGGCGTCGCTGTCCAAATCCAGCGGCACCTTGACGATGGCCGGCTGCATGTGGTGGGTGGGGGTCAGAACTTCGTAGGCCACCCGGAGATTGGACAGGGTCATTTCCTTCAGAAAATAGCCGATGAAGCAAATTGCCTGCCAGGCCTTGGCGGAGTAGGAAAACCCGAAGACCCGCCCGGCGAACCAAAGGGCCGCGTATCCCAGGACGAATCCGAACAGAAAATTGGGGCTGTCCAGCTTCTCCGTCAGCGCCACCCAGGCGAGGGCCAGCAGGATATTCAGCAGGAATCCGTTCATGGATGAAACCCTTTTTTCGGATGCGTCCCGCTCGCGCGGCGGGAATCGGATTTCGGCCCGGGAAAATTGGGGGAAAGGCGGCGGGCGGTTCCGCTCCGATCCCGGGTTGCGTGGATGGACGGGCTTTCCGGCATCGACCGGGGCGGCCCGCCGTTGGCCGTTTTCATTTCAAGCCCAGAAGCCCCGTTCCCCCGCCCGTCGCGGCGCCTTCGCCCAGCACGGCGGCGATGTAGGCGGTTCGGTCGAGCAGCTCGGCGGCGGATCGTTCGGCCAACTGATAGACCGGTTCGGCCGCCAGTCCGATGCCCACGGTCAGCAGGGCCAGGACCGCGACCGGAATCATCAGGGCCAGGGCGCCGCGGCGGGTCGGACGATCCACGGGAAACGGGTCCGCCGGGGCATCCTTCCAGAAGGCCCGGGCCCAGATTTTGGTCATGGAATAAACCGTCAGAAGCCCCACGACCAAGGCCGCCGCGACGATGCCGTATTTTTCCACTTCCAGCCCGGCGCGGATCAGAACGAACTTGGCCCAGAAGCCCGACAGCGGCGGCACCCCCGCCAGCGACAGGGCCGGAACCAGAAACAGAACCCCCAGCATCGGATAATGGCGATATAGGCTGCCCAGATCGTCGAGTTCGTAGGAGCCTCCCAGCCGGTTCATGACGCCGCCGACCAGAAAGAGATTGGTTTTCACGATGATGTGGTGGGCGATGTAGAACACCGAGCCGGCCAGGGCCAGCGGGGTGAACAGCGCCAGCCCCATGACCATGTAGCCGATCTGGCTGACGATGTGGAAGGAAAGGATGCGCCGCACCTCGTTCTGGGACGCGGCGCCGAGGACGCCCGTCACCATGGTGAAGCCGGCCAGCGGCAGCAACAAAGCCGTGTGGGTGTATCCGGGGTCCTGCACGAACATGAGGGTGAACACCCGGATGAGGGCATAGACGCCGACCTTGGTCAGCAGGCCGGCGAAGAAGGCGGAAACGGCGATGGGCGGCGTGTGGTAGGAGGAGGGCAGCCAGAAGAACAGGGGAAACATGGCCGCCTTGATGGAAAAGGCCATCATGAACAGCACCGAAACCAGGACGACCGGTCCCGGAGCGTTGATTTCCTCCAGCCGCAGGGCGAGCTGGGCCATGTTCAGGGTGCCGGCGAGTCCGTACAGGATGCCCAGGGCGCTCAGGAATAAGGCCGAGGAAAGCAGATTCAGGGTGACGTATTTGATCGCCCCTTCGATCTGCCCCCTTTCCCCGCCCAGAGCCAGCAGGACGAAGGAGGAGATGAGCATGACCTCGAACCAGACGAACATGTTGAACATGTCCCCGGTGAGGAAGGCGCCGCAGACGCCCATAAGGAGCATGTGAAGCAGGGCGTGATAGCCGAAATGCTCCCGTTCTTCGTCGATGCCGAACAGCGAGTAGAAAGTCACCGCAAGCCCCATCAGGCCGGTGAGCAGGACCATCAGGGCGCCGAGGAGATCCGCGACCAGGGTGATGCCGAACGGCGCCTCCCAGTTGCCGATCTGGACGGACTGGATGCCGTCCTGCCAGACCGAGGCAAGAAGTCCGATGGCGGCGACCAGGAGGAGAATCGCCCCCGCCAGGCTGATCCGCCGCTGGGTGGCGCGATCCCGGGAGGCCAGCAGGATGGAGATGGCCGCGCCGAAAGGAATGAGCAGGGGAAGAACGAGAAACGGGTTCACGAAAAGTTCCTCTCGTCAGGAATCGGTGGTCCGCAATTGATCCATGTCGTCGGTGCAGGCCGTCTGGAACGCCTGACGGATCAGGACGACCGCGAAGGCCTGCACTCCGAAACCGATGACGATGGCCGTCAGGATCAGGGCCTGGGGCAACGGATCGGCGAAATTTCCGGTCAGGATGTCTTCGGTGGGCAGAATCAGCGGCGGCTGTTCGTTCTGGAGTCCGCCCAGCGTGAAAATGAGCATGTTCGCGGCCTGTCCCAGCAAGGTAAGCCCGATGACCAGTTTGACCATGCTCCGCCGCATCATCATATAAAGGCCGCAGGCGTAGAGCAGCCCCGTCAGCAGGGCCATCAGCAGTTCCATGTCAACCCTCCTCGGCAAGGGAAAAAACGATCATCAGCGTGATCCCGAAAACCACCATGTACACCCCGATGTCGAACATCATGGGCGTGCCCACCTTGCCGATGACCGGGATGGGATGGGCCATCCAGAGGCTTGTCAGAAAGGGGCGGCCCGCGAAGACCATGCCGGCCAGCCCGCTGAGGAGCACCACCAGCAAGCCCGAGGCCGTCAAGGTTCGGGGCGAAATCCCCAAGGTCTCGCGGGCCTTCTCCGCCCCGAAGGCGAAGGCGTACAGGGACATGGCCGAAGCCGCCGCCAGCCCGCCCACGAAGCCGCCCCCGGGCTCGTTGTGGCCGCGAAGCAACAGGAAAATGGAGAACATCAGCAACAGGGGCAGAAGAAATCGGGCCGTGGTGGACAGGATCAGGGATCGCATGGCGTCTCCGGCGGAAAAATGGAAAAAGAAATCTCGGCGTTCGAGTCGGGGTCGAAGGCCGGAAGCGTTTCCGGCGAAACGGTCGGGTTCATCGGGTTCATCGGATTCGCCGGATTCATCGGGCGGAACGGGCGGAGCGCCTCGCCCCCCGGGTGACGTCCTCGTCGATGATGATCCGGTCTCCGCCGTAGATCGGGCACGTCGCGTCCGAAGCGGAGGTTTTGGGACGCAGCTTGACCAGCGCGACCACGCCGATGGCGGCGATGGCCAGCACCGAAATTTCGCCCATGGTGTCCAGGGCCCGAAAATCCACCAGGATGACGTTGTCCACGTTCCGTCCCTTGGCCAGCACCCAGCTTTTTTCCGCGAAGAACGGCGTCAGGAGCGATTCGGTTTTGAGTCCGGCGATCACCAGGATCGTCAGCGTCATGATGCCCCCGGAAACCGCGGCGAGGACGGCGTCCCGCAGCCGGGTGGCCGCCCCGGTGAGGGGCGCCTCGAACCGGGGCAGGCGATGGAGCACCAGCACCAGCAGAATGACGGTCAGGGTTTCCACCGAAAGCTGGGTCATGGCCAGATCGGGCGCGTTGAACATCACGTAGATCAGGGCCACGCCGTAGCCCACCACGCCCAGGGCCGTCACGGCGGTCAGACGGGAGCGGGTGGTGATGGCCAGCAGAGCGCCGACGGCCACCAGGGCCACCACCATCCATTCGTGAAGATCAATTCCTTCCAGGGTTCCCGCGGGAATGGCCGGGATGCGCCGGAACATGGTATATCCCAACAAGAGCATCACCGTGCCGAGGATGGTCATCAGATAGTAGCGCAAGTAGCCGTTCTGCAGGAAGCGGGTCTGGGCTTTGGCCAGAACGACCAGCCCTTCCAGGGACCATTGATACCACCGTTCCGGTCCGTACCGGGAAAACCACTCGGTGGCGGGGATGATCCATCGGCCGAGCCGACGCCACAGAAGATAGGTCGTTGCGCCGAGAAGAATCGTTCCGATGCTGAGCAGGACCTTGCCGCTCATTTCCGCGGGGAGCAGATGGAGATGGGCGTGGTGTTCCGCGCGGAGAACGGCGTGCATCGCCGCGGAGACCAGCGGCTGGGCCAGAATCCCCGGGGCCAGTCCCAAAAGAAGACCCGAAACCCCGAGGATCACCGGCCCCCGCCACATGCTCTCCGGGGCTTCGTGGGCGTGTTTCGGGGTTTGCTTCAGCGGCCCGAAAAAGGGGATAATGGCGACCTTGCCCGCGGCCACCATGGTCAGGGCCTTGGCGAACACCGTGGCGCCCGTGAGAAGAACCACCAGCGCGGGCGCGCCCAGGGTGGTTTCGTAGATGAGTTCCTTGCCCACGAAACCGAAGAGGGGCGGCAAGCCGGCCATGGAGAGGGCCGCCAGTCCGGTGGCGGCCGCGGTGATGGGCATGACCCGCCACAGACCGCCGAGCTGATCGATTTCGCGGGTTCCGGTTTCGTGGTCGATGGCGCCCGCGGCCATGAAAAGACAGCCCTTGTAAAAGGCGTGAACGATAAGAAACACCATGGCGGCCTTGACCGCGATTTCGGTTCCAATGCCGATGAGCATGACCAGCATGCCCAGGCCGCTGACGGTGGAGTAGGCCAGAATTTGCTTGAGGTCGCTTCGCTGCCAGGCGATATGCGCCCCCAACACCATGGTGAACGCGCCGCCCAATGTGACGGCGTAGAACCAGAGGTCGGTGTCGCCCAGAATCGGCGTGAACCGGGCCAGCAGATAGATGCCGCCCTTGACCATGGTGGCGGAATGGAGATAGGCGCTGACCGGCGTCGGCGCGGCCATGGCGTTGGGCAACCAGAAATGGAAGGGAAACTGGGCCGATTTGGTGAAGGCGCCCAGGATCACCATGGCCAGAATGGCGGGATACAGGCCGTGACGACGAAGGACGTCGCCCCTCTCCACCAGAACGGAGAACTCCCAGGACTCGGCGACGATCCCCATCATGACCAGCCCCGCCATCAGGGCCAGTCCGCCGGCCAAGGTGACCAGCAGCGCCTGAAGGCCCGAATACCGGGAATTTTCCTGGTCGTGCTTGAATCCGATCAGCATGAAGGAGGAAATGCCGGTCAATTCCCAGAAAACGAACATCGCGATCAGATTGTCGGCCAGAACCACGCCCAACATGGAGGCCATGAAGGCCAGGACATAGAGATAGAATCGCCCCAGATCCCGGTCGCCCGACAAATAGCCGCTGCCGTAGCTCACCACCAAAAAACCGATTCCGCTCACCAGCAGGGCAAACACCAGACTCAAGCCGTCCATGCGAAAAGAGAGGTGCGCCCCGAGGCTGGGAACCCAGGAAATCGATTGCCGGACGATTTCCCCGCGGGCGAGGGGCTGGATGAAAAAGGCGAAATAGGCAAAGAGGCCCACCGGCAATATGCTCAGAATGATTCCGGAAAACTTTTGGGCCTTTTGGTGGATGAACGGCGCGAAAATGGCGAGAATGAAACCGGAAAGTACCGCGATAAGCATGGAAATCTCCCAAGGAAATCCAAATTCGAAAAAACCGCTTCCGACACCCGAAACTTCCGAAATTTAGCGATATTTCGCTTTTGATTTCATGATCCTCTTGGGTCATGAAATCAAATTTTGCGGTAAACGGCCGGCTCCCATTGTCCGGGCTCGGAAGAAGACGCCTTGTTCCAACACCCCCGATTTTGGACAGGGCCTTTTGAAATCGTTGTCAAACCCGAATCTGGACCGTTTCCTTGACGCCTCCGAAAACGAGAACCGAAATGAACGCTCGCCGCAGACGCCCAGAGGAAAAACCGCCGCGACGAGCCAAAAATGGGGGCGGGAAGCGACTGAAAAAGCGCTTTCCCGCAAATATTCAAAAAACGTCCATTTTTCTCCTGAAAACGAGGATACGGCCGCGTATCCCCGAAAAACCCGCGTATTCCCGAAAAAACAAGGAATAAAATCAAAGGGTGCTTATTTCAAGATTGACGGATTCTGTCAAGCATATTCGGATTCCCAATGACCCTTTTCGGAATTTTCAATCATCGGAACCCGGCGCGGATTTTCCGCCGGCGTTATCGCCCCGACCGCAGGGCCCGGCTGGAGGGCAAAACGATCCCGCGCCGAATTGGCGAATAAAGCGGCCGGGGAATGAACCGCGCATTTCACAAAAATTTAATCAAACGCTCATTTTTCCTGAACATTCCGGAGAGAAAAGTGAAGTTGTCCGACGAAGCCTTCATTCCTCCCGAAGGTTCCTCTCCTCCCCCGGAGCCGGAAAACAATTTCCGGCTCCAATTTTTTGTCCGTCCAGCCGCTTCCATTAAACCTTTTTTATATGGTATTTTGACCCGACTGTAAATAGTCGGGTTTGCGACGAAAGCCTTCCGGGGCCGGCCTTCTTCTCCAATCCCTTTTTTCGCCGGGAAAACGTGGGGACGACGGAACGGCGGATTGTCGCCGGAAAGGATCGTTCCCGAATCCGAAACAACGGGGAAGAAAACCATGAAAAATCTCGGAATCATCTGGAAGATTTCCGTCTGGTCCACCGTTTTTATCCTTGTGACCGCCGCCGCCATCATCGGCTACTCCACCGTCCAGATGCGGGATAAAGCGGAACTCGTTCGGGCCGAAGCCATTCGGTTGACTCGGGCCCATGTGGAGGAGCTGACCCAGAAAATCGCCCTTCGGATCGACGGCCGTTTCGAGGCCGCGCTCTCCACTGTGACCACCCTCGCCCAGACCTTCGCGACCCAAAAGCGGGAAAGCGCCGAAATGGACATGAAGCGGGGAGAGGTGATCGAAATTCTCAAAAACGTGATCCGAAATCAGCCGGAGTTTATCGGCGGGAGCACCGCCTGGGAGCCCGACGCCTTCGACGGCCGGGACGCCGAATTCGTCAACGCCCCCGCCCACGACGAAACCGGCCGCCTGATTCCCTACGTCTATCGTGCGCCGGGCGGAGAAATCCGGGCGGAACCCTTGGTGGATTACGACGTGCCGGGGGACGGCGATTATTATCTGGTTCCCAGGCGCACCCGCTCGGTCTCCCTGATCGAACCCTACGTCTATCCCGTGGGGGGTCGGGACGTGTTTATGACCACCATTTCCGCGCCGATTCTGGCGGAAAACCGCTTCTACGGAATTACGACGGTGGATATCCCCCTCGCCTTTCTTCAGGAACTGGTCGATCAAATACCGGAGTTTTACGAAGGCGAAACCCGCGTGGTCCTGCTCAGCCACGAAGGCATCATCGCCGCCGCCACCCAACGGCCGGAAATGGCCGGCAAAAAGGTCCAGGACATCGGGGCGGAATGGGTATCTTTCGACGACTGGGACGAGGACCTTGAAACGATTCGGCAAGGAGAAATGGCGGTGGAGACGGAAGACGGGTTCATGGAGGTCTGGGCGCCCGTCCGTTTGGGCCAGACCGATAACCCGTGGGCCGCAGTGGTTCTCATCCCCATGGAACAGATCGCCAGAATCGGCGATCGGCAAATGGCGGCGGTTGTCCAAACCAGTTGGGAAATGACGGCCATTGGGGCGCTCGGCGCGTTGCTGGCCGTCGTCGTCCTGGGGTTGCTGACCCGGAGCTTCACCCGTCCCATGAACCGGATCATTCTGAAGCTGGACAAGGGCGCCGAGCAGGTGGAGGCGGCTTCGGACCAGGTTTCTCAATCCAGTCAATCGCTGGCCGGCGGAACGTCTCAACAGGCCGCTTCGGTGGAGGAGACCACTTCCGCCCTGGAGGAGATGGCGGCCATGACCCGCCAAAACGCCGACAACGCCCGGACCGCGGACCGCCACATGCGGGAAGCCTACAAAGTGGCGGAGGCCGCGGGGAGTTCCATGGAACGGTTGATCGCCTCCATGGCCGAAATCACCCGCGCGGGCGAAGACACCTCCAAAATTATCGGCACGATCGAGGAAATCGCCTTCCAAACCAACCTGCTGGCCCTCAACGCCGCCGTGGAAGCGGCCCGGGCCGGGGAAAGCGGAGCGGGTTTCGCCGTGGTGGCCGAGGAGGTGCGAAATCTGGCCATGCGCACGGCCGAAGCCGCCAAAAACACCGCCGGCATCATCGACGGAACGGTTTCCCGGGTCCGGGAAGGTTCCGAGGTTCTCCAGGAAACCAACGAGAGCTTCGAAGCGATCATAGACTCCGCCGGAAAAATCGCGGAGCTGCTGTCCGAAATCGCGGCGGCATCCGCCGACCAGGCCGAAGGCATCGCCCAGATCAACAAAACCATCGGCGCCATCGACCAAACGGTGCAGGACAACGCCGCCAACGCGGAGGAATCGGCCTCGGCGTCCCAGGAATTGAATCGTCAGGCCCGGCGGATGAAAGAAATGGTGCTGGAAATGCAAACCGTGATTCGTGGCGGTCGTTCGGTCCAGGAAGGGGGCGGGCTCGCGGGCGGACAGGCCAAGCGGGAGGCAGATCGAAGCGATTTCCCCGCCCCTGCCGACGAAGCCGCCCCAGGGAAGGAAAACATCCGGAGGGAAATGCGGAAGGCCGACCGCCAAACGGAATCGAACGAGGAGAACCGCAAAAGGCGGGGCCAAAAGAGCGGCGGATCGGAAAAAACGCCGGAAGACCTTTTGCCCCTGGATAGCGACTTCGACGAATTTTGACGTGGAATCCCGGAGCGTTGGATCCGGGGAACATGGTTCGGCCGCTCCGGGGGGATTTCACGCATCTGTCGACGGAGCCGGAAGATCCCTTCCGGCTCTTTTTTCCCTGGAAACCGCCGTTCACCCCACGCCATGCCGCATGGCCAGCTTCTCGAACATCTGGGTCAACCCGGCCCCCAGGGAAAACAGCGCGCCGATGTCCATGTTATGGTTGGCCGCCTCGTCAAAAAAAACGTTGAGGGTGGAACCCAGCCCCTCCTCCGGCTTCCAATAGCAGATCATCATCGGCACTTTGGGAAAGGGGTGGAGAACCACCGCCACGTCGGACTGGAAGGTTTCGTCTTCAATCCGCTTTCCGCCGAAAAGGAAGACCATGTCGTCGAACAATTCGGGGTACCGGTCGGCCACCCGTTTCATGCCCTCCTCGCACCGTTTCTTGAAAAGGGGGTACCGTTCCGCCCCGTTTTTCAACTCCCGGAAGGAGAGCCATTTTCCGGTCGGCTCTCGCCCCTGGCCGTGCAGCACATAGGAAAAAAAGGGAACCGCCACCCAGGGATTGACGTGGATGTCGGCGGATAGTTTGCCGTTTTCGTCCACGCTGAACGGCTTTCCCATCACCCGGACGGTCAGCTTGCCGTTTCGGTATTCGCCCCCCACCCGTTCGGCCGCGGCCTTCAGATCGGCCTGGGCGGCCTCCGCTCTCAACTCCGCCAGGAATTCATCCCGGGCCTGCTCGATCTGGTTTCCGCCGCCGGATTCCCCGCCGTACATTTTCAATGTTTCCTCGTCCAAGCGGGGACATTCGTCCAGGGAGCGTCTTCCCTGGAAAACGGCGCCGGCAAAGGCCAGGCAGGTCTTTTCGCCGCACTCCCGGCAGTTGGACTGATCCAGAAGCTTGAAAATTTCCATCGCGTTTTCCGGTTTTTTCATCTCGAACACCTCCAGAACCACTTCTTGGGCCTCGTTATTCCCTCGCCTCGGAGAGGTTTTAAGACAATGCCGCTCGCTTTGGGTTTTCAAATGGACAACCATGCTTTATTGACCGAGGGCATATGCGATACGCCCATCCCCTTTTCCCCGCACGCAAACCGTATTGGCTCAAAACGCCCATTTTCTTGTTGCCTTTAATTTTTCGGAGGTAGCGGTTTATGTAGCGTTCGTAAACGCTACAACCACTCCGCCATGGTCATGCCGATCATGGCGAGGCACTCCATGTCCAGATATTGCGCCGCGTCCCGCCGGAAAAACAGGGAGCATTCGGCGTCGAACTCTTCGTCGGCGTCGTTGAAAATCAGAAATGTCGGGACCCGGGGAAGCGCGGGGAAGGCCACGGCCAGATCGCAGTTGACGTCGGTTTCCCAAACCGTTCCGCCCAAGGCTTTACATCGCTGTCCCAACTCTTCCAGCCGTCCGGAGAACGCCTCGGCGATGGGACGCTGGGCCGTGTTGTGAAATCCGCCCACGTAGGGACCGGCGTCCCGGAAATCCTTGTAGGTGACCACGGCGCCGTCCGGGATGGGATTGTCGGGGCATAAAAGCAGATATTTGCAAAGAATGACGCAGACGGCATGAGACGGCTTGCGCCCCTCTTCATCCGCCACGGCGGCCGGGGTTACGGTGTAGGTCCGGTGGAAAAACGGAATGATGGCCGCGTCCCCATCCACCCGAATGCCCAGCGGCTCCGCCCGGGAAGACAGGGAAAGGGCCGCCACCTCCGCAAGGTAATTTTCGTAAATTTCCTGAAAAATCGGCGCCTGGTTCTCCATGAATTCCCCTCCCCTTCCCAATCTGGGATCATCATCGATGGTTGCGGTTTTTTTCCGAACCATACACTCACGAAAATCGAACCGTCCGAGCCCTGCACTCATAGCCGGAACAGCCACATTGATCCGTTCAAACCAGTTGATGGTGAATCAGCAAAATTTCGGCGTCTTCCAAAATATCAAAACCGTGGCTGTGAAGCGCCTTGAACCGAACCGCCATTCCCCCGGCAAGCTCCCGCGTTTCCTTCCCCACGGTCAGGCGAAGTCGACCGGTCAGCACCATGCAGACCTCCGCGGTGTTTTCATGAAACCGGGGGTCAAATTCCTTGTGAAATCCGGCCGGCGCCCGGATATGAAACACCTCGAAATCCCTAAATCCGACCCGCCGCCCGCGCCATTCCCGTTCTCGAATGGTCCAGCCTTCCGCCTCCTCCATCCGATTTTTTTCCGCCAGATGCACCAATTCGCTGGGGGCCAGTTGAAACGCCCCGGCCAGGGCCGCGATGGTGCCCATGGTCGGATTGCCTTCGCCGCTTTCGATTTTGGCGATGGTGGAACGGGTCATACCGGCCTTTTCGGCCAGTTTCTCGGAGGTCAATCCCCATTTTTTTCGCAGGTTCCGCACCACGGAAAAATCAAACCGCTCCATGTTCACCTCTCGCGGATGTTTGATGAAACGGCATTAATGTAAACTTTGATGGACAAATCGTCAATGGGATATCGGGCAAAAAAACAATGAATTCCCTTCTTGACGGCTCCCCCAATCCGGAGGCGTCCCGCATATGCCCGGAGCGGACACTTCGGTCTCCTCCCATGAAATTCCCGAATTCAATCGCCTCCTTTCCCAAATTCGTGTAACCAAGCGCCGAAGTCCTCCCGGCAACATCCCCAGAAACCATTTGACAGCCGACTTAAAACAGGATAAATCCCTCAAAAAATTTAGGGCCTCCGGGTATCCCGACGCAAGCGGGATGAAAAGGGAATCCCGTGAAAATCGGGAACGGGCCCGCCGCTGTGATCGGGGACGAAATCCGCACGACGCCACTGACCGGCAATCGCCGGGTGGGAAGGCGCGGAGAGTAGGACGATCCGAGAGTCAGAAGACCTGCCCGGAGCCAAAGGCGCGGAACCTCGTGGAGAGGGTTCCGGCGACCGGCCGGGTGGCGAAAAAGGGACACCTCCGGACCGTTTTATCAACGGTTTCGGAGGTTTTTTTATTTTGGAACCTCAAAAACGGAAAGGGAACGACATGAAACGCCACATCCAATGGACGATTTGGCTTCTCGCCGCGGCGCTTGCCTTCACCGCTCCCGCCCTCTCGGCGCACGCTCACGGCGGTCACACCCGGGCGGCGGACAAGGGAACCGGCATTTTGCTGGTCACCTTCGGCACCAGCATTCCCGAAGCGCAAAAGGCCTTCGAGGTCATCGAGGAACGGGTCAAAGCCGCCTTTCCGGAAGCCGATGTCCGCTGGGCCTACACCTCCCACGTCATCCGGAAAAAACTCGCGAAAGAAGGGCAGGAGCTGGATTCCGTGGCGACCGCCCTGGCCGAGATGATGGAGGAAGGCTACTCCCGGGTGGCGGTGCAATCCCTCCATTTCCTCCCCGGATCCGAATTTCACGACGTTCAGATCAACAGCCACAAATTCGCCGAAATGGAAGACGGATTCGAAAAGGTTTCCGTGGGGTATCCGTTGCTGTCCTCCTCGGCGGACTTGGCCCGCGTGGCGGAACTGGCCCTGAAAATGGCCCCGAAGGATCGCGAGCCGGAGGACGCCGTTGTTTTCATGGGTCACGGCACTCACCATCCATCGGACGTTACCTACGACGCCATGATGTACCACCTCCAAAAAATGGACCCCAACGCCTTCATGGGAACGGTGGAAGGCCATCCCACCCTGGACGACGTTCGGGCCGAGCTGCGGGAACGCGGGACCAAAAAGGCCTATTTGATTCCGTTCATGTCCGTGGCCGGGGATCACGTCCGGAACGACATGGCCGGCCCCGAAGCCGAATCCTGGAAGTCGGTGTTGGAAGCCGACGGCCTGGAGACGGTTTCCGTGCTCAAAGGCATGGCCGAAGTGCCGGAAATCGCCGATGTCTGGGTGGATCACCTGGGGGAGGCCATGAAGCGGCTGGAAGGTCATGGCCATCACTGATCGGGGGTTTTCCAGTTGAAACGACGGATTTCCATTCTGGCGGCCCTGATTCCGTTGGCGGTCCTTTCCGGGCCGCCAACGGCCCGCGCGCAGGCGTCCAATCCCCATCGGATGGACGCCGTCGTGGTGACCGCCGAACGTCCGGAGGAACGGCGCACCGGCGACGTGGACGCGGAACTGTCCCCGACCTTCAACACGGTGATTCCCCGGGAGCAATTCGTGACCCGCACCACCGACCTCGGCGAGGTGCTGGAAAAGGAGGCCGGGGTGGAAGTCCGCCGATCCGGCGGGCTGGGCGGCTTTTCCGAGGTTTCCCTGCGGGGCGCGTCCAGCGATCAGGTGATGGTCTTTCTGGACGGGATATTGCTGAACGAAGCCTCCGGCGGCGGGGTCGATCTGGGCACGTTCTCGCTCTCGGACGTGGCCGCGTTGGAAATTTACCGGGGCGTCACGCCCATGAATCTGGGCAACGCCTCGATGGGCGGCGCGGTGAACCTTCGGACGCTCCGGCCGGCGGACGGCTTTTCCGCGTCGGCCACCGGCCGCTACGGTTCTTTCGACACCCGGGGACTTTCCACCGTCCTCTCCGGCCGGAAGGGAGGCTGGGACGGCCTGCTCTCGGCGGAATACCTGGCCTCGGACAACGACTTCGAATTCCTGAACGACAACGGAACCCCCTTCAACCCGGGCGACGACCGGGAGGAGGATCGGATCAACGCCGATTTCGACCGGACCAACGTGCTGGGCAAGATCGGCCGGACCTTCGGGGAACGCTATCGGCTGGACCTGGTCCATCAATTCTTTTTCAAGGACCAGAACCTGCCGGACTGGCGCAACACGCCGGGAACCCGGACGAACCTGGACACGGAACGGCAACTCACCGCCCTGCGATTCACGGCGGACCGCGTTGGACCGTTCAATCTCGCCTTTCAAGGCGATCATTCCCGGCGCTCCGAGGAATACGACGACCGGCTCGGCCAGATCGGATTGGGCCGTCAGCGCAATCGGTACACCACGAACCGGTACGGCGGACACGTTTTCGGCGAAGTGTTTTGGGGCGGCCATCTGTTCACCGCCCTGCTGGACCTGCACCGGGAGACCTACGATTCCGACGACCTGCTGGGAACCGGGGCCGAATCCCAAAGCGACCGGGA
>JBKHDD010000084.1:0-20471 GCA_046541515.1 Desulfococcaceae bacterium
TGGCGGCGCTGTTCCTGCTTCTCGCCCCGCTGGCCGCCGCCAATTTCCGGTATTCCGCCGAGCTGCGGGAAACCGTTCGGGAAGCCCGCTGGATCATGATCGTGCAGGACCTCTCCGGCTCCATGAATCGCCCGGCGGGTCCAAGCGGGGAAACCTTGGGCGATCTGGCGCTGGAGGGCGCCCGAACCTTCATCCAGCGCCGCGATCCGGCCGATCTGATCGGGCTGGTGGCCTTTTCCAGCCACGCCCGGTTGGTCGCCCCGCCCACGCTGGATCGCGCCGTGCTGGCGGATCGGCTGGCCTTGCTGGATCGCCGGTCCGACTCTGCCGTGTTTCGGGAACTGACCGCCGGCGGCGCCACCAACGTGGCCCACGCTGCATGGCTGGCGCTCTCCGGTTTTCTGATGATGTCGCCGCCGGATCGCCGGCCGACGTCCGAAGCCCTGGAATCCCTTCGGGCCGCCTTCTCCGGTCGAACCGGCGATCGAATCGCCGCGCCCTCGGCGCTGGACGCCGGGGTTTTCTCCCAAGGCATGGCGTTGGTCATCTTCACCGACGGCCGGATCGAAGCCGGAAGCCGGGACGGCGGTCCCAATTTCGCCAACGTGGCGCGATGGTTGCGGGAGATGGGCGTGGGGCTCTATCTGATCGTGGTGGGCGAAACCGTCGATCCGGCGGTGCGGGCGGCCGTGGCCGGAGCGATCTCCGGGGCTCGGGAGGAAACTTCCGAGACGACTCCGCCCGGACGGATTTTTTTCATGCCCGGCCGCTTCGACGCGGAGCGCATTCGGACGGTGTACGGGGAAATCGACCGGTTGGAGAAAAATCGGTTGCGGGTATCCATTCGCCGGGTTCCCCGAGAAACGCGGAGACCGTTGACCGTCGCCGCCGGGGTGGTCTTTTTGGGATACGGGATATGCTGGATGGTTCCTGGGTGTGGACGATGGTAGAAATCACCGAAAATCGATGCCGAAAATGGGGCGGTTTTGCGCTGGCGGCCTGTGCGGTCCTTTCGTTCGCGGTGGGCGGATTCCATTGGATTCAGGGGATGGGGAATCTTTCGGCGGCGCGGGAAATGTTCGCGCTCCGGACCGATTACCAAGCCGCTCTCGCGGCGCCGCCATCGGACGCGGAATCGGCCTTGGAAAATCTGGCGGCGGCGCTTCCCGAGGCCCGGATCGCGCTGCTCCGGCGGCAATGGGCGCGGGCCGCGGCGCTGGCGGCGGAAATCCGCGAAACCCGAAAACGCCCGGGGCTCATCGGGGAAATCCCCGCCATCCGAGATTGTCTTCGGGCGCTTTTGGAAGAAATGACCGGCCGAACCGATGCGCTCCTGGCCGATTCGGAAAATCTGAAACCGGGCCTGCGCTGGCGGGTCCGCAACCTCCGGGGCTGCGTCCGTTTGATGACCGCCTTCGTGGAAATGGAATCCGGGGAAAACGCCGGACCCGCGAGGGTGCTGCTCCGAAGCGCCGTTTCAGATTTCGCCCAGGCCATCGCCGACGTGGACGCGGCGATTCCGAATCCAAGACGGGCCGGGACCGGCGCGTCGGATGCCTCCGGCGATGGTTCGGCGAATGACGAAAACGAAATCCGGACCGATGTTGGGCGTTCCAATTTCGATTCCGCCATGGACCGCCGCGTCCCCCGATGGAACCTGGAAATGCTCCACGGCAACGCCGCCCTTCGGCAGGCGGTCTCCGCGACGCCGGGCGGGAATTCCCGGCAGCGCCTTCGGCAAGGGCTGGAAACCCTGATTCCGGGAACCGGCGGCTATTCGGCCGGCGCGCCGCTGGACCGCCGGGTGGAAAAATGATTCCGGAGATCGCCTTCGCCCGTCCGATGGCGTTCTGGCTCTTTCTGCTGATTCCGTTTGTTTTGGGGGGCGTACTTCGTCTTCGCCGCCGGGCGGATCGATGGCGGCGCGAATTCAGCGGGGAAATCCGCGATCCCGCTCCGTTCCGGTGGGCGCTCGGGGCCTTTGGCGTTGCTTCCATCGGGATCATTCTGGCCTTGGCGGGGCCGTCGATTCTCCGGCCGACCGTGGTGGTGGATCGGGCCGGCATGACGGTGGTGGTGGGGCTGGACGTTTCCACATCCATGCTGGCGGAGGACGTTTCCTTTCCGCCGGAGGATCGGGACCGATTCGAGACGCCCAACCGCCTCAACCGGGGCCGCGCCTTCGCCTTGGCATTGCTCAACTCACTGGAAGGGGAACGCATGGGCCTGTTTTTGTTCGCCCGGGACGGCGTGGAAGTCGCGCCGCCCACGGCCGATTACGATTATCTCCGCTTCGCCATTCGCCACATTGGAACCGAGGCCGTGGTTCGGCCGGGAAGCGATCTTGCGGCGGCGGTAAGCACCGGCGCGGCGATGGCCGGGGATTCCGGTCCCCGGACGGTGATCCTGATCTCCGACGGCGAAACGGCGGGGCCGGAAACCGACGATCCCGCCGAGGCGGCCCGCCGGGCCGGGATCCCGTTGCACACCGTCGCCGTGGGACGGGACGTGCCCGCGCTGATTCCCACCCCCGAACCGGCCACCGGCGATTTCTACCAAAACGAAACCGGAGATTATCTGACCACGCGAACCGATCCCGAGGCGTTGCGCCGCCTGTCCGCCGCCGGGGACGGGGTGTTCGTGAACGCCGAATCCCCGGAAGGGCCAGCCGGGATCGCCGAGGCCGTTGAATCCGCCGCCGTCGGTCCCGAAAACCGGCGGACCGAGCGGGTTCCCGCCGATCTTTCTCCGTTGTTTTTGACCATTTCCGCGCTGGCCTTCGCCGCCGGCCGCTTTGCCGGGGAGGGGCCATGATTCTGGACGTGCCGGCCTTCAGCCTGATTCTGCTGGTGGGGCCCTCCGGCACCGGGAAGTCCACCTTCGCGGCCCGCCATTTTTCGCAAACGGAGGTGGTTTCCTCGGATCGGTGCCGGGCCATGATCGTGGACGACGAGGCGGAACAGCGTGTGACGCCGGACGCCTTCGAGCTGCTGAACGTGATCGTGAGCCGGCGGCTGAAATGGCTGCGGCTGACGGTGGTGGACGCCACCAGCCTGGAACCCAAGGCGCGGCGAAGTCTTCTGGACCTGGCCAAGCGCCACCACTGCGAGGCGGTGGCGGTGGTGCTGGACCTTCCGCCGGATTTGTGCCGAGAACGAAACGCCGCCCGGGCGGATCGCCGGGTGGAACCGGAGGTCATCGATCGTCAGTTCGAGACGTTCCGGTCGTCGATCAAGCGCATTGGAAAGGAAGGCTTTCGTTCGGTGTTCCGGCTGGATTCCCCGGAAACGGTGGAGAACGCCCGCTTTCGGCGGGAGCGGATGCCGCCCGATTTCCGGGAGGAAACCGGCCCCTTCGACATCATCGGGGACATTCACGGCTGCGGCGACGAATTGGAAGAACTGTTGGATCGATTGGGATACCGTTCCGAAACCGATGGCGGCCGGGTTCATCCCGAGGGGCGGAAGGTGCTCTTCCTGGGCGATTTGACCGACCGGGGGCCGCGAAATGTGTGGGTGGTCCGGACGGCGCTGGCCATGGCGCGGGAGAGCCGGGCCCTGGCCTGTCCGGGAAACCACGACGACAAGCTGGTCCGGATGCTGCGAGGTCGGGACGTGAAAGTGGACCACGGGCTGGAGCGGACCCGGGACGATTTCGACGCGCTGCCGGAAGCGGAACGGGAACGGCTGGCCGCCAACCTGATGGCCTTTTACGAAGGATTGCCAAGTCATTACGTGCTGGACGGCGGGAACCTCGTGGCGGCCCACGCCGGATTGCGGGCGGACCTGCAAGGGCGGGTGTCGCCCAAGGTGCGCAAATTTGCGCTGTTCGGAGACATCACGGGGAAGAAGGATGAACACGGCCTGCCGGTGCGCGGGGACTGGGCCGCGAACTACCGGGGCCGCGCCATGGTGGTCTACGGCCATTCCCCGGTGAAAAAGCCGGTCTGGCGGCGCCGCACCATCAACATCGACACCGGCTGCGTGTTCGGGGGGCGGTTGACGGCGCTGCGGTATCCGGAGTTGGAGCTGGTGAGCGTGGCGGCGCGGAAAACTTATGTAGAGCCGCCGAAGCCGTTTTTGGATGAGGAGGGGAGGGAAGGGGAGTAGGGGCCGCAGGCGGATTTTCACCAGAAATCTCCATTGACAATTTCCGCCGGTTCCTTTTTAGGGAAAGATAATTTTCTTGCCGGCGTTTTTCAGCCATTTTTGATTTCGGGAGATTCCCATGAAACGACAGATTTCTTTTCAGTTGGACGGTGAAGAAGAAATTATCATCGAGGTGGAGGATTCCAGTCCGGGCGGGATGCAGCGGGTGAATCGCTCCGACGAGCGGGGCGTGGAACAGAGCGGGAAGAAATTTATGGACGCGTTGGAACACATCCGTCCGGCGGCGGAAATGGTGCTGGAATCCTTTCAAAAGCTGAATGCGCCGGACGAAATCAATTTGGAATTTGGCATGACCTTCGACGTCAAGGCGGGGGCGATTCTCACTTCCGTGGGCAGCGGGGCGAATTTCAAGGTTTCGTTGAAGTGGACGAACCCCAAAACCGAACCCAAAACCGAAGGAACGGGGGCGTAGCCGGTGGCGGGTGTGGACCCCGGCAAGGGAATTGTTCGGTTTCTTCGTGGGAACGGGGAAATCGAGGGCGTCGGGTTTCTGGTCGGTCCTCGGCGGATTTTGACCTGTGCGCATGTGTACGAAAAAGTGCAAGAGGACAATTCCGCGAAGGTGGATTTCCCGCTTGTCCAGGGCGGGCGGGAAGTCACGGCGCGATTGGAGCTTCTTCGTCCGGCGCAAGCCAACCCCAAGCCGGGTCAGATGGAAGACATCGCGATTCTCAAAATCTCCGAAGATGAGGATTTGCCCCCAGACCTCGCTCCGCTTCCCCTGACTTCCATTCCAGATGCGGAGTTAAAAGACCGCAAAGTGGAATTGTACGGATTCCCGGCGGACTTGGCGCGGGATTATTGGTCGAAAATGACCCTGAACCGTCCGGCTTCGGACGGTCGCATTCAGTTGGACCCGGTTCCGGAAAGTCGGCCGGTGGTTAAGGGGTACAGCGGTGGTCCGGTATGGGATTCCCGGTCGGAATCCGTTGCGGGGATGGTCATCGCGGTCAATTGGGATTCCGATGACGAGGTGGCCGCCGCCTACATGATTCCGGCTTCGGTGTTGAACCGGGCCGTTGGCGCGGAAGAAGGGAAGCCGGTTTCCTTTCCGCCGAATCTGGCCTGGAAATGCAACCGGGACGACGAATTCCGGTCTTTCTCGGTTTTTCTGGAAAACCAGCAGGACCAATGCGACACGCGACATCCGGTCTTTTTCCTGCCGGGGAACGGAGAGGCCAACCACGAATTCTTCATTCGCCGGCTTTGCCATTCACCGAAAGTGCTTCGTCATTTCTCCTTATCCAACAAGGGCGAACCCGCACCCGCTCATTTGATCAAAGTTCCCTGGCCGGATGAAACGCAGCCCGATTTTCGTCTTCGTGGACTTCTGGAGAAGTTGTTTGACCAAATTTCCGTCGGTTCCGAGACGACGTTTTCGGGGAAGCCCGACCCCGCCGCGTTCGCGGACGCTTGCCGGCGCCGGCGTTTTAACGAATATCCGGCCGTCATGCTGTTTCACCGAATTCCCTGGGAGGTGTGGGACCGTCACGCCGTCGGGATTCTCCGCGACTATCTGCGGAATTTCTGGGCGCAGGTTCCGCTGGAAAACCTGCCCCGGTTTTTCCATTTTCTCTGTTTCATTACGCCCAAGCCGGGGGAAGCGGGGTATCGCCGTTGGCGTTGGTTGCGCGGACGGAATACTCGCCGACGGATTGTTCACACATTGCGCAGGCTGGAGGGGGATGGCGTTTGCCTTTGCCACGGATTCGACGAATTGAAAACCATCCGGGAGCGACACGTCCATTCTTGGTTCGACAGAAGGGACACGCCCCCTTGGGATGAAACGGAATACCCGGAGAAACTGAATTCGCTTTTCCAAAACAAGTCGGGTGCGCCAATGGGCAAGGTGCAGACATGGCTTTCCGAGGTGATCCGGACCGCGAACGCGAATCTCTCCCGCCCCTATTTCGACGAAAACGGAGTCTCCCCACCATGACCGAATTCGACCTTTACGCAGGCAAAGGAAAAACCCTCCGCCAGCGTCACGGGAAGGAAATGCCCCCGTTCCAATCCATCGCCGGGGACGAAGACCCATCGCTCTACCAAGCCGATGACGGCTTGCGCGACGCCGTGAACGTGGCCCTGGCCTTGGGGCAGCCGCTGCTGGTGACGGGCGAGCCGGGGACGGGGAAAACCCGGCTGGCGGCGAGCGTGGCGTGGGAGCTGGATTTGCCCCTGCTGGAATTCCACACCCAGACCGCCTCCACCGCCGCAGACCTGTTTTACCACTTCGACTACCTGCGCCGGTTTCACGATGCCAACGCCGAAGATCTCCAACCACTGGAGTCCTACGTGACCTGCCATGCGCTCGGACTGGCCATCCTGCTGGCGCGGGAGTCGGCGGACGAGCGGCTGCTTTCCCTGCTGCCGGAGGACCCGGCGGAATGGGCGGCGGATTTGCGAAGACGGCGGGAGGCCGGGCCGTCGCGGAGCGTGGTGCTGATCGACGAGATCGACAAGGCGCCCCGGGACCTGCCCAACGACATTCTGGACGAGGTGGAGCGGATGCGCTTCCGCGTGCGGGAAACGACGTGGCCCGCATTCGAGGCGGCCACGGAATTCCGGCCGGTGCTGATCCTCACCAGCAATTCGGAGAAGAACCTTCCGGATGCGTTTTTGCGCCGGTGCGTGTTCTACCATATTCCGTTTCCGGGGGAGGATACCCTTCGGACCATCGTTCGGAACCGGTTTGGGGAGGACGGTTTTGACGACGGTTTTTTGGACCGGGTCATCCCGGCGTTCCAAAAAATCAGAGATGAACTCAATTTGAAGAAAAAACCGGCGACGGCGGAATTTTTAAACTGGATTGGGCTACTGCGGGCGTTGGAGGTGGATTTGACCGATCCCGATTCCGCCAAGCTGAAAAGCAGCCTTTCCGTGCTGGCGAAGAACAAGGACGACCTGGACCGACTACGGGATCGGGCCGCCGCGTTATTTCCGGGGAAAGCGGGCGGTTTGGGAATATGAACGTCTATCCACCATGAACTTCGCCCACCTTCGCCGCCAAATCCAGGAACATCCCGAAACGGTTCCCCTTCCGCTGGAGCTGCTGGTGGCGGACCTGCGCCGTCAGGGCTTCGTTGTGGGCGTCGGGCACCACATTCGGCTGCGGCGGTTGCTGGCCCATTTGGCGGAGGCGCCGGGCGAGCCGGCCCCCGGACGATTGAAAACCCTGATTTGCCCGCTGTTCGCCACGGACCAACGGCGGCAGGCCGATTTTCACCGGACGTGGGACCGGCTGTTTCCCGCCATGGCGGAAGCGGCGGGCGCGTCGGAAGGAGGGGCGCCGTCTTCTGCCGAGCCTGTGGCGGAAAAAACGGAGGAGACATCCCAACCCGCCGTGCCGTCCCGCTTCAAAGTGATTTTGGCCGGGCTTCTTTGGGTTTTGTTGATCGGAATGGTTGCGTTCCAGTTTTCTCCAACGCCGACGCCGGACCAGCCGGAAACGACAACCCGTTCGGAACCTTCGGGCGCTCCCAACCCTGATCCAGGCGATCCGCCCCCGATTCCTCGGGAAGACGACAAAATCATCGAAATCCCGCTTTCCAAGGGCGATCCCCCGACGCTCGGATGGTACCCACGCTATTTTACCGCGCTACGTTGGTCCGCCGCTTTCGCGCCGCTGCTGTTCGGTCTCTTGTTCCTCTGGTGGCGGGACCGGCGGTCGAAGCTGGCCCTGGCCCGCAGCGGAGACCGCCCGCCCTACCGCTGGCCGCTGCGGGTGGAACCGGGTCGACCGGCCCATTTGCGGAGCCGACCGTTTTACGACGCGGCCAACCGGCTGCGGGCCCGGGTGACCGGCGCGGCGAAAGCCTTGGATATCCCCGGAACCCTCCACGCCTCCGTCCAAAAGGCGGGATTTCCCGACCTGCGGTACCGGTACCGGACCCGGCCGCCGGAATACCTGATTTTGATCGAGCGGGGCGAAGACGGCGACCATGTGGCCGCCGCGGCGGACACGCTGTCCCGCGCCCTGGCGGACGAGGGCATTTTCGTGGAGCGGTTTGCGTTTTACGACGATCCGCGCATCTGTTTTCGGCCCGAGGACGGCGTTCGCGTGCGCCTTTCCGCGCTGCGGGGCCGGTATCCGGACCACCGTCTGCTGGTGCTGGGGGAAGGGGAGGGGTTGCTGGATTCCGAGACCGGGGACTTGGCCGGGTGGGTGAAGGAGCTGGACGCCTGGCCCGAACGGGCGGTGCTGACGCCGCTGCCGCCCCGGGAATGGTCCATGCGGGAGGTGCTGCTGGCCCGGGCCTTCGCGGTGCTGCCCGCCACCCCGGCCGGGCTTTCGGCGGCGGTGGACGTGTTCGAAGAGATTTCCGCCGGGAGCTTGCGCCATTGGGTGCGGAAGGACCGGACGCCCCGCCCGCCCGGGAAGGACGAGGCCGATCTTGAACGGTTGCGGGAATACCTGGGCGAGGCCGGTTTTCGTTGGTTGCGGGGCTGCGCGGTCTATCCGGAGCTGAACTGGGGGTTGACGCTCCAGGTGGGGCGGATTCTGGGCGGAATGACCGAGGAAATGTTGATCCGGTTGATTCGGCTGCCGTGGTTCCGCGGCGGGGAGTTGCCGGAACCGCTTCGGGAAAGGTTGATCGAGGGGCTGGACGCGGAGGACCGGCGGCGGATTTGGGAAAGCGTTTGCGAGGTGCTGGAGCGGGACCCGCCCCGGCGGGACAGCGCGGCGTGGGACTTGTACCGGTTCAGCCTTGCGGTGCAAAAGGGCATGGTGGCGCGGGACAAGCGGGAACGGCTGGAACACTGGAAGGAGGCCCGGGAGGCCGCCGGCCGGGCCGGGGAGGAACGGATTCTGCGGAGCCCGGTGACCGTCCGGCTGCTGCGGGAGGCGGCGCGGGAATCGGCCGGGGCGTTCCGGTTGCCGGAGGCGGTGGCCGGGCGGTTGTTCCGAGGCGGGACGCCGTTGCTGGGGGTGCGGAATTTGGTTGTGGGGGCGGCGGCCGTGCTGGCGGGGGTGGCGTTGTTTTGGAGCTTGCCGAAGCCCGCGATGCCGGTTTGGGAACCGGGGAAGGTGCTGGAACTTCGGTTTGCCCACATTCCGGCGGAGGAATTCACCATGGGGAGTCCGGAGGACGAACCGGGACGCTATGACGACGAGCGGCAGCACTTGGTTCGCCTGACGAAGGACTTCTGGATGCAGACGACCGAGGTGACCCAAGGGCAATGGGAAGCGGTAATGGGGGAAAATCCCAGCAATTTCCAAAATTGCGGTGCGGAGTGTCCGGTGGAACGGGTTTCCTGGAACGACGCGAAGGAATTCATCGACCGGTTGAACGAGTTGGATTCCAAAAACCGATACCGGTTGCCGACGGAGGCGGAGTGGGAATACTCGGCGCGGGCGGGGACGGAGACTGCTTTGTACAATGGTCCCATCGAAATATTGGGAGATCGAAACGCACCGGCACTGGACCCAATCGCTTGGTATGGCGGAAACAGCGGGGTGGAATACGAAGGCGGATGGGATAGTTCCGGCTGGCCGGAAAAGCAGTACGGCCACCAACGGGCGGGTACGCACCCTGTGGGATTGAAGGAACCGAACCCGTGGGGGTTGCATGACATGATCGGTAACGTCTGGGAATGGTGTTCGGACTGGTACGGTGCCGACTATTATGCTAAGAGCCCTGTTGAGAATCCCCAAGGCCCTGATTCGGGCGAGGGCCGCGTGGTGCGCGGCGGCTCCTGGTTCAGCCTCGCCCGGATCTGCCGCTCCGCGCGCCGGGGCAGGAACGGGCCGGAGTACCGGTTCAACTCCCTCGGGTTCCGCTTGGTTCGCCTCCCAGGTCGCTAGCGAGCTATGGCCAGCAAGAAACAGGGCAAGTTCAAGCAAGGCGGCGCGGCGAATCCCGGGTTTGGAGACGCCGCGAGGCGAGGGGACGGAGCCCGCGAGCGGCTCCAAACCCGGGATTCGTTGCGACGCAAAGCAGGGGTTTCCAGCAGGGCCAAAGGAGTCGCCGCGCAAGCGGCTCGCGATTTTTGGAAAAAACGGACTGAATTTCATTCAGCAAACGAGCGGGCTTCGCCATGCGCTTCAAATTCATCGCCGTCCCCGTCCGCGACCCCGCCCCCGCCGAAGACGCCCTCAACCGCTTTCTCGCCTCCGTCCGGATCGTCCATCTTCACAAGCATTTCGTGGACCACGGCGAAAACTCCTTCTGGACCTTCGCCGTGGAATATCTCCCCGGCGAGGCCGCCGATTCCGCTTCTCGCCCGCCCAGCAAAAAACCCCGGATCGATTACAAGGAAGTCCTTTCGCCCGAGGACTTCGCCGTTTTCGCCCGGCTGCGGGAATGGCGAAAAAAACGGGCCGAAACGGACGGCGTACCCGTGTACACGCTGTTTGCCAACGACCAACTGGCCAACATCGCCCGAAACCGCCCCGACAGCCGGGCCGCATTGAAGAACATCGAGGGAATCGGCGAAGCCAAAACCGAAAAATACTGCGACGCCATCCTTCAAATTTTATCGGAAACCCCGCCCCCGGCGCCCTCCGCCGAGAAAGAGGCCACCGATGAAACGGGTCGCGAACCTCTACCCCCGGATACCGGAACCCGATAATCTCCGTCTCGCCTTCGTCAAAGCCGCCCGGGGCAAGCGCGCCCGCCCGGACGTCGTCGCCTTCTCCGCCCGCTTCGACGCCAACATCGAAACCCTCCGCCGGCAAATCCTCGCCCGCCAACCCGACATCGGCCATTACCGCTTCTTTCGCGTCCGCGACCCCAAGCCCCGGGACATCTGCGCCGCCGCCTTCCCGGAACGGGTGCTTCACCACGCCGCGATGAACGTCTGCGAACCCCATTTGGAAGCTCCCGCCATTTTCGACTCCTACGCCTGCCGGAAAGGAAAGGGCAACCGCGCCGCGCTGGCCCGCGCCCAGACCTTCGCCCGCCGTTTTCCCTGGTTCCTCAAACTGGACATCCGGAAATACTTCGACTCCATCGACCACGCCGTTCTCGTGAACCAATTGTCACGCCGATTCAAGGACCGGGATCTCCTCGACCTGTTTCGCCGTCTCCTTGCCACCTATTGCACCGCCCCCGGCAAGGGAATGCCCATCGGCAACCTGATCTCCCAGCACCTCGCCAATTTTCATCTCGGCGCGGCCGACCATTTCGTCAAGGAGGAACGCCGGGTCCGGGGATACCTGCGGTACATGGACGACATGGTGCTCTTCGGCCCGGACAAAGCGTTCCTCAAAACCGAACGGTCGGCCCTGACCGGTTTCCTGGAATCCCGCCTGAAGCTGCGGGTCAAAAACAATGTCCAGCTCAACCGCACCGGCCACGGGATTCCCTTTCTCGGCTTCCGGATCTTCCCTCGCCGAATCCGCCTATCCCCCGCCGGCAAGCGCCGCTTCATCCGCCGCTTTCAAAATTTCGAGCAAAAATTCCTGGACGGCCGATGGACCGAAACCGAACTGGCCCGCCATGCGGCCCCGCTGGTGGAATTCACCCGCGCCGGAAACGTGGGCGCATTCCGCCGGAATGTGATACAAAGATTCGGGGCGTCGCTCTGAGGCGAGAACCGCGTGGTGCGCGGCGGCTCCTGGAACAACAACGCCCGGAACTGCCGCTCCGCGAACCGGAACAGGAACAAGCCGGAGAACCGGAACAACAACCTCGGGTTCCGCTTGGTTCGCCTCCCAGCTCGCCGGGCCGATGGATGTCGGTCCGCCGACCCGGGCGGCGTCCCGCCCCCGTTTCCAACGGGGCAAACACCGAATGCCGCGCCGGGGCTGGTAGGGGCCGCGGATGCGCCCGCGAAGGTCCCGGCGCGGCTCGGGTTTCCGGCGGTGACTCCGCAAATTGCCCGAATGAAAGGTCGATATGCGCTCAAGATACGTTCAAACCGCCATGCACCAAGCCTGCTACGAAATCCTGGAGGATCAGACCTTTTACGGAGAAATTCGGGACTTGGGGGGCGTTTACGCCAACGGGGCGACGTTGGAGGAATGCCGGGAACAACTTCGGGAAGTGTTGGAAGGCTGGATCATTCTCGGTCTTCGCATGGGGCACCGGATGCCGACGTTGAACGGGCTGGGTTTGAATGGCCACTTTCGGCTGTTTTGAAGGCGGCTTGAATTAGGATGGCCAGGATGAAAAAAAGATGGCCAGGATAACCCCACCCGAATTATCCTGATTATCCCACTTCCCATCCTGCCCATCCTGATTCAAACACCAAAAAAACGGCCGGAACGATCCCCACGAATCATCCCGGCCATCCTTTTTTTAATCCTGAAAATCCCGATTCTAACCTGAGTATCCGAATTCCCACATCCCCAAAACCCCAATTCAAAACCGCAACGACAGCGCCGCCGAAGTCAGCAACGCCGAATCGTCCAATCCCGTATCGTTTTCCAATGTCCGGTATTCCTGGGCCAAGTCCAGCGTCACCTGTCCCATGGTAATCCCCAGCCCGTAGCTGATCCCGGTCGCCTCCGGCCAGTCGAAGCCCGCCGCGTTGCCCGTGGGGTCGGACAGATAATAGCCGCCCCGCAGGGCCCATCGGCTCACCTGGGCCCGTTCCCGCTCGAAGGTCACCTCCAGCCCGCCGCTGTATCGGTCGTATTCCAGGTCGATGTCGCCGTCGTTGGCCTCGCCCCAGTCGGTTTTTCCGTACTGGGCGGAAACCGTTAAAAAGGTCCGCCGCATGGCGTTTTGAATTTGACGGCCCAGCGGCACCGTCACCGCCGCCCCCACGTCGTAGCTGGGCGGCTTGTCGAAAAACAGGTCGGAAACCCCCGTGTCGCCGTCGTTCCGCCTGGCCTCCTCGCCAATGTCCGCCGCGGCCCCGAAGCGGTAGGTCGCCCCCAGGCTCAACCGAAGCTGCTTGGTGTCCACCGGGTGGGCCAACACGCTCAGCGAGCCGGAAACGTCCGAGGCGCTGTCTTCCGCCGCCGCGTAGCCGTTGGCGAAGCCGGTGTCGTCCCGGTAGACGATCTCCGAACCGCCGATGTCGGACCGGACCCATTCCACCGTCCCGCCGAATTTCAGCCGCCCTTCGAAGGCGCCCGGCGCGATGGCCAGCGGCACGCTCACCACCTGGATCGACTCCTCCACCTTGCCGAAGGCCTCGTTCCGGCCGCCCGGGTCCATGCTGAAATATTGAATCGTGTAGGGCGTCAGGAAAAACGCGCCAACGGCGTACTCCGGCTCCGCGTAGTGGCCGCCCACGAAAAAGGCGTTCTCGCCGGAAACGTCTCCGGAGGGATCGTCAACCGCGGATCCCTGGCCCCATTCGCCGGTGGCCACCCGCTCCGAACGGCCCGCCAGCCCGGCCGGGTTGTGCCACGCCGCCGAGGCGTCGTCGGCCACCGCCGCGAACGCGCCGCCCATGGCCCGGGCCCGGGCGCCGGGGGCGCTGTTAAACGGACCGGCGACAGCGGGGCCGGCCGCCATCGCGGTCAGGATTGTGGCCATGGTTGCAACCCGTACCGCCCCTCGAATCCACCGTGTCATGGCATTTCCTCACTTGAAAAACGTTCCCAGAAAACAGCCGCTCCCCGAGCCCAAATCCTCGATGGCGTCCACCACCTTATCCGTATCGCTTCGGTCCTCTCCCGTCAATGGATTCGACGCCGCTTCGAACAACGCGAACCGATTCAGCCGCCCGGAATCGAAGGTCACCGCGCCGTCGTCCAGCGTTCGCACGCCGGAAAGGGATCGTTCGGTCCACTCCCCGGCCGCCGGATCAAAGATCAACGGCCGCTCCCGGTCGTCCACCTTCAACGGGATGGTCACCTCCGCCGCCGGCGAAAGCCCGTCGATCGAAAGCTCCGATCCATCCGGCCCCACCAGCGCCGCGTTCGCCAACACGCCCCGGCCCGCCGTGACGCCGTTGGCCGTAAACCGACCGGTCGCTTCGTTAATTCCATACCGGTCCCGCAACGCCCCAAGCAGCGCCGGGGGAAGGCTCAATCGCGCGCCTTCCGGCGGGGTCCCGCCCAGCGACACGGGAATCGTGGGGTTGCTCAAATCCAAGGGCCGAACGTCCAGGGCCACGTTCTCAAACCCGGTGGCCGTCAACGCCCCGCCGGAGGTTGTCGCCCGATCCACGGCCCGGTCCGCCGCCGTTTCCAAAATTTCGCCCACCCGCCCGATCTGGTCGTTGGTCAGGGCCGATTCTCCGCCCTGGGCCACGATTTCGTCCAAGGTTTCCACGGTTTTGAACATGCCGGGCCGATTCAATTCCGGCGCGTCGGCCAGCGCTTGCAGCACGTTCAGGCTTTGGTCCACCTGCTCCGGCGTCAGGAAATCGGCCGGGTCGCCGCCGACGTCCACCACCAGATTGTCGGCCGCGCCCAGCAACCGGCCGATCCGGTCCGCCGGGGGATTCCCGTCCGCCGCCACGATGGAAGCCATCCCGGCCAGCACGTCGCTTCGCTGCCCGGGAGAGAGGTCCAGCTTGGCCGCTTCGGCCACCGTCGCCGCGGCCGCGTCCGGTTCCAGCGATGCCGGGTCCAGGTTCCGCAGGCCGGCAATGGCGGCGGCCTGTTCCTCCGCGGGCGGCTCCCGGCGGTTTTCATCCACCGCCTCGAACCCGGTCGCCACGGCCACTTCCACCCGGTCCTCCGCCGGCACGCTGCCGCGTTCGTCGGTCGCGGTCACCACGGCGGAAAAAAGTCCGGCCGAATCCGGCGCCCAGCTGAATTTCTGGCCCGTCCCGGTTTTCAGCTCCGCCCCGCCCGCGTCGATCACGGTCCAGGCGTAGGTCAGCGGATCGCCCCCCTCGCCTTCGGCTTCGAAAAACAGCGTTTCCCCCGGCGCCCCGGTGCGGTCCGCTCCCGCGTCCACCGCCAAGATGCCTTGAGGGTCCACGGTCAGGCCGAAGCTTTGTTCGGAAAACGCCCCCTGGTCGTCGGTCACCCGCAGAGTGATGGAAAAGTCCCCGGTCTCCGCGTCGGTGGGGACGCCGGTCAGGGTCGGCGTCCCGTCTTCGGCTTCCCCCAGGGTCAGCCAGTCCGGCGCGGCCTCGGCGGTGGTTTGGAGCGTCTCGACCGGATCGTCCTGGTCCGGGTCGGCGATCTGGATTTCGTACAGATATTCGGCGCCCACCGGCACCGCCGTGTTTGGCGCGGAGGTGATTTGGGGGGCGTCGTTGTCCGCCGATACGGAAACGGTCACCGCCGGCGTGTCCGCCGAGGTCATGGCCCGTTCCGCCTCCTCGTCCGGCAGGGATTCCGAAACGCGGAAGGAGAACCGGTCGGCGTAGGGGTCGCTCCGGTTGGCCGGTTGGTATTCCAGCCGGCCCTCCGCCCCCAGGGGAAGCGGTTCGCCGCCGGTGTCCGGCAGTTGCTGGGCCGTTCCGTCCTCGGCCACCTGGAAGAGCGTGCCGAATTCCGGAGCGTTTGCCAAGAAATAGACGGTCGGGTGGCCTTCGGGATCGGCGACCGGCGCCAGCTCCGAAAGCGCGAATGCGGTACGGCCGGCGTCTTCGTCGGTGTCCGGCAGAGCGAAGCTTTGGGCCGGAAGCGTCGGGGGATTGTTGGGAAATTCGAACGCGCCCATGTCGGCCCGGACGCCGTTGAAAACGCGGCCGTCGCCCTCGATATCCGTGGCGGGAAGGTCGCCGGAAGCGGTGGACGCGGCGTTGATCACCGGGGATTGGGGCGTCAGGGAAAAATCGCCGCTGGCCTCGTTCCCGGCGCTTTCCGGCGCGGTTTTGAAGGCCGGATCGACGTCCAAATTGTCCGCGTAGGCCCCGGAAAAGGCCGCCCCGTCGATGCCCGTTTGACCGCCTTCCACGTCCGAAAAACGGACGTCCGGCGCCGATCCGCCGTCCGCGAGAAAAATTTGCCGGGCCTCCCCGCCGTCCTTGCCTTCGGCGTCCATCAACCGGTTGCCGTAGAGGATCGATCCCGTGACCGCCGGCGAAGAACCGGTCAGATGCAGGCCCGGACCTTCCGGAGAAAGGTTGTAGGCGATGGTTCCGTGGCGGATGGCCGGATTGGAACGTTCCATCAGCAGCCCGCCGCCCTTCACGGTTCCGGCGTTGTTGGCGATCAACAAATTGTCCATCACCGGATCCGAGCGCTCCAGAAAAATCCCGCCGCCCTGCTGGGCCGCGTTGCCGGTGATCCGGTTGTTGCGCAGCACCGCGTCGGCGTTGGCCAGAAAAATGCCGCCGCCCAGGACCACCTCGGTGTTCCGGGCGATCAGGCTGCCGGTGATTTCCGGCGCGCCGTTTTCCACGTAAATGCCGCCGCCCCGGGAGACCTGTTTGTTGTCCACGATTTCGCTGTCGGCGATGACCGGATCGCTGTTGAGGATGTAGAATCCGCCGCCGTAAACCGCTTCGTTTTGGGAAATTTTGCTGTTCCGCACTTCCAGATCGTCGGTGTTCACCACCGAGATCGCGCCGCCAAAGGCGCCTTTGACGCCGGTAACCGTGGCGAATTCCAAGGCGGAGGATTCGCTGGCCCCGTTGAATGTGATGCCGCCCCATTGGTCGCCGCGAAAGATGACCGGCTTCTGGGCGGTGCCTTCGGCCACCAGCCCGCCGGCCACCACCAGTCCCATGTTGTCCTGGAATTCCACCGTGGCGCCCGGCGCGATGGTCAAGGTCACGCCGGACTGAACGGTGACCACCGGGGAGGCGTTGCCCTCGCCCCGGGCGATGATCACCTTGTCGAAGGCCCATGTCGTGTCCGCAGTGATGCGGTTGTCGTTTTCCGCCGCGTCGAACCGGAAGATTTCCGGCGGAATGACGATCAGCAGAAATTCCTGGGTGGCCGCGGCGCCGAGGGGGTCCGATACCGACAGGGTCACGTCGTGATTTCCCGCAAAGGCGGCCGGCGGGGTTCCGCCCAGGGTGGCCGTGCCGTCGCCATTGGGCGTCAGCGTCAAAAAGGGGGGGCCCTGGAGAATGGAAAAGGCCAGGGCGTCTCCCGCGTGGTCCGCGTCGGGGTCCGACGCCTCCACCACGTATTCGTAGGGTTCGTCCACGAAGGCGGTCGGGGTGGGAGAGCTGGCGATTTCGGGCGCGGCGTTTTCCGCCAGCACCTGAATCCGCACCGTTTCCACGTTCACCGAATCGTCGGTCCCGTCGGTCAGCGTGCTCCGGAATTCCACCAGATAGTCGGCGCTTTGGTCTTCCGGCACGTAGATCAGCCGGTATCCGGCGAAATCGGTCACCAGGGTTCCCTCTTCTTCGATGGGGGCTCCGGGCTCGCCGTCGGCGTATTGGAAGAGTTGGCCGAATTCCGGCAGGGCGCGAATTCGCGGTTGAAGCAGATCGCCGTCGGCGTCGGTCCCCTGGCTCAGGGAAATGGTGAGAGGCTCCTTCTCCCCGGCGACCAGAAACTGGCTCGGATTTTCAAAGGGGTTTGTGCCGATCACCGGCGGTTCGTTGGCGGCGGCGAGCGCGGGAAACAGAAGCAGAACCGCCAAAACGAACTGATGCGGCGGCCGAAAACGCGGGCGAAAGGGGGCCATGGATTCGTCTCCGGGCGGAGGGAAGGGTGAAACGCCGAAGGCAATTATATACGAGCCGATTCCCGTCGTCAACGTGGCGTTGGGGGGAATCGGACGTTTCTCCGGCGACCGCGCGGCCGTCGGGGCGGCTTCAGAACGAGACGGAATGGCGGCGATGGCGCGATGGCCGCGATTCTCGATGTCCGCCGAAAAATTTGACCGCGTCCCGGGCCGTGAACGGTTCGCGGTCGAACAGACGGCGCATCATTTCGTCGAACCAGAGCAGGAGGATTCGGACGACGCTCGCCTGGGCTTCCCCCTTGAAGCGATGAAATCCCTTCCGGGCCAGGGAATATACGTTGACGTTGAGGATGGCGCGCGCGGGCTTCCCGCCCATTCCCAGATCGCGTCCCTTTTCCGTGGCCGTCCAGATTTCCTTGATCAGCACCGCGGTGAGCACGACGCAACCGTACTGTTGCGGATCGACCGAGGCGACCGTGCCATGGGCGTAGGGATTGTCCCCGATCGTTCCCGGCGAAACGCCTTTCAGCCTCGCCAGCCCTTCGATGTCGGCGCGGCGAAGCTTCGCGGTCTCGATCTTCTTGGAACCGCAGCGAAAGCATTCCTCGATCTTCAGCCCGACGGGATACTGGCGACCGCAACCCCCGCAGCGCTGAACCTCCGGCGCCTCGCGATAGGCCTGTTGCCAGTCGTCGATGTATTTTTTCCAAGTTCCCTCGGACGGATCGTAGGAGGACTTCTTGTCTTCGAGAAAATCGGCGTGCTGGAAATAGAGATTCACGTTGTTCCGGTCGTATTTGACGGGCTTGGCCTTGCGGACCTCCGCGCCTTGGCTCGGGCTGAATATCTGGGCGAACCCGAAGTCGATCAGCCGGAGTTTGCCGCCGAAGCGCATCAGATTTTCGCCGTGGATGTCCAGGTGCAGGACGCTCACGTCCTGGGTCACATGGACATCCATGTAATGGCGGGAGTAATCGTACAATTTCTGCAAATCTTGGAAAACGCTAAGAATATCCGACATGTTGAGGGTCGCGTAGTCCACGGTTCCTTCGCCGAGTTCGAGCAGGAGCCACTGGTCCCGTCCGATGGTGAGTTCGTCGACGCAGGTCGTCGTGAGCGCGGCCTCGAAGTATTTCAACAGATAATGTTTTTTCCATTCCAGACGAGCCGGATTCGTGTCTTTTCCGTAGCCGGGAATCTTGTGGGATTGGGCGATGAAATGCTTCACGGCGTAGCGGTGGCCGCTGGGCTCTTCCCCGAGATAAACCGCGCCGCCCATGCCGCCCTTGCCGAGCAGCCGCAGGATGCGAATCCGTTTTCCCGTCTTCGGAAACACGATATTGTTCGGATCGAGCTTGACCGCGAATTGCCGCGCCTGGTTCTTGAGGCCCGGGAACATCGAGGCGGGGAATTGGGCGAGCAGGCCTTTGATCGACGAATCCGCTTCGAGGACTTTCATCAACTCCCGCGCCACGATTTCGCCCTTTCGCCGCTTGAACTTCTCCAGCAGTTTCCACGTCTGCTCCGCCGCCTTCCATGAACCGCGGGTTCGTCGATAACGGATCAGGCGGGTCACGACGACGTCGAATCCGCCGGTTCGGAACTTGTCGAACTTTCCGGTGGCTCGGGCCACCGGGGTGACGGCATTCTTGGCGGCGGAGGTGTTCCACGCCTGATAGATGGACTCGGCTTCGCTTCGGAACATGGAATGGAATCCTTTTCATTTTGGCGAAAGTTTGCAGGGGCGAATTGCATTCGCTCCCGGACAATCCGGCACCCTCGTCCTTTGGGAATCCCAACGTGAACGGCGTTGCGATCAAGCCGGAATCCTGGATTTCGAAATGCGAGGCGAAAACTCCCAATCCAAAAATTTATCGCCGCTCCAAAGCGCTGTCAAGGACGCGACGAGACTAAGCAGTATCACTGCCGATGGGGCGGGAACGTCGTGTTCGGATCGGACAAAAGGCGTTGGCCTTTTCATGTTTCCCGGAGATCGCGGAACCCGGAATCGCCAGGCCGGTCCGCCGATCCGATCCCGGCGGCGCGGCGCCATCATTTTCCCTTGACCGACCGAAAGGCTTTGCGTTATGAATCGAGCTTCCAAGGAAAATCTTCCGACGACGCCGTATTTTCCGCAAGCCTTCCAGCGAATTTGACCAAAATGGTAGATGTCAATGGATGCATCGGGTCGTCTTTTCCGGCGTCCGAAGTCCCGCAGGATCGTTTTTCTTGGGATTTGTTAATTGGATTTGCATGAAAGAACGCCGAACGCGAGGAGGGCGGAGCAAGTGGCGCTGGTTGGATTCTCGCGCATTTCCAAGCTTTTTTTACTTCTTTTCATTCTAATTTTCGCCCTGCTTTCCGCCGGTTGCGGCCTCTTCGTTCGCACCCGCTCCATGCTGGGCGGTCGGGTGGACGTTTCCGTGGTCCTATCGGAAACCGCCAACCAGAACCATCCGGTGGCCGTGGACCTGCTGGTGGTTCACGAACCCGAGCTGCTGGAACGGCTGTTGGGCATGAGCGCCCGGGAATGGTTCAACCAGCGGGATCAATTCCAGCGGGATTTTCTCCCCGGCAAGGACTTGGACGTCTGGAGTTGGGAATGGGTGCCCGGCCAGCGGGTGCCCGAGCAGGAAATCCCGCTATCCGCCGGCGCGGCCGGTGGACTGGTTTTCGCCGATTATCGAACGCCCGGCGCCCACCGGGTTCGCTTCGACCCCTTTTCCGATCTTGCGCTCCGGCTCCAGGAAGCCGGATTCGAGATTCGCCAGTAGATTCGAGTGCCGTCCAGCCCTCCGTTCGCCTGGACTTCCTTTCGAAACCAACGGTTTGCCGACGACCCATCGCCATACGA
>JBKHDD010000085.1:0-20107 GCA_046541515.1 Desulfococcaceae bacterium
GGTTCGGTGGCGAGCAAGAGGTTTCATCGATTGGAATTGGGCGTGGAAAACGTAGGGTCGGTCGGCCTGAAATCCCTGAAATTTGAGATCGCGTGGAAAAACAAGGCGGGGGAAAAATTGGAGGCGCGCGCCTTTTACGCGGCAACGACCTTCGATCCCCTCTTCGCGCCGGGGCAACGACGGGCGGCCGGGGGAACCTTTGGCGTCCCCGCCGAAGACGGCGAACCGGAATGGGCGCTCTCGGTGGTGGACGCGGCTTTTTAGGAATTTGAAAAAAAGCGACCTGCCGGCAACGACGAGGACAACTCGTCGCTGCCCGGAAAGAAACGGCGGGCCGCGGAAATCCGGCGCCCATCGCTCCATAAAAACCAGCATGAAACAATCAACTTCAATTCCATCACTCCGGGGCGGGATCGTCTTCCTCGTCCCCGAACAGGTCGCCGTAGAGCCGATCTTGGCATTCGGGACAAATGCCGTGGGTAAAATCCACGTCGGCCCGGTTTCGGATGTAGATTTCAATCTGGTGCCAATACCCCTCGTCGTCCCGGATTTTCTTGCAGCTCGCGCAGATGGGCAGGAAGCCCCGAAGCGTGCGGATTTCCGAAAGGGCGGTCCGAAGTTCCTCGATCAGCTTTTCCCGCTCGGCCTCGGCCGCCTTTCGGGCGGAAATGTCGATAAAGCTTTCCAGCAGATGAACCCGGCCGTCCAGGCGAACCCGAACCACGCTCTTGAGAATCGGAAGGCTTTCGCCGTCCGCGGTCAGCAACTCCCGCTCCGATTCGTCGATTTCCTGGTCCAGGTCGGCGATCGGGCAGGCGCCCTCCTCCGCCGGACACAAAAACTGGTGGCAGACCCGGCCCTTCACGTCCTCCAGCGGTCGACGCATCATCCGCAGGGCCGCCGGATTGGCGTCCACCAGCCGATGGCTCTCCGCATCGATGATGGCGATGCCAACCTGGACCGAGGATAAAACCGCCTTGAGCCAGCCCTCGCTTTCCCGGAGACGGATCTCCGCCATTCGCCGCTCTTCCCGTCCCCTGCGGGCGGCGACGCCAAAAGCCAGATCGTCGGCCAGTTCCTCCAGCAGCTCTTGCTCCTCCGGTCCAAACGCGTCCCCGGATTCGCCGTAAATACTCAAGGCGCCAATGACCCGGTCATTCATGAAGAGGGGAAGGGAAATGGCGGAACGAAAACCCACCGTTTCGGCCAACGCCCGCCAAAAGGCAAAATCGGGCGCCTCCGACAAATCGGCCTCCACGCAAACCGCGCCGGTGCGGATGGCCCGACCGACCGAACCAGACCCTTCCCGGGTCTTCGACCAGGCGACGCGAACCCTGTCGAGCCGCCCCTCCGCCACGCCCCAACTGGCCGCCGGGTAAACGGTTCGCTCTTCGTCGCCCCGGGCGAATCCGACCCAGGCCATTCGATAGCCGCCGGTTTCCACCAGGGTGCGGCAGACGGCCCGCAACATTTCCGACTCGCTTCTGGCCGTCACCAGCGCCCGGTCGCACTCCCGAATGGTCTGGAGTCGGCGATTCAACCGCCGCATTTCCGTTTCGGCCCGTTCCCGTTCGGTGACGTCCTGAAGGTGAACCACCCGGTAGGCCACCTTCCCGGAGGCGTCTCGAACCGCGGTCACGTCCACTTCCACGGGAAACAGGGAGCCGTCCTTGCGCCGGTGCCGGGTTCGATAGGCGTAATGGCCCCGGGAATGGGCGATGCGGATATGCTCCTTCAACTCTTCCGAACCGTTCGGAGGCCGGATCGCCGCGATGGGAAGCTCCAGCAACTCTTCCACCTCGTAGCCGTGGAGGCGGGCGTAGTGGGGATTGACCATTTCAAATCTCTGCCCGTTGGCCGACCCGACCGCCACTCCCCATCGGGCATGTTCAAACACCTGCCCCCACCGCTGAAGCGCTTGTTCCGCCGCTTTGCGCTCCTCAATCTCCCGGGTCAACAGCTCGGTTCGGCGGTTCACCTGGCGGCGCATGCCCCGGTTCCAGAAAAACCCGCACAAAATCAGAAGAAGCAGAAGGCCGATGACGGACAGGAACCACCAGAGAAACCGACGGGGAAGTCCGTCATCCCGGTCGCCCAGGGGACCCAGCCATTTCTCATAAATGGCCGCGTACCGGCCGGTCTGGTTCAGAATGGCCAGCCCCTCGTTGAAGGCGGAAAGCAGTTCGGGGTTCCCCCCCTTTGGCACGGCGTAGCAATACCGAGACGGCAGAAGCGGCGGCCCCACCGGACGAATGCCATGCAGCCCCAGCTCCCGAATCAAATACACCCCCGGCAATTTGGCCGTCAGGGCGTAATCGTGTTTCCCCGCCGCCAGCTCCCGCAGGGCCTCCGCCTGGGTGGCCACCGGATGGATTTTATCGGAAAGACCGGCCTTCTTCGCAAAATCGTGGAGGATGTCCCCGCGCATCACCACCAGGGATTTTCCCGCCAAGTCGTCCAGCGAGTCGATGGGCGGGGTTGACCTTCGGGCGAAGGCGGAATGATAAATGATGGTGTGCGGCGCGGAAAAATCGACCCGCCTGGCCCGTTCTTGGGAATGGAACATGCCATGGATCGCGTGAATTTCCCGGTTTTCCAACGCCCGGCGGATTTCCCCCCACGGCCCCAGCCGAATGCGGACGTTCAACCCCATCGCCTCGGCCACCGCCCGGGTCAACTCCACGTTGTAGCCGGTCGGACGGCCGGATTCGTCAAAAAACTCGTAGGGGGGATAGTCGTAATCCCCGCCCACCAAAATCACCGGGCCGGAAGCGCCCCCTTCAAGCCGACCATTGCCGGGCGCCGCCGGGCCGGGGAACAACAGCGCCCCCCAAAGAATCGATTCCAGCAAGAGCAAAACAGTGGCGAAAAACCGGATACCCATGACATTCCACCGGATGGTTTTGAAAAACCGTCTCCAGATCCCGACCGGACGAACGACCCAACGCATTCCGCCTTCCCGCCCGCCTCGGGCCGCGCGGGAGATATCCATCCTCCGGCTGATCTGGAAAACAGTCTGAATTTCGGGACTTGCGGGAAGGGTATAGGATATTTTGCCATTCAACCCAAGTCTTTTTGCGGATGTCGCCCGGCGGCCGCCCCCCGGGCGAAATCCGCCATTCTTCGGAGGCCCGTTTCCATTCCGACGAAAAGTGAAGAAGGCGGGAACGGCCCGGCCCCGGACCTTGGGAGCGACCCGGTTCGGAAACCACAGGCCTCCGAGGCGCCGATCGCCCATCGAGGCTTGACAGGGTGAAAGGGATGTGAAACAGACGGCGCTCTCGCGAAAAAACGGCCCCGATGGCCTTCCCTCCGGGAAGTCCTTGACGGATCGCCTGTTTCATTGGAATATTCAATCTTTCGCCGGGTCCCCCGCCCTTCCGGTTTCACGGGCCGTTGGCCAGGCCCGCGACGCCCATCCTACCGAAATTCCCCATTGGGCCATGGGAAATTGGGTAAAAAAGCGGCGAAAAAAATGGAAATCGCCACGAAATGGGGGAAACCGTAAGGAAAAGATTGAGATCGCGGGACAAATGGACTATCGTCTTTTCCGCAATTTTAACCGCAACAGGAGGAACACAGATGAGGTTTGCCGAGCTTGTTCGGGAGGTGGCCGATGCCTCCGGGTTTACCCAGGGCGACGCCGAGATCATTGTCCGCCAGTTATTCGACATCATGGGCAAGTCGTTGGCGGAAGGAGAAGAAGTGATGGTCCCCAATTTCGGGAAGTTCACGGTGACCACCAGCGCGCCGCGCACCGCACGCAATCCCCGGACCGGGGAGCAGGTCCAGGTCCCGGAACGCAAACGACCCAAGTTCCGCGCCTCCCGAGCGCTGAACGAACTTGTGGACGGCGCCTGACCCCTACCCTTCCCCTCGCACCCGGCGGCGGCCGTCGCGGGAACGCACCTGCTCGTTCTCCGACACTCGCGACCTCGATCGGTCCTTTCCTTCACGGTCGTCGCCCGCCTTTCTTTTCCCCCCGAACGCCCAGCCCGGCTTCCGCTTCGCCGGGGACGGCCGGCTCGTTGACCGACACCACGCGAAACGGGTTTCGGGTCGGATCGATCCGGTTCAAGCACCCGGGGTCCTGCCCCAGCCGGAAAAGCGCGGCAAGCGGCATGGCCAGCAACCGGCAAAGGATCGCCCGATTCACCCCGGCGTGGGCCACCACCAGCGCCGGTCCCGGCCCTTCCGCCAGGGTTTGGAAAACGGGCCAGACGCGTTTCTGGAGGTCCGCGAAAGATTCGCCGCCTGGGGGCCGAAATTGGTCCATCCGCTCCCCGCGCTCGCGCCATCGTTCCGGCTGGGTCCGCCGAATCTCCGCCATGGGGACCCCTTCCCAGTCGCCCAGGTGAATTTCCCGCAGCTCCGGAAGCAACGTTGGCGGTTTTCCGGCGATAATTTCGGCCGTCTCCCGGGTCCGATCCAGGTCGCCGGCGTAGACCGCGCGCCAGGCCATCCCCTCCAGACGGTCCCGCCAGGCTCCGGCCTGCCGACGTCCTTCCGCGTTTAAGGGTCGATTGCTTTGGCCGATGAACCGCCGGCCGTCGGTGTCCACCGCGCCGTGTCGAAACAGGTAGATCATGGTCGATTCCCCACCGGAAACGGAAAACCGCTCCGCCGTGCCTTTGGCGCTGGCCCGCTCCCGATACAGCCTCTTGCGAGGCACTGCATCGGTTCGAGACCTGTGCGCTCGTGCGAGAAAATTGGGCCATCGGCGAATCGCCCTGGTGGATCGGGACAACATCTACGGGCTGTGGCCCTTTTTGGCCGCCTGCCGGGACCAGGGGCTTCGGCCGATGGTGGGCGCGGAGGTTTCGGACCCGAACGGAAAAGAGACCGCCGCGGCCCTGGTGGTCAATCCCGCGGGTTACGCCAACCTCTGCCGACTGCTCACCCGCCGCCATCGAACGCCGGAATTTGATCTGGCCGCCGATCTTCCCCAATTTGCCGAGGGCCTTCGGCTCCTGACCGCCTCGCCCCGCCTGCTGAACCGGTGGGCCGGGCAAAATGTCCCGGTCGCCGCGGCGTTGGACCGGCCCCGCCCTCGCCGCCATCCACTTCGCATGGCGGCGGAATCGGCAGGGGCGCCGGTCGTGGCCACCCTCGACGCCTGGTTCCTCCGCGAATCGGATTGGGAAACCCATCGCCTGCTCCGGGCCATCGCCGGTCGGGTCGCGATGTCCCGGGTCGATCCGGAAGAAATGGTTCCGAAGGACGCCTGCCTCGTCGGGCCGGAGGCCGCGGCCCAACGGTTTGCGGCCATGCCCCGGGCGCTCCGGGCCGCCGAAGCATTTTTGGAACCGATTTCCTTCGAGGGACCCGACTTCGGCCTGCTCCTCCCGGAATGGATTGGCGACCATCCCGAAGAAACCCTTCGGGCGGCCGCCCAATCCGGCGCCCGCCGCCGGTACGGTTCTCCCCTGCCCTCGGCCGTTCGCCAACGACTTAAGTACGAATTAAAGATAATCATCGAAATGGGCTACGCCGGGTATTTTCTCACCGTTCGGGACATGGTTCGGCAAAGCCCGCGCACCTGCGGCCGGGGATCGGGCGCGGCATCCCTGGTGGCCTACTGCCTGAACATCACCAACGTCTGTCCCATCCGGCACAACCTCTACTTCGAACGGTTCCTCCACACCGGTCGAACCGACCCGCCGGACATCGACATCGACTTCGCCTGGGACGAGCGGGACGCCGTGCTGGAAGACGTTCTGGAACGGTTCGGAGATCGGGCCGCCTTGGTATGCAGCATCATCCGCTTTGGTCCCCGCATGGCGGTCCGGGAAACCGGCCGGGCCTGGGGCCTCCCGGACGGGGAAATTTCCCCGGTGGCGGACCGGCTTTCCCATTGGTGGCCTGCGGAGGGCGGGCTGGAGGCGGAACTTCGCCGCCGCCCCGAGGCCCGAGGGCTTCGGCTGGACCCGCCCTGGCCGGAAATCCTGGGCGCGGCGGATCGGTTGCGGGAAGTTCCCCGCCACCTCTCCGTCCACCCCGGCGGCGTGGTGCTCACCCCGGGCCCGGTTCACGATTTCGTGCCGGTGGAAACGGCGGCCAAAGGCGTGCCCATCATCCAATGGGACAAGGACGCCGCCGAGGACGCCGGGCTGGTCAAAATCGACCTGCTGGGAAACCGGAGCCTCGCCGTGGTTCGAGACGCCCTGGCCTCGGCGCGAAAGGCGGGGGCGGAAATCGACGAACTCCGCTGGCGTCCCGAAGACGATCCCGACACCCAACGGCTGGTGGCCGAGGGACGGACCATGGGCTGCTTTTACATCGAAAGTCCGGCCACCCGCCTGCTTCAGCGAAAATCCCAACGGAGCGATTTCGAGCACCTGGTTCTCCACAGCAGCATCATCCGCCCCGCCGCCAACGCGGAAATCCAAGAGTATCTCCGCCGCCTCCACACGGGTCGATGGAAGCCGCTTCACCCCGACGTGGAGGCCGCGCTTTCGGAAACCTACGGCCTGATGGTTTATCAGGAAGACGTTTCCCGCGCGGCCATGGCGGTCGCCGGCTTTTCCCACGCCGAGGCGGACCGGTTGCGCCGGGTGATTTCCAAAAAGGATCGATCTCGGCGTCTGCCCCAATTTCGGGACCGGTTTTTCCAAGGAGCGAGATCGCGAGGCGTGCCCGAACCGGTGGCCGATCGCGTTTGGGAAATGATGATGAGCTTCGACGGCTACTCCTTCTGCAAACCCCACAGCGCCTCCTACGCCCGGGTTTCCTTTCAGTCGGCCTGGCTGAAGGCCCATTACCCGGCCGAATTCATGGCCGCCGTCATCCAAAACGGCGGCGGTTTCTATTCGGTTTTCGCCTACGTCTCCGAGGCTCGGCGGATGGGGTTGACCATCCGCGGCCCGGATGTTTTGGCCGGCGAGATCGGCTGGACCGGCCGCGGAAATCTTTTGCAGGCGGGTTTGGCGTCGGTGAAAGGATTGGGCCCGAAAACCCGGGAGCGGATTTGCGCCCAACGGCGCCTCCAGCCCTTTTCCGACCCCGGAGATTTTTTCCGAAGGGTCCGTCCGGATTCGGACGAAGGACGGGCACTGATCAAATCCGGGGCATTGGACAGTCTCTCGCCGGAGATCAACCGGGGGCGACTCATGTGGACGCTGGCCGAAAGCCTCGGCGGGCATCGGGCGGGACCGTCAGATTGGGCAGATTACGGTCTCTTCCCCAGTGAATCCCACGGCCCCCCTCCCCTGCCCCCGGACGACCCGCACCAGCGGCAGCGGGATATCTTCTCCGTTTTGGGCTTTCTGCCGGACTGCCATCCCATGACGTTTTATCGGGATCGGCTCAGAGAAGAAGGCGCGCTGGAAGTCCAATCCATTCCGGCACACGTTGGAAAAGAGATTGCCTTCGGCGGCTGGCTCATCACCGGAAAACCGGTCCGCACCGGCGGCGGCGACCCCATGGCCTTTCTGACCTTCGAGGACGAAACCGACATTGTCGAAACCGTGGTATTTCCCGAAGCCTGGGAAAAATACAGCCGTTTTTTGCGCGGCCCCGGTCCCTACCGAATTTTCGGCCTCGTGGAAAGCGAGTGGGATGCGATTACGGTTAGCGTTCATCGAATAGATCGGTTGCGAGCTTGAATCACAGGCAATGCTTCATTGAATGAATTGATTTGAATCGCTACATTTGTCGCGATTCAAATCAATTCATTGTCCATTGACGAGACAAATTCCGTCCTTTCGCACGAGGAGACCTTCGGCCTTCAACCGCTCCGACAAACCGCGTTTCGCCAAACGGAAAAGCCGTGGTCCATTTTTTTAAGACAACGGCCTTCCTCTCGGGTTTTGCGCGAAAATGTTCCATGGAATATTGAAAAGTCATTCCTTTGCGTATTCATGAAAGTAACTACAAATGAAGCATTGCAATGGGCTACAACCGCGCCATCCTTCGGGGCCTTCCTCATCCTCTCTGGCCGCCCGGCCTGAAGACTCCTGCAGTTTGCGGGAAGCTGCCCATAAACTGCCCCGGCGTTGCCCTGCGAATCCTCAACCACCAGGAGGAGACCATGGAAAAAGAACTGGCGAAATGTCGGGACTGTGGAGACCAGGTGAGTCCGCAGGCCTTCCAGTGTCCCCGCTGCGGCGCGCCCAAACCGTATCTTTCGGAATGGACGGGACACGGGTTTGAATGGAAAAGCGGGATCAAGGTCTTCGGCTGGCCGCTGATCCACATCTGCTTCAAGTATCGACCTCGCCCTGTCCCCGCTCGGGGAATCGTCGCCATTGGCCAGTTTGGAATGGGAATCGTGACCATCGCCCAGTTCGGCATTGGAATCGCCACCGTGGCCCAACTGGGGGCCGGCATCTGGATCATCGGTCAGATTGCGCTGGCGTGGACGGGAATCGCCCAAATTGGTTTTCTTCCCGGCGGCGGTTTCGGCCAGGCCATCTGGCCGTAGCCAACCGCTTCGGTTCAATTGTAGCGATTTAAATTACTACAATGGCTGGATGATGGCCGTCCTTCGAGGCCAACCGAAGCCCGGTTCGCCCTTCGAATCATTCCAAAGTTGGGTCGAAAACGGAAACGAATTTGGAGTAAAATGGAACGCCTCATTTGTAGCGAATTACACTGCTACAAAAGCCACGAAAGCCATTCATCTTTAAATCATTTTCCAAAAATGGAGAGTCGCTGAATACAGAATTCAGCTTTCCATGTCGGATAGATGGGAAGGACGAAAAACGGCACGCCGACCGAAGCCGGTGCGCCGTTTTCATGTGCCTCCCGTTTCAAGGGAAGAGGATCAATCGGCGAATTAAAAATCGGTTTTCAGATCGGTTCTCCTCAATCAACGCCAACCAAAATGAATTTAATTCCCGCCGCGGGATCCCCCGCCTGACGAGTTAGTTCGGTCCCACAACGCCCCCGTTGGGAAGGCCCCAAGTCGCGGACCATACACCGCCGTCGTGGATAAAATGGGCGCTGTCGCCCAAAAGCAGGGCCCGGTCCCCGGAAAAATGCCAGCCGGGCTCGTCCCCGTCCGTCCGGTCGGCCGCGATCATCTCCCCGGCCGGATACAAGCCGGTGGAATCGATTTCAAACAAATAGAGGCCGGTTCGGGTCCACTCCCAGTAGGCCGAAGGATTGGCGGGATCAAACCAATCGGGATTGCCCGGGGTATCGTGGAGACGGATGGGAAGGGCCATCCTTGCGGCGCCCTGCTCTCCCATGGGGGATAGGTAGGCCAGCGCGTGGTGATCCATCAGCACCTCGGAATCCGTCCCCCGGCGGCCGAAAACCATCGAATCGATCTCCATGGGCAGGGCGGGATCGGAGACATCGAAAAGCGAAACCTTGAGACCCTGATACCACGCCCCTCGGCCGCCGAGATCGCCTTCCTCGGCGGGTATCGCGTCCTTCCCGATCCCCAGAAGCAAATCCTCTCCAATGGGATGCAGGTAGTCCGAATAGCCCTCGATTTCCAGTTCGCCAACCGCCCGGGGGTTGGTCGGGTCGGACAGATCAAACACGTAAAGCGGATCGGTCACTCGGAAAGTCACCAGAAACCCGCGTTGGCCCAAGAAGCGGGAGGCGTACAACCGTTCGCCCGGCTTCCCGATGTGATCCACGTAGCCGGTTTCCTCCAGATTTCCGCCCTCCCCTTCCCGCAGCAGATTCAACCGCGTCCGTGCGGTGCCGGTCCATGTGTCGCCCAGGGAGGTCGCCACGCGCAAGACGCCCTCATGCTCGCTCATGCGAAACGGCCGCTTTCCGGCTTCCCATCCCAAATTTCCAATGACTTCGCCGGAACCGGCGTAGACCGGCCCTTCGTCGGTCAGGTTGAACTTGTGGATTTCCGTTTTGGGCGGGGGAAAATCCGCCGCCGAAGCGCCTTCTACCCAAGGCGCAATCGGCGCAATGTACGGATTTCGAGTGGTGCCCACATAGAGACTTTCCCGCGAGACATACAGCGTTTCGGCGGCGCCGGCCACGGACTGCGTTCGCCGGTCGGTGGGCTGGTCCAGGTTCAGCGCGGTCACGGTGATCAAGCCGGGCTCGGGGAGGGCGTCCGCCTCGCGAGGCGGGAGAAAACTCCGCTCCGGCGTCGCCAGCGGCCCGGAATCCGAACCGTTCACGGCCATCCGGGGCAAAAGGTCGGGAAGACTTGCGGAGGCCAAGACCGCCTCGTTCCGGGCCTGGGTTTCCGGGTCGGTCGCATAGGGATCGTATTCCGGAACATTGGGCGTGAACCGGGTGACCAGATAGAGCCAATTTTCGATGCGACGGCTGGAAATGAGGCGACCGTCCAGGGAAATCCGGGAAATTCGCTCCGGTCGGCCGGGGTCGTCCACGTTGAACAACCCGATTTCGGTGGTTCCGTTATGCCAGCACAAGGGACAAAACCAGTCGCCCCAGGGATCGGCGGCGGAACCGCCAAGGGTCACCAGCAGATCGGGCATCTCCGCGCCCCGATCTGTCGCCAGATACAGCGATTCCACGGCGTTCTCAAAGGCTTCCAGGGAAATCCGCGCCACCTCTCGGCTGCTCGGCGGCGCTTCGGAAAGGGAGAGAATTCGAAGATAAGGGCGCTCCACCGGCGGCGGCAGTAAATCCGCGGCCGGTTCCACGTCGATTTCCGGGAAACCGGGATGGACGATTTCCGGCGTCGCGAGCATGTACAAGTATTCGCCGTCGGTTTTCACGATGTCCGCTTCATCTACGCCCGCCTCCTGCAAATTGGTGTCGCTGAACACCGGACCATCCGGAGACGGGGCGGGCGGCGCGCCCGAATCCAGGCTTCCCTCTCCATCGCGCATGGGAATCTCCCCTCCCCTTCCCGATTCCCAGCTGCCGACGCTTTGAATCCCCTTCTTGAGATAGCTTTCCAGCGCTTCGGGCGAACCGAAGGATTGAAGCCGGGATGAAACCGCCGGTTGTCGGGGCGAAGACGGGTCTTCCGGAATGTCCGCCGGGTCCGAATCTCCGCCGCCGCCGCAGGCGGCCAGGAAACCAACGGCCAAAACCAACAGACCCATCCGCAATGATCCTCTCCAAGACTCTTTCATGTCGCGCCTCCCATTCAAACGTTCACGAAGAATGAACCGGAACCAACGGAATCCACCGCGCGGTCCCGGTGGGATCGGCGGTTTCTCCGAAAACAAAGCCATCGGGACGGAACAGACCGAATTGGTTTCCAAAAAACCGCGGAATCCACCGAGGGGGAATCCCATTTTCCGGGGAAAAGAGCGTCTCCGGATCGACCGCCCCGATCGTTTCCAGCCCGCCGTCAACGGCGATCCGGAAGAAAAACACCCGGGAAAACGTCGTGTAGTCGGCGGATTCCCCGGATATGGCCCAAAACGGGACGGCCAGATGGTTGGAAGTCGGGTCAACGGCCACCTCACCGACAAACCAGCGGGAATCGATTCCGCTCTCGGGGATCGGAATGGATACGCCGGAATCAACGGGAGAAAGGCGTCCGTTTTCCCGGATCAACCGTTGGAATTCCAGGAATGCATTTCCGTTGCCACCCGGCTCTCGACGGACGGCGACCAGGAGATCGTCTCCATCCAACGGGGTCGCGGCGATCGGCGCTCCGGCCAAAATCGCCGGAGCGATTTCCGGCAGCTCCGCCGGATCGGAAAAATCCACGCCGAGAATGCGGCCATCCGGAAAAAACACCCATTGAACCGCCTCGTCGAAGCGAACGCCGGGGACTTCGGGCTCCAATCCCAGGAATCGAAGCCCCTGAAGGGCAAAGCGATCTTCCACCAATCGCAAGGCGACGGCATGAACCTCCCAACCAGCGGGGGAGGGGGAAACGGTCAGCGCCTGGAAGGCGCCGCCTTTAACCCGGGCCGCGCCTGGCTCGGGGACGATTCCCGGCAGAAAGCCGAAATGGGAAAGCGTTGGCTCGCCCCCGGAAAAGGGAATCCGGTACAAGGTCGTTTCCACATCTTCTGGGGCGTCGGCGAAGTTTTCGTTCACCAACTGATCCCCGGCCCGATCCCCGGAACGAACGATGCCGAAAACGGCGGAATCTTCGCCGAAAAACACGTCGGAAACGTTGCCCACCAGGGAAGTGCTGGAAGGGATTACGTCCCCGCCGGCGACATTAAAGGCCGTCAGGGTGGTCAATGCCCCGCCCGCCGGCCAGTCGGGCCGGAAAATCGCCCCTGGAGGCGTCAGAAGGCCGCTCGCGGCCATATCTCCCTCCCCTTCCCGGAAAACAAATTCGGGAAACAGCGCCTCCATCGGCAACGCGTTCAATTGGTCCAAATTTTTCCGGACGTTTCCGCCGGGATCGGAATCTTCCGCAAACGGAGAAATGGCCGGAAGGAATTGGTGGGCGAGATACAGCCGTTCCGAGGAAATCGCAGAGCCCAGAAAAACCCCGTCGATCTCCCACGCCCAAATCCTCGTTGGGCGCTCGGGACGGGACACATCCCAAACGGAAACCCGTTGGCGAGCCGAACTGGAGACGCCACTCTCCACTTCGCCGACCACAATGAGTTGATCCCCGAGGCGATCCAACGATCGAATCCGCCCGGTTCCGATGAGGACGCCGACCAATTCCGGAGGATTGCCGGAGGATCGGACCAGAACGTTCACCTGTTCGAGGCCGGCCGCGAAAATGACGGTGTCCGTCACGATCACGGGGTTGCGCACCGTGCCCTCCTCCGCCGGGGTTGGCGGAGCGAAATCGTCATTCGGCGCGGGAATCTCGGCCCCGCCCTCAACCGGGGTTTTCCGAACGATATCCCGGCTTAACTGCTCCCGAAGATACCGATCCAGCGCCGATTCGCTTTCAAAGGCGAGGATGGACTGGTTTTTGGGATTTCCGATTTCCGTGTTGGATGAGCAGCCCATCCAGACCAGAAGGAGCGCCGGAAGCCAAACGATGGGCCGGGAGCCCTGCAGAAAACCGACCATGTTCCCATCCTCACTTTTTTCGGGTCAGGGGAAACACCTGAATATTCACCTGCACCACCTGGTCCGGATCTTCCGTTTCGGTGGCGATTTCCAGAAGGGCCTTCCGAAATTCCGCCGTTTTTTGCTTGATTTCGCCCATTCGATCCGGTCGAACGCTCAGCACGAGCGCGGTGATGTCCCTTTCCTCCGAGGGAAAACGCTCCATGGATTCTGAGGCAAGCCGGATCATCTCCCGATGGTAGTTTGCGATCACCAGGGACTGAATTTCGGGACCGGTGGTCAAATTGGTTTCCACCGGTTCCCAGCGATCTTCCGGGCTTTTTTGGATCAATTCCAAGGAGAGCAGAATGGAGACCGCGTGTCGGGCCTCGGCGGGGGTAATGGAGGGGGAGAGAAGGGGAGCGACGTCTTCCGGCGTGGACTTCCGGTCGCCGAACAGCAAAAGCTCCCGCACCACCGGAATGTACCAGCGGGAAAAATATTCAAAGGCCGCGTTTTCCAATTTCCGGACCGTTCCCACGCCTTTCACGGACATCATTTTCCGGTAAAAACGGTTCTTTTCGTCGTGGGATCGGGCCTGATTCATTCGGACCAAACATTCGAAGTATTCCTCCTCGGTCCGTTTCAGATCCAGGCCCTTCGCCACTTTGGCGATGCTTTCCAGCCCCAGATTTCGCTGGCCCTCTGCGACCAGTTTCAAAAAATTGGGGGACTTGAAACCGGCCCGACGGCTAAGAAACCGATAGGAAAACTTGGCCGCCTGGCGTTTCCGAAAAGCGAACACGTCCTTCAGGAAGGCGCGATAATCCAGGTAATCAAAAATGTTCGGCCGATTCATGGGAATGCTCCGGGGGTCCAGCGGAATCCAAACCGTTTGGGATTTGTCCCTTACCATAGCCGCCGGTTCATTCATCCACAAATGGAAAGCAGCGATGGGGAGTGAAAAATGTATTCCGTGGAATACAAAAAGCCCTAGGCCATTGATTCAAGCAATTGTTTTAATTCGAATTATCCAAAACAGGATATTTACTTTTCTCCAAAAACATCCAAAATCTGGAATACGAGGTGAAATGACTTACAGGGGGGTGATCGGGGCAAACGCTTCGGGGTGGATGGTGGGTCGTTTGAATCATTCGTCCAAAAGGGAAAAGGAGACTAACCCTTCGAAGAGATTGGGTAATTTGGGGGAGAGGGGTTTAAGTTGGGGGGACGGAATCGGAAATCCCGAGGAACTGCGCTGGAACTGTCGCGGAAATTGGCTTGGATTCCAAAAATCCGGGTGGATGTCCGTAAGACGCCGGCTTCCCTGCCGTAATCGTTGCCGCGGCTCCTATCCCCCCTCCTCGTCGCCCTCTTGAATTTCATCGACCATCTGATCGTAGGCCCGCCGCATGGCCATCTCGAACGCTTTCCCCCCCTTCCGCGCCCGCTTTCGGTCGAAATTGTTCAGCTTTGAGAAACACTTCTGGTACAGGTCGCCCTCCGGATCGTTCAGCATCTCCCAGAATTCCATTTCCTGGGCCTGCTCCCATTGTTCCCGTTTCAAGGCCTTAAGGGCCTCGATTTGGCGTTTTTTCTCCTCGACGGCCTGGCGTTCCGCCTCCAGTTTTCGTTCCAAGTGGGACTGATAGCCTTTGGGCTTTCGATACTGGCCCGACCGCTCCAGAATTTTAAAAAACCAGTTGAACACGTCGTGGATCGGCTTGGTTCGCTCCAAATCCAGTTCGACCATCTCGAATCGACAATAGCTCAAATAGGCCATCATCCGGTCCAGACCACAATCCGCCACTTTCATCCATTCCGCCACCTGCTTTTCGGTCAACCCCTTCTGTCGCCAGTATCCCATTTCCGGATGGGTTTGGAGCGCCTTTTGGATTTCCCCAAACCCCTCTGGAGCAGTAGTCGTTTTATTTTGTAAAGAAAAACTACTACTACTATTATGCGTTGTCACTGATCTCGTCACTGAGGGGTTTATCACTGATATGGTCACTGCGTCCTTTTCGGCGGCGGCCAAGACATCTTCCTTCACTTCCGGATTTAGCTTGTAGACAATGCCTTTTTTCCCGCCCTGCTGGTAGCGCTTGTAATTCAAGATGTTTTTGTCCCGAAAATCCCGAAGGATTTTTCGAATGGTAGGCAAAGGGATTCCAGTCACTTGGCTGGCGTGGGTGGCCTGAATGAAGGCGTGGTCGCCCACGGAAACCAGAAAATGAAATACCTCTTTCTGCCTTTTAGAGAGATTCAGCTCGTTTTCGGGAAATACGGGATCAAAGGGCTCTTCCAGAGAGGTCACTGATCCGGTCACTGATCCATCGGGATACTGATGAGGCGAGTGATAATTGATCACTGACCTTTGGGCTTTTTTGGGAAGTGGTTTTATCACTGATCGCGTCATCGACCCCGGGTGGGGGCCATTGTTATTATCAGTGGCATTGTGATTGACAATGTCGGTGATTTGTTCACTGCTTTGGTCGGGGGGTGGCGTGGCCTGGGATGGTTGATCGTTTTCCTTGGAAGAAGGCGCGGAGGAAGTGTTCCGGGCGGAGGAATTCAAACGCATTGATTCCGCCTCCCCGGGGGATGGCTGGATGATCCGGTCAATAAGCTCTTTGGAACGATCCAGCTCCCGCTGCGTTGTTTTGCCGGATTCCCGAATCCGGTCCGCAAGACTTTTCCTGGCCATTGTCAGCCCTCGCGTTGTTGAAATATCCCAATCATCTCATGCGCGAGTTGCCGATAAGCTTTGGCGCCCCGGCTGGATGCTTCAAAGGCAAAGATGGTCTGTTTGGCGTATTCCGCCTGTTGAAAGGAGGTGTTGACGGGGACCATGTTGGAAAAAACGCGATGAGAGCCAAAGCGGTCGTTGACGTCTTCAATGATCACGCGGCTAACGGAAGTTCGTTTGTCTACCCGATTGATCAGCATTCGAAGGAACCGAAGGTCGGGATTCCCGCTTTTCTGAATGCTTTCCACCAATTCAAGAACTTTTCGAAGGCCGTCCAGGCTGTAGGCGGAGCCGGCGTCCACGGGAACGATGACGCAATCGCTGCAATGGAGGGCGTTGGCGACGAAAAGGGAGAGGGTAGGGGAGCAGTCGATGAGGACGAAATCGAAGTGGGTTTTCGCGTATTCCCGAACCTTGTACCGAAGAAAGTTCAGGCTTTCCGGGTACCGTTCGGCGAAATCCATCTCCAGGCCCGAAGTTTCCTCCACATTTGGAAGGCAGTACAACCCTTTGTGGGAGGTCGGGTAAACGCAGTTTTCAACCGGAATTTCCTCGTCGTTGTCCGGACTTGGATCCAGCAATTCATAGATGCTGTTTCGGATGACCGTGTTCGGAGGAAGGAGGATGCCCGTGGCGTTGGCCTGTGGATCGTTGTCGATGACCAGCGTTTTCTTCTTTTTTAAAGCAAGTGCCGCGCCCAAATTGCAGGCAAGCGAGGTTTTCCCAACGCCTCCTTTATGGTTGCAGACGCAACAGATGATTCCATTCATAAAAATCCGGTCTCCTTGAGGCTTGCCACCCGGCTTGGTCGAAGAGAGGTTTCAGGGCGGGTTGGGGTGATGATTTGTGGAGCAAGAGCGATGAACCTGGTTGTCGGTTACCCCATAAAATGCTAATTTGTCAACTACATTTGCTGGTCTTTTTTGTTGCAATCCCGTTGCCATTAGGGGTTCACATGGGATGGCGGATGAAGGGTAACTTCCCCGAAAGCGCCGGAATTTGTTCGTTGCTGATTTTTGGATCTGAAATCATTCTGTTAATGTCAATGGGGATAATACTGGCAATATCAGTGACCCAAAACATTAAATTACCGGATTTATATGAAAAATTGAATATCATTGATATTATCATTGACTTTGTAACTGGCGCGAAGTTTGACGAATCGGAATTTTGTCTGTTAACGAAAACCCTGGCCGGGAAGGCGTTTTTTCGATTGGAAGGGGAAGGGGGGCGGCGATTTTTTAGGCGGAAAAAGTTTGAAAAAAATTTGCCATGGCCGGTCGGATCGAAGGTTCACGACACCGAGATGGCTGGAGGCGAAGAGCGTGCCGGAAAACTGGATGGCGCCCTCCACTTTCGATTCCAAATGAACCATCACGCTTGCGTTGCCATGAGCGGGCCCGATGTCCCCAAAAAATTTTGGTGATCAAATGTACGTTGGCGGGTTCGGCTTTATTGGGTAGGCGTTGTCGCAGATAATGTCAGTGATAAAATTAAAAAGTAGCAATTTAAACGGCTTCGGTGAAAAACCACTGATAATATCAGTGATATGGTAAGTGGTCCAATCCGCCCAGACTCGATCCCGGAGGAAAGAAGGCTGGGCCGTGGCATGGAAAAAACGGTGGTGAAAATGGTTTCGACCCTTGAATGCCGCAGGGCGGCAACGGGAAATGGCGGATGGGGCCGCAGACCCTGGCCATTGAATAGATCGAACCAAGGAGGGGCGGCCGGATATGGGATCGAGCATTAATCTCGAGGTCCCAAAATGGCGTTCGAAAATTGGAAATGGTGGCCAGGAAAATTTGTACCCTTGTCTTTTAAGGAGAAGCCCTCTAAGACGGGTGACCTTTTTGGGAATTTAAGCGTTGGGGAAATTTGGCGAAAGAAGAACTGGTGTATTGATTTGCCGACATGGCTCCTCTTGTTTTCGGGAGTCTTTGGACGGGATCGGTGGTGTCGAAGAGGGGAGGTTCGTCTTTAAAAATTAGAAAATTATAATGGAAAGGCGGCCTTGATCATTTTTTGAGCCATTCATTGCCGCGGAGTGGCAAGGGAATATCGTCAAGGGTTTCAACCCAGGGATGGGTGCCCGAAAAAATGATCAAGGCCGGAAAGGCAAATGTTTGGAGAGGAGAATTTGGAAATTTTGTAGTTAACTATAAAGCTACATGAGGCATGGTGAACTCATTTTAACTTGTAGCGAATTCATTAACTTCATTTGGTTATTGGCAAAGGCCCAAGGCAATTTCTCTGGAGGCAAAACCAGCCGTTGACCGAAGCTCGGGACTTCTGTATGGTCCTTGCCTCGCTGAACCCTGGCCTTGAAAGATACGTCTCCTACCGCCGAAAACGGTATTACTTGCTTAGGTTCCATGGCGGGTGGCCTCCCACCCGTTCGCCCCCTGCCGGCCCAGTCGCCCGAGCGGAGCTGGGCTTCCCTTTTATTCATACACCGACCTCCGCCCCTTGAATCGAATATGCCTTTATCCATTGAACCCGTGTAGCTGGTTAAAATTCGGCCATTCGGTTTCCGGTCAAGTGCGGCCGATCCCAATTGCCCCAAATTTTCGGGGATTCCCCTTTTTCATGGCGATTCCCCCCAAACCGATCTTTTGAACGAGAAAGTTGCATATGACCGCAATCGAACGAAATACCCATATTCGCAATATCGCCATTATCGCCCACGTCGATCACGGAAAGACCACGCTGGTGGACGCGATGTTCCGCCAAAGCGGGCTCTTTCGCGAAGGGCAGGAGCTGGACGACCGGCTAATGGATTCCATGGATCTGGAACGGGAGCGGGGCATCACCATCGCCGCCAAGAACTGTTCCGTGGCCTGGAAAGGGGTCAAAATCAATATCATCGACACCCCGGGCCATGCCGATTTCGGCGGGGAAGTGGAGCGAGCCCTATCCATGGCGGACGGGGCCATTCTGCTGGTGGACGCCTCCGAAGGACCGCTTCCCCAAACCCGATTCGTGCTGAAAAAGACCCTGGACGCCGGCCTTAAAATCATCGTTGTCATAAACAAGATCGATCGGCAGGACGCCCGCAGCGAAGAGGTTCTGGACGAAATCTACGACCTGTTCATCGATCTGGACGCCGACGAAGATCAGCTCGATTTTCCCTTTCTCTACGCCATTGGAAGGGACGGGGTGGTGAAGGAAACGCCGGAGGGAGAGGCAGAAAAATTGCCCCTGCTTTTCGATAAAATCTTGGATGAAATCCCGCCGCCCGTCCACACGCCCGGGGAGCCCTTCCAGATGCTGGTGACGGATTTGAGCTATTCCGACTACCTGGGACGGCTGGCCATCGGCAAGGTGGCCAACGGAACCGCAAGGGCCAACGACGCCATGGTCTGCCTGGGCCGGAACGACCGAAAATCATCGCTGAAAATCTCCAGTCTCCAGGTCTACGAGGGGCTTGCGCTCAAAGAGGTTTCATCTGCGGAACCCGGCGACATCATCGTCTTGTCCGGGATCGAAGACGTGGAGATCGGGGATACCATTTGCACCCGTGAAAACCCAAAGCCCATGAAACGAATCCGGGTGGACGAGCCCACCGTCTCCATGAAGTTTACCATCAACACATCCCCCTTCGCGGGCCGGGAAGGCAAGCTGGTGCAGTCCAGCCGAATTCGTGAACGCCTTTTCAAAGAGACCCTGCGGAACGTGGCCATTCAGGTGGAGGAGACCGAAAACCGGGAGGTGTTTCTGGTCAAGGGACGGGGTGAATTCCAGATGGCGATTTTGATCGAAACCATGCGGAGGGAAGGCTTTGAACTGTGCGTGGGCCGACCCGAGGTCATTTTCCGGAACGAAAAAGGCCAAACCCTGGAGCCCATGGAACGACTCATGATCGACTGCGACGAGAATTTCCTCGGCGTGGTCACCGAAAAACTTTCCATCCGCAAAGGGCGGATGACCAACATGGTCAACCGGGGAACCGGCCGGGTTCGGGTGGAGTTCAGCATTCCCTCCCGGGGCCTCATCGGCTATCGAGACGAATTTCTGACCGACACCAAGGGAACCGGCATCCTCAACTCCTATTTCGACGGCTACGAGGCATTCAAAGGGGAATTTCCCACCCGGTTCACCGGCTCCATCGTCAGCGACCGCCAGGGCGTTGCCGTGGCCTACGCGCTTTTTAACCTGGAGCCGCGCGGGCAGATTTTCATCGTGCCGGGCGATCCGGTGTACGAGGGGATGATTTTCGGCGAGCACAACCGGGCCTACGACATCACCGCCAACCCCACCAAGGAAAAAAAGCTCACCAACATGCGGGCTTCGGGGCGGGATGAAAACGTGATTCTTTCTCCGGTGAAACCCATGACGCTGGAATGGGCGCTCCACTTCATTCGGGAGGATGAAATGGTGGAGGTGACGCCCAAATCGATTCGGCTGCGGAAAGCCGAGTTGCAGGCCCGGAACCGCCAATCCCACAAGGCGGCGAAGGAGTCCTAAATCTCAGGAGCGGTCGCGCGGTTA
>JBKHDD010000086.1:0-19831 GCA_046541515.1 Desulfococcaceae bacterium
GTTCCGATCCGAGTTCCGGGCGGCGTCCCTCTCCTCGTAGGCCCGGATGATCTCCTGGACCAGCCGATGGCGGACCACGTCGATTTTGGAAAAGAAGACGAAGCCGATGTCGGGGATGCCTTCCAGCACCTGGCGGGCCTCCACCAGCCCCGACGGCCGGTTGGCCGGCAGGTCGATCTGGGTGACGTCGCCGGTGATGACCGCCTTGGAGTTGAAGCCGATCCGGGTGAGGAACATCTTCATCTGTTCCGAGGTGGTGTTCTGGGCCTCGTCCAGAATCACGAAGGCGTCGTTCAGGGTCCGCCCGCGCATGAAGGCGAGCGGGGCCACCTCGATGACGCCTTGTTGCATCAGCCCGGACGCTTTTTCGAACCGCATCATGTCGTGAAGGGCGTCGTAGAGAGGCCGCAGGTAGGGGTCCACCTTCTCGGCCAGATCGCCCGGCAGAAAGCCCAGGGCCTCCCCGGCTTCCACGGCGGGCCGGGTCAGGATGATCCGGTTGACCTCCCCCTTGTTGAGCGCCGAAACCGCCATGGCCATGGCCAGGTAGGTTTTCCCGGTGCCGGCCGGGCCGATGCCGAAGACGATGTCGAAGCGGCGAATGGCGTCGATATAGTTTTTCTGGTTCCGGCTTTTGGGGGTGATGTGGCGCTTTTTGGCCGTGATGAACACGGTGTCGAGGAAAATTTCCTTGAGCCGGGCCCGTTCATCCTTGGACAGAATGCCGATGGCGTAATCGATGTCGTTGGGATAAATCGGGTATCCCGATTCCAGCAACTCGTAAAGCTGGTTCAGGAGACTCCGGGCCAGGTCCGCGTCGATGGGATCGCCCTGGATCAGCGCAGTGTTCCCCCGGGTGTTGATCCGGACGTCCAGGGCCGAGGCGATCCGCTGGAGGTTGCGGTTTTGGTCTCCGAAGAGCTGACGGGACAGCTCGATGTCCTCGAAGGTCAGCCGGTGTTCCCGGGTTTCGCTTTGTTCATCCATACAGGCTTCCGATGGGGGTCCTTCCCGAGGCCGGCCGGAAACCGGCCAAATTCCCGCCGCCGGTTTCCCGGCGTTTCAAGAGCGCCGGATCGCGGGGAACGGCGCCGCGCCCGGCCCGACGACCGAATCCGTTGAAAAAGTCCGACCAACCCAAGGCGATTGGGCCGGGGCGGCGGGGCGTCGCGGCCGCGTTCGGCTCACCTATCACAGGCGGCGGAGGCTTGGCAAACGGCAAATGACCGGCGTTTTTCCAAAAAGAAAAAGGGTTTGACGGGGTCAAACCGCTTTGATAATGATCGCCTTTTGCTGGCTTCCTTGTAGGCATCCGCTGAAAAAAAGTCAAAAGGAATTTGGTTCGCCGCCCGCGATGAATGCCCTGGATCTGCTTTTCATCCTTGCCCTTGCGTATTGCCCCCTGGCCGGCTGGCTTGCGGGCCCCTTCCGGGAAGGCACGGCTCTGGTCGGGTTGTTGCTGGGTTTCCTGCTGGCCTGTTTTTTTCATCCGGAGGCCGCCGGAATGCTGGGCCGCTGGTTTTCCGATCCGGACTATTTGTCGCTGTTGGGCTTTCTGGCGATCTGGATGGCCGTCGGTTTCGTCACGGCCTTGGGCGGCCTTGTCGCCGACCGGATCCTCAAACCCCGCAAGGGGTTCAAGCGGCGCGGCCTGGCCGCCGGCATCGGCCTGATTCGGGCGGTCTGTTTCGCCGCGGCGCTCCTGATTCCGCTGGTGACTTTTTTTTCGGAAAACGCCGCCGTTCTCCGCCGATCCCGGTTCGCCCCGGCGGTGATGGGCCTGTCCGATCCCCTGGTCGGCATCGGGCCCGAACCGCTTCGGGAGGCCTTCCGCTCCAAGGCCCGGACCCTTCGCCGGGGCTGGGCCGAAAACCAGGCCTGACCCGCCGGCCCGCCCGACCACCGCTCCGACGGATCACCGGACGGGCCCATCGACGGACCAGATTTTCGCTGAATTTTCCTGGCGATCCCGTTGGCGAAACGGAATCGCCCCCGATCGCCCGTTTATCGACAAGGAAAAACCCATGAGAGATTCCGCTGTCCACATGCCCCCCGCCGAACCCGACGCGCCGGCGAACGAGTTGGATCGGCTGGGGGAAATCATTCGCATTCTTCGCGGCGAAAACGGCTGCCCCTGGGACCGCAAGCAGACGCCGCGCAAAATGGCGCTGTATATGATCGAGGAGGCCCACGAGTTGCTGGCCGCCATCGACGACGACGATCCCGAAGCCGTCCGCGAGGAGCTGGGCGACGTGCTGTTCCAGATTCTGTTCATCGCCACCATGTATCAGGAAAAAGGGCTGTTCCGCCTGGAAGACGCCGCCCGGACCAGCCGGGAGAAAATGGTCCGCCGCCATCCCCACGTGTTCGGGGACGAGTCGGCCGAGGATACCGAGGCCGTCCGCCGTCGCTGGCACGCCATCAAAATGGCCGAAAAGGGCAACCAGGCGAAGAAATCGGTGCTGGACGCCGTTCCCCGGTCGCTTCCGGCCTTCATGCGGGCCTACCGGGTGGCCGAGCGGGCCGCCCGCACCGGATTCGACTGGGACGACCTGGCCGGTGTGATGGAGAAGGTGGAGGAGGAATGGGCCGAACTCAAGGCCGCCCTGGCCGAAGCGGAAGGAAGCGGCGACGAGAAACTTCGGGAGGCGGTGGCCATGGAATTCGGCGACCTGCTTTTCACCCTGGCCAACGTGGCCCGCTTCGCCAAAATCCATCCGGAAACCGCCCTGGCCGGATCGAACCGGAAATTCGAATTGCGCTTCCGCCACATGGAGGCCGCCGCGGCCCGGCGGCAGAAGAAGCTGGAAGATTTGACGCCGGCCGAATTCGACGACCTGTGGGAAACCGCCAAGCGGGAGACGGCCGAGGAATAGGCGAAAGGCCCCGGTCCTTGTGCCGTCCGTGCCGGTCACCCCAAAGGACCGCAGGCCGCAACGCATGAAAGTTACCCCCTTGCCGCGGACCCTCCGTCCGCGCCAGAGAATGCCTATGATCGCAATCATCGACTACGACGCCGGCAATTTGGCCAGCGTGGAACGAGCCGTCCGGCACATCGGACGGGACTGCGCCGTGACCGCCGACGCCGCCGCCATCGACGCGGCGGAACGGATCATCTTTCCCGGCGTGGGCGCGGCCGGCGCGGCCATGGAAAGCCTTCGCCGCAGGGGACTGGACGCGGCCATCCGCCGGGCGGTGGAAGAAGGGCGGCCGGTGCTGGGCATTTGCCTGGGCACCCAGATCGTCATGGGTTCCAGCGAAGAGGACGGCGGCATCGACTGCCTGGGGCTGGTGGCCGGGGAGGTGCGCCGTTTTCCCGCCGGCATGGCCGGGCCGGGCGGCGCCGCGCTGAAAATTCCCCACATGGGCTGGAACAAGCTGCGGGTTCGAAGGGCGCATCCGGTGCTGGCGGGCCTTTCCGACGAGGATGAATTTTACTTCGTCCACAGCTACTATCCCGCCCCCGCCGACGACCAAAACGTGGTGTGCGAGACCGATTACGGCCTCGCCTTCGCCTCGGTGGTGGCCGTCGGGAGTCTGGTGGCCACCCAGTTTCACCTGGAGAAAAGCGGCCGGCCCGGCCTTCGGATTCTGACCCAATTTTGCGAGTGGACGCCATGCTGAGCAAGCGCATCATCCCCTGTCTGGACGTTCGGGAGGGGAAGACGACCAAGGGGATCAAGTTTCGGAACAACGTGGACATCGGCGATCCGGTGGAAATGGCCCGGATGTACTACGAGGGCGGCGCGGACGAGCTGGTCTTCTACGACATCACCGCCTCCCACGAAAAGCGCGGGATCATGATCGACGTGGTCCGGCGCGTCGCCGAGACGATTTTCATTCCCTTTTCGGTGGGCGGCGGGATCCGCACGGTGGCCGACATGCGCGAGGTGTTGCTGGCCGGGGCGGAGAAGGTGAGCGTCAACTCCGCGGCGGTGAAGAATCCGGAAATCATCCGGGAGGGCGCCCGGGCCTTCGGGCGGCAGTGCGTGGTGCTGGGGATGGACGTGAAGGAGGTGGACAAATCGGAGACGATTCCCTCCGGCTACGAGATCGTGATCAACGGCGGGCGCACCTTCATGGGCATCGACGCGCTGGAATGGGCCCGGCGCGGGCAGGAGCTGGGCGCGGGGGAAATCTGCCTCAACTCCATCGACGCCGACGGCACCCGGTCCGGCTACGCGCTCCATTTGACCCAACTGGTTTCCGAGGCGGTGGAGATTCCCGTGATCGCCTCGGGCGGGGCGGGCGCGCCGGAGCATTTGGCCGACGTGCTCACCCTGGGCAAGGCCGACGCGGCGCTGATCGCCTCCATGACCCACTACGGCCATTACACCGTGACCGACATCAAGGAATTTCTCCACGACCGGAACATCCCGGTCCGCCGCCGCTGGTAAACCGCGATTGTTATACCGCGATTGGTAGGCCGCGATCGAGCGGGGGGCGAAAAGGCCGCTTTTCGCGCCCCGCCCGGACCCTCCGCCCGCTATTCCTCTTCGTCTTCCTCGTCCAACCCTTCCGCATATCGTTTCTGGCGCAAGCGAAGCTGGATGAACCCGTAGACGGTGGCCAGCGCGGCGCCCACGAAAATCAATTCGTACAGGTACTGCGCCAGAAACAGGAGCCAGGCCGGCGTATCCGCCAGGGATTCCTTCCAGTCGGCTTCCAGTTGACTCGGCGAAATCCCCAGCGCCGATTGGAACGCGGCCTTGGGAGAATCGCCCGCCTTCAGCGCGTTCAACAGGGCGAGCAGGCCCTCCCGCCCGTATTTCCGCACCAGGTAATCCACCACGCTTCGGCTTTGGGCGTAGGCCAGGGCCAGGCCGGAACGGCTGTGGGGAAATCCGTCGGAAAGGGCCGAAAGGGAAAACAGGCGACCCGAAGCCGCCGCCGCCGGAAGCGACACCTGTTCCCGGTGCGCCAGCAGTTCGGAAAGGCCGTCGCTGCTCCATTGGGCCACGCCTTCGTTGAGCCACCGGGGCAGCCGGTCCCGGTGGATGTGGCGGCCGAGCAACAGGTGGCAGAGTTCGTGCTTCAGGGTGGCGCGGAGGGCGGTGGGGTCGGTCAGGCGGGTATGGTCCAGCACGATCAGTTCCCGCTCCGCCACCGCGAAGGCGGAAAAGTAGGGGGTTCCGGCCCAGTCTTCAAACTGGTCCCGATCGTTTTGCAGAACGATGGTGGGCGTCCGGTCGTATTCCCAGCCCAGTGAGCGTTGGAGTTCCGCCCGCAGATCCGGATAGGCCGCGCCCAGGGATTCGGCGGCCGCCGATATCGACTCTGGAAAGGCGAACACCGCCTCCCCGATGCGGCGCTGTCGCAGCGGAGCGGCGGGAGCGAGAGAGGGAAAGAGAAAAAAAATGAGAAGCAGGCCGGCCGGAAAAAGGCCGACCCGCTTCCGCGGGCCCGGCGGTTTGGATGGACGGCGGAAGAGGGCGATCAGTCGCCAAACCCTTCCAGCTTCACCGTCACCGAGACGTGAACGTTGAGGTCTTGCAGGTTTTCCAGCACGTTGGCGAGGCTCGCCATGGCCTCCATTGCGTTGGCGGTCAGCGTTTCGGGCTTTTTGGGCGGTCTTCCCGGCCCCCGGCGGGATTTGGTTCGCCGAATCGTGGCGGCGCGAGGGCGGACGCCTTTCTTGCGGGTCCGGCGAGGCTTGGCCCGGGGGCTTTCCACGTAGGGCTTGAGTTCGGGTTTTTCTTCCAGCAGGTCGTCCAGGTCCACCTGACGATCCCCCGTGCGAAGGGTCAAACCGTAGGCCTTCGCCTCCCCCAGCGGCTGAAATTCATCCACGAAACTGTAGCGATAGCTGTTGCCGTCTTTTTCTTTCTTGATGAAGTATCCCAGATCGCATTTCGCCTCGTTGCTGAGGCGGGACAGCATGCTGGCCACATCCTGAACCTTGACTTCCTTCCCCGCCATTTCGGTCACGATCTCCGATATTTCCTTGGATTTCACCGGGCCGTGATGCAGCATGGCGTCAATGATCATCTGAACATTGCTTTTCTTTTCCGTTATCGCTTCCATGAAAATGCTCCCCTTGTTGTCTTCCTTCGTTTCTATCGGGCTCCAATCGGAATCCGACGGGACTCTTTGCTGGATTTTCGGTGATTTCCAGTCGTTGCTATCCATTCGCATGCGGTCTTGAATCACACTAAGAAGCGGGCCGAAAAATGTCAAGAATATTCGACGATATTTTCCCGTTTTTTGGTTTAGAAACGTTCTCGGGGGGAAGCGTCAGGGGGAATTGGGCGTCAAGGCGGGAACGCGCGGAGGGGTTTCCGCAATCCGATGGGCGGGGGAGGAAGGGGGGCGGGCATTACGGCAACGGGCGAACCGAGAGGTGTTCAAAGGCGACGGTCTGTCTTCCGCAAACCCGAACGCCGATCATGCGAAAATTCATGTCGTCCGCCCGGCCCCCGCCCAACGACTTGTCGTTGACGAAGTATTCGAACCGGCCGTCCCGAACCTGCACCGTCTGCCGGTTTTCCACAGTCCCGTCTCCCGGACGGCCCGCGGGGCGAAGGGGAGAAATCACCGTGAATTCGTCGTTTTCAAAGCGGGCAAATTGCGCCTTGCCGTCGTTTCGCAATGCAAAGGCCAGAAATCGTTCGGTGCTTTCCACAAGCTGGAAACCGTAATTGGCCGTCTCCCCGCTCCGCCATGCCGAAACCAGCTCCGCTTCGAAATCGCCTTCCAGCGGGGTCCGGATGGCGGTCCAGTGGCAAACGTCCTCTTGGTAGGTGGTGTAGACGTAGGCGCCGTTTTGGAGCCGCTGCCGCCGTTTGATGTCGGACTGCGGCGACCAGCCCGCCCCGGCGTCCGAAAAACCTTCTTCGAGAACGGGTTGGGCCCGGCCGGGATCGACGACCCGCAGGCCGGTGAAGGAAACGATCTGTTCGCCGCAGATTCGCAGCCCCAGCTCTTGGGTTTCGAAGCCGTCCAGCGCGCCTTCCCGGAACAACTTTCCGTTGGCGAAATACTTCCATTGGCCGTCGCCGATTTCCACCCGCAGCCGATGGGCGTTCCCGGATTCCGGCGAAAAGCCTTCGCTCCAGCCGATGTTGGTGATCCATTGGTCGGCCGCTTTGCGGCCAAAGCTGGCGGCGCCGTCGCCCCGAAGCTGAAAGACGAGCTGGTTTTCCCCCGGCTCCATGAGCATCAGGCCGAACTGCTCGAATTTTCCCCGCTCCCAGACCGCGTCCACTTCCACCACCGCCGGTTCCGGCAGGGTCAACGAAATATCGTCCCAAAAACACCAGTTGTCCCGCCTGGATTCCAGCCGGTACGCGCCGTCGGCAATCGTGAACCGGTGGGTGAATTCGTCCCCCACGATCCAGCCGTTGGCGTCGGAATCGAAGGGTTCCTCCAGGGACACGTCCGGCGGGGGATTAAGCCGGTCCGTCAGCCAGGAGCCCAGGACCCCGGCCAGGGCGAGGAAAACCAGCGCGCCGAGAACCCGGCGGCGGGATTGGCGCTTTTTCGCCTCCTTGCGGACCTCGTCGGCGATCTGGTCCACTTCCTCCCGGGAGAGGGCGGTCATGTCGGCGAGCGCCTCCCGGGTGGCGGCGCGGGTCTGGTCCGTCTCCAGCCGGTTTTGGAGGGTTGCGTCCTTGGCCAGCACCCGCCGTCGGATTTCGGCCAGAATGCGTTCTTCGCTTCGTTTGCTCATGGGCGGCTCCGCGTTTCCGAGGGGTCTGAAAGTCGGAATTATACCAAAAGGAAAGCGGAAGGGCTACCGACAGAACGGTTTTGGAGGGGTAAAATCAGAAGATTTGCGGAACGGAAATTGTGGATGCAATGGAAGGGAAAAAATGGAAGGATGGGTACCCGGCTCGGGGTTGCCATGGCCCCCGAGCACGGGGCGGCCCATCATACTGCCCGGTCGCAGGACCGCGATAGATATCGGGCAGGGCGGGGGGCTTACACGCGAAAGCCGGCGTGAACGCGGCCCCCGTCCGAAAACAATAATAAGGAAAAACCGGCCAAATGGCAAGAGGTCTCGGAAAAAGTTTTTGGGATTTTCTTGGGAAGGGGGAAAATCGGGTTCCGGGCTTGGGAGCGGAAGCCAATGTCCCCCAATTCCCCCGCCCCGACCTTTACCGGTCGGCCCCATGGTGATACGAAGCGACTCTTTCGCGCCGATTCCGTTTCGCCGTGCACATTATTTGCTTGCTCGTAGCCCCAAAAAGCCGCGTCGGTCGGCGCGGGCGCGAGCGGTTTTTCTCTTCAACGAAAGGATTGTGGGCATGGCTACGGATGTTCAGACCCTCCACTCGCTGGAGCTGTTCAAGGATTTGAACGGGGATGAACTCGAAAAGATCGCCAACCTGGCGACCCCCTTCCGGGTGCAGGAGGGGGAGGTGCTGACCCGTCGAAATGATTTGGCGCATACCCTCTACATCGTCCTGTCGGGGAATTACATGATCTATTTCCGGGGCGGGCAGGCGTTTACCATCCATGATCGGGGCGACATCATCGGCATGGCCACGCTGATGACGCAGTTTTATTACCGGGGCACCACGGTGGCGCTGACCGAGGGGGAAGTGCTCGCCATCCCCGGGGACAAATTTCATGAGCTGGTGCAAAGCGATTCGGTGTTGGCGGAAAAGTTGATGCGAAAATTGAGCGGTCTCATTTCCCACCGGTTGCCGTTTTTCAAGGCGGCGGCAAAGGCGGACAAAACCGCCGGCGCCGACTGAATCGCCGAATGGACCGCCGATTTGGGTCAAGGCGCCGCCCGGCCGGCGACGAGGAGACGGAAAATGCTCGGTAGTTTTTCGCCGCCCGACGGCGGATTTTGGTCGTGGGACGCCCCCCGGTATCCCCGCCGACCCGGTTTTGCCGAATCGGACCCGGTGGATAATCGGGGGGACAACCGAAACAGAGCAAGGAGGAAAAGTGACTGGACTGGAAGCGATTGCCGCGAACAACGGGTGGGCCATCGCGGGATTGGGGATTTGTATCGTATTTTCGGGCCTGGCCCTGCTTTCGCTCATCATCTCGCAACTTCACAAGGTGTTGGCGTTGCTGGAGGACCCGGGCCGTCGCCTGCGGGAATTCCGGCGACGGGGAAAGCGGACCGAACCGCCGGAGCCGGAGAAGGTGGCCTGTCCCGTGATTCCGTCGGAAATCAAGGAATCGGTCCGCCAATACCGGATGCTGGTGGACCGGCTGGGGCAGCCGTTTTCCCTTCCCCGGCTGCTTTTCGACGCCGAGGGTTGCGGCCTGGACCATCCCCACTCCGCCCTGAACGATCTGATCCGGAACGGACTGATCATTCCGAACGGCGTGGGTTTTTATCAATGGAACGAACGAGTCTCCGCGGCAACCCCTTCCCGCGAACTCAATAAGCCGAGGTAATCCATGGAAAACCTAACCGATCTGCTCCTACAGTTCATCTCCAACACCGGTTTTTTTCTGCTGGACTACCGGTACGTCATCATGCTCATCGTCGGGTGCGTCTTCATTTATCTAGGCATCGCCAAGCAGTACGAGCCGCTGTTGCTGGTGCCCATCGGCTTCGGCATTCTCATGGGCAACATTCCGGTCTTCCAGGGGATGGGGCTGGCCATCTACGAAGACAACAGCGTGTTGCACTACCTCTACATGGGCGTCACCTCCGGCGTGTATCCCCCGCTCATCTTTCTGGGCATCGGCGCCATGACTGATTTTTCCACCATGCTGGCCCGGCCGCTGTTGATGCTGCTGGGCGCGGCGGCCCAGATGGGCATCTTCCTCACCTTTTTGGGGGCCCTGGCCCTGGGATTCGCGCCCAACGAGGCCGCCTCCATCGGCATCATCGGCGGCGCCGACGGCCCCACCGCCATCTTCCTCACCGCCAAGCTGGCCCCGGAACTCATCGGTCCCATCGCCGTGGCCGCCTACAGCTACATGGCCCTGGTGCCGGTCATCCAGCCGCCCATCATGCACCTGCTGACCACCCAAAGCGAGCGGGTCATCCACATGGACGAGCCCCGCGACGTGAGCAAAAAAGAAAAGATCATTTTCCCCATCATCGGTTTTCTGCTGTGCTGCCTGCTGGCCCCGGCGGCGCTGCCCCTGCTGGGCATGTTGTTTTTCGGAAACCTGTTGAAAGAATGCGTGGTGGCGGAGCGGCTGGCCGTGGCCGCCCGGAATTCCATCATCGACACGGTGACCATTCTGCTGGGCGTCACCGTGGGCGCCAGCACCCAGGCCGACGTGTTCCTCACCGGCCAGTCCATCGGCATCTTCATTCTGGGAGCGCTCTCCTTCGGCGTGGCCACCGCGTCCGGGGTGGTTTTCGCCAAGATCATGAATCTGTTTCTAAAGGCCAAGATCAACCCGCTGCTGGGCGCGGCCGGGGTTTCCGCGGTGCCCGATTCCGCCCGGGTGGTGCAGCACATGGGCCACGAGGCGGACCCGACCAACTTCCTGCTGATGCACGCCATGGCGGCCAACGTCTCCGGCGTCATCGGGTCGGCCATCGGTGCGGGTATTTTGTGGAGTTTCATGACGAGGTAAACCGGGTCGGGGAGGGGAGGCTTCCCGTCCCCCGCTTCGGAGGCGCAATGCGGTTCAGCATTCGGAAAAAATTTCTGGTGGCCTTTCTGGTGATTTCCCTGGCGCCGCTGGTGGCCCTCAGTTTTTACGCCCGCCGGATTTTGATGGTGGCGGGAGACGAGGTGAAGGACAGCAGCAAGCAGGCGTTGCTGGAGACCTCCGCCTCGCTGTTGGAGGCCCGGGCCCGGAGCATCGCCCGGCAGGTGGAGCTGCTGCTGGAAGGATGCCGGGAGGATTTGGCCGCCTTGACGTTGCTGCCCTTCGATCCGGAATTGTATCTGGATTTCAGTCAGGGCCATCATCGGGAAATCTGGACCAGAACCGGCAGCGGCGACTGCACGGGAGAAGAGCGGCGGCAGGCGCCGCTGTACCGGGAAATCACCTACGCGGCGCCGGAGGGGGTGGAGCAAATCCGGGTGCTGTCGAACCGGATCGTGACCCCGGGCCGCCACGTGGCCGGGCCGTTTTGGGGGGCCTTTGGCCGGGAGGATTTTTTCCGGGAGGCCCGGGCCCTGGAACCCGGGGAGTTGTATGTTTCCCACCTCATGGGCCGCCACGTGCGCGCGGAGGAGCAGCTTCGGGGCGCCGCAGACGTGGAATGCGCCGTGGGCGGGACCGAGTACGAGGGAATCATCCGCTTTGCCGCGCCGGTCTATCGGAACGGGGCCTTCGCCGGGGTGGTTTCCCTGGCCTTGGATCACCGCCATCTGATGGAATACACCCAGCACGTGCTTCCGGTGGGGGACCGCGAGGTGGTGTTTCCCAGCTACACCAGCGGCAACTACGCCTTTATGTTCGACGACGAAGGCTGGATCATCACCCATCCCAAATTCTGGGACATCCGGGGCTACGACCGGGAGACCGGGAAGCTGGTGGACCCCGCCGGGCCGGACTACACCGAGGCGGCCATGCGGGCCGGCCGGATTCCCTTCAATCTCTTCCACGTCCCCTTCATCCATCCCAACTACGCCCGGATCGCCGAGGCGGTGCTGGAAGGCGAATCCGGCGTCACCACCACCTCCAGCGTGGGCGACGTGCCCCGGGTGATGGCCTACGCGCCCATCCGATTTGCCGAGGGGGAATTTGCCGCCACCGGCTTCTTCGGCGGGGTGACCCTGGGCGCCCGCACCGGGACCTTCCACGGCCCGGCGGAGTCCACCGCCTCTGCCATCCGGGACGCCCTGGACGCCACCGCCCGCGACTTCGGCGGGATCATCCTGGCCACGGCGCTGGTGGTGGGGGCGATTGCGGTGTTCCTGGCCGGCCGGTTCACCCGGCCCATCCAGCTGCTCAGCGAGCAGGTGCGGGAGGTGGGCGCGGGCCATTTCGACGTGTCGGTGGACATCCGCTCCGGGGACGAGCTGGAAACCCTGGGGCGGGGGTTCGAGAAAATGGCCGCCCGACTGGAACAGCAACGGCGCGATCTGGTGCGGTCCCTGAAGGCCCGGGAGGCCTCTCGCCGCGAGGCGTTGCGGGAGCGGGATTTCATCCGGGCGGTGTTCGGCAACGTGCCCAGCGGACTGGCGGTGATCGGCGAGGACGGCCGGATTACCACCGTGAACCGGAACACCGAGCGGATTCTGGGGCTGCCGCCGGGCGGCATGACGGGCCGGCCGGCCGAGGAGCTGCTGGCCCGCCAGCCGGCGCTGCTGGGGCTGATCCGCCGAGGGCTGGCGGGCGAGCCCTCCGGCGCGGCGGACATCGAAATCCAGACCGAAACCGGCCGCCGGAACATCGAGGCCGCGGCCAGCCGAATGCCCGACGGCGAGGAGAACGGCGAGGCCGGGGTGCTGCTGGTGCTGCGAGACATCACCCCCCGCAAGCGGATGGAGGAGGTGCTGCGCCGCTCGGACCGGCTGGTGAGCCTGGGGACCCTGGCCGCCGGCGTGGCCCACGAAATCCGCAATCCCCTGACCGGCATCAGCCTGATGCTGGACGACCTCCACGACCGGATGGTCCATCGCCAAGGGGATCAGGTGTTGATGCAGCGGGCCATGGAGGAGATCGAAAAGCTGGAGACCATCGTCACCGAGCTGCTGGAGTTCGCCTCCAAGCCCTCCGAGGGGTTCGAGGTGGTGGATTTGCGGGCGGTGATCCACAATACATTGTTCCTGATCAAAAAACAGTGCAAGCGCCAAAACGTGTTGCTGGTGGAAAATCTGCCGGACGAAATTCCGCCCCTGCGACTGGACCCGGAGCGAATGAAGCACGCGTTGCTCAATATTCTTTTGAACGCCCTGAACGTGATGCCGGAAGGCGGGGAGCTGCACATCATCGTGCTGGTGATGGAGGACGCGGAAATGTTCCCCGGCGGTCGGGGCCTGGAGATTCGCATTTGCGACACGGGTCCCGGCGTGGACCCGGCGGACATGGACTATCTGTTCGATCCTTTTTTTACCCGCAGCCCCAAGGGCTCGGGGCTGGGGCTTTCCATCACCCACACCATCATCGAAGAGCACGGCGGCAAGATCATGGTGGACAGCAAGCCGGGGCGGGGAGCCTGCTTTAAAATTTTTTTTTCCCTGAACGACGACGAGGCGGACGATGCAGAAAATTCTGGTGGTGGATGACGAGTCGATCATCCGGGAAAATTTGGAACGGATTCTGATCGAGGAGCGCTACGACGTCGCCTCGGTTTCCACCGGCGGCGAGGCCCTGGAGACGCTGGAAGCGGCCGAAATGGACGTGATGCTGCTGGACCTGAATCTGCCCGACGTCACCGGTCTGGAGGTGCTGAAGCGGGCCCGGGAGCTGGACCCGGAGCTGATGGTCATCGTCATCACCGGATACGCCTCGGTGGATTCGGCGGTCCAGGCCCTGAAGCTGGGCGCCTACGACTATCTGAAAAAGCCGTTCAAGGCCGACGTGATCAAGCTCATCGTCCGGCTGGCCTTCGAGGCCCAGAATCTGCGGGACAAGGTGGGCAACCTGGAGCGGCGGGTGAAGCCGATCCCCAGCCATCTCAACATCATCGCCGAAAGCGACCAGATGCGGGCGATTCTGGACCAGGTGACCGAGGTGGCCCGCCACGACGAGGCCACGGTGCTGGTCACCGGCGAAAGCGGCGCCGGCAAGCAGGTGGTGGCCCAGTCGGTCCATCTGTTGAGCCCCCGCAAGGAGCGGCCGTTTCTCGAGATCAACTGCGCGGCCCTGCCGGACAATTTGTTGGAGAGCGAGCTGTTCGGCTACGAGAAGGGGGCCTTTACCGACGCCCGGCAACGAAAAAAGGGGCTGTTCGAGGCGGCCGAGGGCGGCACGGTGTTTCTGGACGAGATCGGCGAAATGCCCATGAACCTCCAGGCCAAGCTGCTGGGGGTGCTGGAGAAGAAGCGCTTCCGGCGGCTGGGCGGCCACCGGGACATCGACATCGACGTGCGCATCGTGGCGGCCACCAACATCGATCCGCGCAGAGCCATCGAGGAGCGGCGGTTCCGGGAGGATTTGTACTACCGGCTCAACGTGTTTCCCATCCACATTCCGCCCCTGCGGGAGCGGCCCGACGACGTGCTGGCCCTGGCCCATCTGTTTCTGCTGAAATTCGCCCGGCAGTTCGGCAAAAGCTTCGCGGGCATCGAGCCTCGGGCCGGGGAATACCTTAAAAGTTACTCCTGGCCCGGCAACGTGCGGGAGTTGCGCAACGTGCTGGAGCGCATCTGCATCATGCACGACGAGCCGGCCCTGCGCGTCTCCCTGCTGCCCCGGGAAATCGTCTCCTTCGAAGAGGGGGCGTCGTATGTTGCAATCCCCGAAAACGTCTTCGACATTGAAGCGGTGGTGGACGAGGTGACCTCCCAGTTGATCAAACGGGCCATGCGCAAGGCCGAGGGCAACATCGCCAGCGCGGCGCGGCTGCTGGGGATTCCCCGGGGGACGCTGCGGTACAAGTTGAAGCGGTATCGGGTGGAGGGGTATTGATTTTTTGAGGGGGAACATGAGTCAAACCAACCCCAAGGACATCGCCGCGGACAAGGCCCGTCACCGGACGCGCCAACCATGCCCTCGATTTTTTTATTTTTAATTTCAAATATATATGGTGGAATGGCCCATTTTTCCCCGCAAATCGCCTCTATTTCAAAAACGGTCCGGCGCGTCCTTGGCTTGGAGCTGTTGCCCAAATCCATCCTGCATGTTATTTTCGGCTTTGTTTATTGGATTCCAACGGTTTGCGGCCTGGAGGAAGGGGGCGATCGCATGCGGCGGCGAGGGAGAACCATCACTGGCGGAAAAACGGGAATGCCTAGAATTCGGGAGGCCATGGGTCGAACGACCCTGGTTCGCCTTCCGGATCCCGACGGGCGGGTTAAACAAGTGGGGCATGCCGCCTACGAGGCGGTGAAGCGAGGCCGAGTCCAACAGCTCTGGCACTGGGTCCGGAACAAGATGGTGGGCGCATGGCGCTACGATGTGAAGCCGGAACTCACGTCCAAGGTCGGCTGGGGCCTGGCCGGTTTCAATGCTTCCATGCTGGCGGTTTCCACCGGGGTGGGCGTCACCGGCGTCGTGGTTTCCGTGGCCTATCCACCGGCGGCCCCCATTGCCGCCATCTCCTGCGGCGGCATTGCCCTGTTGCTGACGTTCGGCAAATTTACGGTCAACAAGCTGGTCAAAACGGTGGCCGGATTTAGCCGGTTCCGGACCAACGCCGACTGGCTGAAAAAACATGAGAAGGCGGAGAAACAGCAATCCCGGGATTGGGCCATCGCGTTGTCGAGCCATGCCTCCGATGCCGTTCGGCGCGCCGTGGACCATTTCGCCAAGGCCGAGAACCTGGCTCAAAATTTGAAGATCCGGAAAGGGCGGGAGATCGAGACCTGCAACGACGTGATCCAACGGGTGCGTCTGTTTGCCGATTTCATCCACGAATCCGACAAGTGCCGCAATTATCTTCTGCCCATCTTCGACCTGATTATCCTCACGCTCATCGACTACATCGAATTTTCCAAAACGTGGAATTCCACGGAACGGGTCGTCTATGAAAATGCGGTGAATCATTGGGTCTATCAGGAGGATCATTCCCGATGCAAAAACATTTGCTTTTACGGGTATTTCTTCGGCTCCGATTCCCAGTCGGACAAGGGGACGATCCGGCTGGAAGCCGACGATGTGCTGAAGTTCGCCACCGACATGGCCAAAGAGATGGAAAAAGCCATGCGCGGCCATCTTTCCGGCAAGGCCCAGGCTCGCGGCAAGGCGGCGGCCCAGTTCGGGCAGGCGTCCGAAAAACGAAAAAACATGCTCTATGACGCCGTTTATACCCGGGCGGACAAAATCAAGGCCTTGCACAAGGCGACCAATTACTGGTCCCGGACCACGCGCAAGGAGAAATTTTTTGACGGGTTCAACATGAGCCTGGAAGGCATTTCCCTGGCCGGCAGCGTGGCCGGAACCGGCCTGGGCATGGCCACCGGCGGGCTGAATCTCGCCGGTCAGACGGCTGCGGCCTCCGGGACCAAGGTCGTAAAGTATGCGCTCAAGACCGCATTGGCGGGAATCAAGGGCGTGGGCGCGTTGGGCGGATTTATCGCCGACAAGGCGGCCGACAAACTGGTGGTGCCCAAGCTGAGCCGGGACGGGGAATTGGTTCTGGAGTCCTTTGTGGCGCGGGACACCCCCGCAAATTTGAAAGACGAGGGGGTTGCCGCCGGCGACCTGATCAAAAAGCTCGCCGATCACCTGAACAAAGCCGTGGCGGCCCACGAAGAGATGCGCAAGACCTTCAACGGGAAGATCGTCATTGATTCCTGCGACACGGCGTTGGGGATCGGCGCAAAGGTTTATGAATTTCTGCATTACATGGACAAGATGGAGGTCGATCTGATTCAGCTTTTGGCCTTTGCCAATCTGATGGCGGAAAAAAGTCTCCTGTGGGCCAACGCGGAAGCCATGTCCTGGGTGGAACTGGACGCCGCCGTAACCCAATGGGTGGCCAATCCGCTGGTTCACGACGCCTGCCGGGCAAGCCATTCCCACTGCTATGGGGCCAAACGGATGCAACACACGGTCCGAACGGGATTCATGCATTTGCATAAAAGTATGGTGCAGGACGGATTCGATCATTGGCAGCCGGAAAAACCGATGTGACCGTTTCCGACGATCCGTTTCGAAATCCGGGGATTTTTTTCGGCCCTCCCGGGTCGAAGGGGGCGGTCGTCCGCCAACGGCCGTTCCCTTCCGCTTTCCCTTCGCCGCGAATCGCCCCGATTCCACTTTTCGGTTGATCCCGACGCCCGCCCGTTATAATTCTTTCGGATGTACCCGAATCCCTCCGGGACGTTCGGCAATTCCCCACAATCCCCCGGATCGCGAAAACCATTCCCGTCGGCTTCGCGCCGGTCGCGGCCCACCGTCGCGCTCCGATCTCCTCATTTGAAACCCCCAAGGAGGCATTATGGACAAGCAGGCGTTCGCGCGGAAGATTGACGTAAACGGCCAATCCTTCCACATCTACGACATCCAAAAACTGGAATCCGACGGCCACGCCGACATCGGCCGGCTGCCGTTTTCCATCCGCATTCTGGTGGAAAATCTGCTCCGCAAACTCGACGGGAAAATCGTCGCCGAAACCGATCTGCTCAACGTGGCCAAGTGGCAAAAATCCTACGACGAGCCGGTGGAAATTCCCTACCATCCCGCCCGGGTGCTCATGCAGGACTTCACCGGCGTGCCGGCGGTGGTGGATTTGGCCGCCATGCGCGACGCCGTGAAAAAAATGGGCGGCGACGCGGCCCGGATCAACCCGCTGATTCCCGTGGAGCTGATCGTGGACCACTCCGTCCAGGTGGATTACTACGGGACCACCGACGCCCTGAAAAAGAACGTGGCCAAGGAGTACGAGCGCAACGGCGAGCGCTACGAACTGCTCAAGTGGGCCCAGAAAAGCTTCGACGGCTTCGCGGTGGTGCCGCCCAATTCCGGTATCTGTCATCAGGTCAACCTGGAGTATTTGGGCCGCGTCATCGTCTCCGAGGATGCCGACGGCGCGACCGTGGCCTATCCCGACACCCTGGTGGGCACCGATTCCCACACCACCATGATCAACGGCGTGGGCGTGATGGGCTGGGGCGTGGGCGGCATCGAGGCCGAGGCCGTGACCCTGGGCCAGCCCTATTTCATGTCCATCCCCGAGGTGATCGGCGTTCGGCTGACCGGCAAGCTGCGCCCGGGCGTCACCGCCACCGATCTGGTGCTGACGGTGACCCAGATGCTCCGGGAATACAAGGTGGTCGAAAAGTTCGTGGAGTTCTTCGGCGACGGCATGAAGGCGCTGACCGTGCCCGATCGGGCCACCATCGCCAACATGAGTCCGGAATACGGCGCCACCATGGGCTTCTTTCCGGTGGACGAAAAGACCATCGACTACCTGAGGCTGACCAACCGGGGCGACCGGGCCGAATTGGTGGAAACGGCGGCCCGGGAATTGGGCCTGTTTTACACCGGGACCGAAGAGCCCGAGTACACCGACGTGCTGGAATTGGATCTGGACGCCGTGGAGCCGTCCTTGGCCGGCCCGGCCCGGCCCCAGGACCGGATCGTGCTGAACGACATGAAAAACTGCTTTCTGGAGCTGATGGGCTGCAAGCACGAGCGGGACACCGACGTGGGGCACATGTCCAAATTTTTGGACGAATCGGGATCGACCACCTCCCGCGAGGATCACTGCGAGCCGAGCAAACGCAAGACCTACGAGCTGGAGCTGAACGGCCGCACCGTCCACATCGGCGACGGCAGCGTGGTGATCGCCGCCATCACCTCCTGCACCAACACCTCCAACCCCTTCGTGCTGCTGGGGGCCGGGCTGCTGGCCAAAAAGGCGGTGGAGCGGGGCCTGCGGGTTCCGGAGCACGTCAAGACCTCCCTGGTGCCGGGCAGCAAGGTGGTGGTGGACTATCTGAAAGACGCCGGGCTGACGCCCTATCTGGAAGCGTTGGGATTTCACTTGGCGGGCTTTGGCTGCACCACCTGCATCGGCAACAGCGGCCCGCTCCATCCGGACATCGAGGCGTTGATCAAGGAGAAGGGGCTGACGGTGGCCGCGGTGCTTTCCGGCAACCGGAACTTCGAGGCGCGGATTCACCAGCGGGTGAAGGGCAACTATCTGGGTTCGCCGATTCTGGTGGTGGCCTACGCACTGGCCGGGCGGGTGGACGTGAATCTGGTGAAGGAGCCGCTGGGGGTGGACCCCAACGGCGAGCCGGTCTACCTGAAGGACATCTGGCCCTGGCCCCGGGAGATCGAACCGCTGATCGGCGCCCACGTCAAGCCGGAGTTTTACGCCGACGAATACGCCAAAATTTTCGACGGCGACGAATTCTGGCAGGGGATGGAGGTGACCGAGAGCACCACCTTCGATTGGGACGAGGAATCCACCTACATCAAAAATCCGCCCTATTTCGAAGGCTTCGACCTGGACGTGGACGCGCCCGGCGACATCCAGGGCGCCCGGGCGCTGGCGGTGCTGGGCGATTCGGTGACCACCGACCACATTTCCCCGGCGGGCGCGATTCCGGAAGAATATCCGGCCGGGAAATATTTGATCGACAAGGGCGTAAAGAAGGACGACTTTAACTCCTACGGCTCCCGGCGCGGCAACCACGAGGTGATGATGCGCGGCACTTTCGGCAATATCCGCATCAAAAACCAGCTCGTGGAGGGGAAAGAGGGGAGCCACACGAAAAAGTTTCCCGAAGGCGAAGAGATGTATATCTTCGACGCGGCCGAGAAATACGCCGAGGAAAAGACGCCGCTGATCGTGCTGGGCGGCAAGGAGTACGGCACCGGCTCCTCCCGGGACTGGGCCGCCAAGGGGACGCTGTTGTTGGGCGTCAAGGCGGTCATCGCCGAGTCCTACGAGCGCATCCATCGCAGCAATCTGGTGGGCATGGGCGTGTTGCCGCTCCAGTTTCAGGACGGCGAGGGCTGGAAGCAGCTCGGCCTGGACGGCACGGAAACCTACACCATCACCGGCCTGGCCGACATGGCCCCGCGCGATACGGTGGACGTGGTGGCGGAAAAGTCGGACGGCGGCAAGGTGGAATTCAAGGCGATCTCCCGCCTGAACACCGACATCGACGTGGCCTACTACCGGCACGGCGGCATTTTGCCGTACGTGCTGCGGCAGATGATGAAGAGCTAAGAAGCGGTTGTTTTGTTGGCGGGCTGGAGTCCGGGGTTTCGGGCTCCGGCCCCGCTTTCCGCGTTCCTTTCAGTGCGGTTAGCCGGGAGGTGAACCTCCCGGCTGATTCCGGAAAAGCGCCCTGAAGGGCGCTCCCCTCCAGCACGCCTGCCTCGT
>JBKHDD010000087.1:0-19623 GCA_046541515.1 Desulfococcaceae bacterium
AAGCGGTGGCCGGGATGGGATCTCGGCCCAAATCCGGTTGACATCAAAAACAGAAACGAATAATTAAATTTAAATTTTACATCGACCCGAAAGGGGGATGAGACGTGGGGGAAGACATCGCGGGTTTCCGAAAGGAAGGCTTGGATCGGCCGATTCTGGCGGTGGACGTGGCGGTTTTTGCCGTTGCGGACCGACGGCCCCAGGTCCTGCTGTATCGTCGGGAGCGTGAACCCTTCGCCGGCGCCCCGGCCCTGCCGGGGGTGGCGGTGCGGGTGGACGAAACATTGGAGGCGGCGGCCCGACGGGCCCTTCGGGAGCGGTCGGGCCTGTCCCCGGACTTCTTGTCCGGCATGTTTCTGGAGCAGCTTGCCGCCTTCGACGGACTGTACCGCGACCCCCGGGGGCGGACGGTCAGCGTGGCCTTTTTGGGAATCTCGCCGGAAATGCGGCAGGGAGGTCCTTTTTTGTGGCGATCCGCCGGCGGGGGGGACGTCGATCTGCCCTTCGACCACGACCGGATCGTGGAAACCGGGATGGAAAGGCTTCAGGGGAAATTGCGCCACACCAACATCGCTCGCGCCTTTTTGCCGGAATCCTTCCGCATCGACGCCCTCCAGGACGTCTACGAGGCCATCCTGGGGCGAGGGCTCAACCGGGCCAATTTCCGAAACAAGCTGTTGAAGCTGGGGCTGATCGAGCAAATAAAAGTGCTGAATGAAGCGGTGGGTCGAAAGGGCGGCCGTCCGCCCCATCTCTACCGGTTTGCCGGCGACCGAGTGGAGACGGTGGATCGGGATTTTTTGTGATCGGGGGCCGCCTCGGATCGGATGACCCGCTGTTTCCAAAACGCGTGCGGGAGAAAAGGGGCGGTGGCGGGTGGAAAGGGATGGAAAGCCCCGCCGGGAGCGAGGCGCGGGTTGGAAACCGAGAAGGCGACCGGGGCGGTCGTGCCCGCTTACCCCGCTTTTTTGGCCGTGAAATGCAGCAGCAGCCCCCCCGCGGCGGCGGTCGCCGAACTGAAGGCGAACAGGGCGAAAGGGCCGATTCGTTCGTACAAAAATCCGTTGAGGAAAAGACCCGCCATCATCCCCAGCCCATAGGTGAGGGCGCTGTTGACCGACTGGGCCAAGGTTTTGGAGCGGTCCGGCGCCATCCGGTCCATGTAGAGCAGTCCGGCGATGTGAAACGCGCCGTAGGTGGCCGCGTGAAACATTTGGGATGCGAGGACCACCGCCGGGTTGGTCCACAGGGAAAGGACCAGCCACCGCAGCGCGGCGATACCGAAGGCGAACCGCAGCACGTTGGCCACCGAAAACCGCTGGAAAATCCGATCCGAATAGACCATCACCAGGATTTCCGACAACGGCGCCAGGGCCCAGGTAGCGCCGATGAGGGTCCCGGCAAATCCCAACCCTTCCAGATGGATGGAAAAAAAGCCGTAAAAGGTCCCGTGGCTGACCAGCATCAAAAAGGCCGCGCCCAGATAGCCCAGCGTCTCCGGCTTCCGCAGAAACCGCGTGCCGCCGGCGAAGGGGCTGTCCCGGTCCACCCGCACCCGGGGAAGCGCCAGCGCCGAAACGGCCTGGACCAGGCCGCCCGCGAAAATCAGCCACAGAATGATCCGGATGCCGGTCCGGTCGATGACCGGTCCCAGGCTCGTTACCGAGAGGATGAACGCCACGGTGCCCCACAGTCGGATGCGGCCGTAGGTTCCCTTTGCCGCCCCGAGACCGTCCAGGGTGAAGGCTTCCATGAACGAAATGATCGGGGAAAAGAAAATGCCGTACAGCAGCGTGACCGCCGCCATCCCGGCGAAGTCGTCGACGCCGAGATAAAGCGGCCAGATGGCCGCCGCGGCGAACAGGCAAAGGCGGTAGAAGAAGCGGCGGGCCTCGTACCGATCCGCCGCCAGGCTCCACAGCACCGAAAAGAGAACCAGGCACAGAGAGCGAAGGGCGGAAATGATTCCGATTTCCGTTCCCGAAAAGTCCAGTTGATGAAGGTAGAGGTTGAAATAGGGAAGGAAGACGCCCAGGACCCCGAAATAAAGAAAGTACTGGGCGCGCATAAGGTTTCCGAACCGGATCGCGGGAGATGGCTTCATGGGGACCTCCCATACGGGATCGGAACCGGAAACTCAACCGGTTTTCCCGGGGACGTTCGATCCATCGAAAGCCGCTGAATCCTTCCGGAATCCTTTACAAGACGGGGGGCTCGTGTTACTTTCCGGCGTCTGACCTGTTTTCGGGAAACCCTAACGGCTGGGAGACGTACATGGACTACATCAAGATCAGGTTCGGTCAGGATCTGGATCAGCTCGGCAACAAGTTCGAGCGGGATCTCGAAGATATTTTTCGGTCGGTAAGCCCCCGCTTCACCTGCACCGAGTGCTCCTGGACGCCGCCCATGGATATTTACGAAACCGAAGACGAAATCGTGGTGCTCGCCGAGGTGGCCGGGGTGGACAAGGAGGATCTGGACATCGAGATCAATTCCAAGGCCATTCGGGTCGGCGGGCGTCGCGTGGACCGTCCCCGCCAGGAAAAGGCCACCTACCGGCTGGCCGAAATTCAGTGCGGCAAGTTCGAGCGCACGCTGTTTTTGCCGTCCCCCATCAACACCGAGTCGGTTTCGGCCTCCTACACCGACGGAATGCTCAAAATCCGCCTGGCCAAGCTCCCCAAGGAGCGCACCCACCGGATTTCGATCACCGAAGACTGACGGCCACGCAGAGGGCCGCGCCCAGCCCCCCCTCATTTCGCAATCCGGATGAACACCGACCCTGGAGGTTTCCATGGCTGAACAACAGGCCGCGATGAATTTAAATACGGAGAATCTGCCGGAAACGCTTCCCATTCTTCCGCTCTTCGACGCCGTTCTTTTCCCCAAAATGGTGCTGCCCCTGGTGGTGATGCAGTCCGAATCCATCCGGCTGGTGGACGAGGCCATGTCCAACGACCGGATCATCGGTATGCTGGTGGCCAACAAACCCATCAAGCCCGACGCCAATCCCGACGAGGACCTCTCGGTGATGGGAACCAGCGCCCTGATCATGAAAATGGCCAAGACCGAGGAAAACAAGGCCCAGCTTCTGGTGCAGGGCGTCAGCCGGTTTCGGGTGAAACGGTTCGTGGAGTCGGAGAACCGATACTTCCGGGCCGAGGTGGAGCACGTTTCCGAACCGGAAGTCAGCCCCGAGGACAAGGAGGTTCAGGCGCTGATGACCGCGCTCAAGGACGAGTTCGCCAAAATCGTGGAGCTGGCCCCCGGCCTCCCGCCAGAGTTGGCGAACATGGCCAAATCCATCGACGAGCCGGGCATGCTGGCCGACATGGTCACCTCCACCCTGAATTCCAAGCTGGAGGAGAAGCAGCAGGTGCTGGAAACCATCGACGTGATGGAACGGCTCCGGCTGGTCACTCGTCTGGTGGCCTACCAGCTGGAAATTCTGGAGCTGGGCAACAAGATTCAGACCCAGGTCAAGGGCGACATGGACAAGCGCCAGCGGGAATACTATCTGCGCGAGCAGCTCAAGGCCATCAAGGAGGAGCTGGGCGAAAAAGAGGACGAGCAGGTCGAAATCGAGGAATATCGGACCAAGGTTCAGGAAAGAAATTTGCCCGAGGAGGCCCGGAAGGAAGCCGAACGGGAACTGAACCGGCTGGCCCGCATGCACCCGTCGTCCGCGGAATACACCGTGGCCACCACCTATCTCGACTGGATCACCTCGCTGCCCTGGGACGAGAGCACCAAGGACACCCTGGACATCAAAAAGGCCAGGAAAATTTTGGACGAAGACCACTACGGACTGGAAAAACCCAAAAAGCGGGTCATCGAGCAGCTGGCGGTCCGAAAGCTCAATCCCAATTCCAAAAGCCCCATCCTTTGTCTGGTGGGCCCTCCCGGCACCGGGAAGACCTCCCTGGGCCGATCGGTGGCCCGGGCCATGGGGCGGAAATTCATCCGCATCTCCCTGGGCGGCGTGCGGGACGAGGCGGAAATTCGGGGGCATCGGCGGACCTACGTGGGCGCCATGCCGGGCCGGATCATCCAGGGCATCCGGCGGGCCGAGTCCAACAACCCCATTTTCATGCTGGACGAAATCGACAAGGTGGGCAGCGATTTCCGGGGCGATCCCTCCTCGGCGCTGCTGGAGGTGCTGGACCCCGAGCAGAACGCCACCTTTTCCGATCATTACCTGGACGTCTCCTTTGACCTCTCCAAGGTGATGTTCATCACCACCGCCAACATCCTGGACACCATCCCGCCGGCGCTGCGGGACCGAATGGAAGTGATCCAGATGCTGGGCTACACCGACGACGACAAGATAAAAATCGCCAATCGGTACCTCATTCCCCGTCAGCGCAAGGCCCACGGCCTGAATGCCGAAATGATCAATTTCACCCGGGGCGCGGTCAAGCTGATCATCAACGGCTACACCCGGGAGGCCGGGCTGCGGAATCTGGAGCGGGAGATCGCCTCCATTTGCCGGGGCGTGGCCGCCAAGATCGCCGCCGAAGAGGTGGAGTCGGTGTCGGTGAAGGTGGTCAACGTGCCCAAGTTCCTGGGGCCCATCCGCTTTACCTCCGAGACCAAGTCCCGGATCCAGACGCCGGGGGTGGCCACCGGGCTGGCCTGGACCCAGGCCGGCGGCGAGATTCTGTTCATCGAGGCCACCGCCATGCCGGGCCAGAAGCAGATGATTCTCACCGGCCAACTGGGCGACGTGATGAAGGAATCGGCCCGGGCCGCCATGAGCTTCGTGCGGGCCAACGCCAAAAAGCTCAAGATCGACGACGAATTTTTCAACACCCACGACATTCACATCCACATCCCGGCCGGCGCCATCCCCAAGGACGGCCCCTCGGCCGGCGTCACCATGCTGACGGCGCTGACTTCGCTGGTCACCGGCCGGACCATCAAAAAGGACCTGGCCATGACCGGCGAAATCACCCTTCGCGGGCAGGTGATGCCGGTGGGCGGCATCAAGGAAAAGGTGCTGGCGGCCCACCGGGCGGGCATCAAGACGGTGCTGTTGCCCAAGTGGAACGAAAAGGACCTGGAGGACATTCCCAAAAAGGTCCAAAAGGAGGTCGAGTTCCACTTCCTGGACAAGATGATGGACGTGCTCAGCCTGGCGTTGGAGAAATAGCCATGGGCGCCGCTCGCCGCGTCGAACGGTTTCCCCGGTTCTCCCGAGTCCCCGCCGCGATTTTGGGGTTGACGGCGGCCGTTTTTCTGTTTGGATGCGCCGCGCCTCCGGCGCCGTCTCCCTCGCCGTCCCCCCAGCGTCGGGTTTCCCGGCCCACGCCGCCCCGGAAACCCTCCGCCGAGCGGCCCCGGCCCTACAAAGTGCTGGGCCGCTGGTATCAGCCGCTGGCCTCCGCGGACGGATTCCGGCAGCGGGGTCTCGCCTCCTGGTACGGCGAACCGTTCCACGGCCGGCGCACCTCCAACGGCGAAATTTACGACATGCACCAGATTTCCGCGGCTCACAAGATTCTGCCTTTGGGCACGGTGGTCCGGGTCCGCAATCTGGACAACGGAAGAACCTTGGACGTTCGGATCAACGACCGCGGCCCGTTCGTGCGGGGGCGGGTGATCGACCTTTCCTACGCCGCGGCCAAGCGGCTGGGGGTGGACGTTCCCGGCACCGCGCCGGTGGAGGTGGTGGCCGTCGGGGTGACCCCGCCCCGGCCCGGAGCGCCGCTCCCCCAGGTGGCCACCCTGGAGCCCGGTCCCTTCACCATTCAGGTCGGCGCGTTTGGAGAGCGGACCAACGCCGAACGGTTGGCCGCCTCCCTCAAACGGCTGTACAACGCCGCCGATGTCCGGGAGCTGTATTGTCCCGACCGACGCCAAACCTTCCACCGGGTGCTGGTCGGTCGGATTCCCACGCTGGAAAAGGCCGAAACGTACGAGGTCATGCTCCGACGGCGGGGCTTTCCCGACGCGTTCACCATCGCCGCGGACTGAGGCCGCCTTCCCAAAAATCCGCGAGAACCCGTTTTTCCGGAACCGCCATGGCCGACTCCTTTTCGCCCGCCGCCCGCAGAGCCGTCTTTTTGGATCGGGACGGCGTGATCAACGCCGACTCCGCGGCCTACATCAAGGGGTGGCGCGAGTTCCACTTTCTTCCCGGCAGCCGGGAGGCGATTGTTCGCCTTTGCCGGGCGGGGCTGAAGGTGGTGGTGGTCACCAACCAGTCCGGCGTCGCCCGGGGATTCATCTCGCTTTCGGATCTTAGGGACATGCACCGTCGGATGGCGGCGGCGGTCCGGCGGGCCGGGGGGGAAATCCACGGCGTCTATTTCTGTCCCCATCATCCCGACGACGGGTGCGACTGCCGAAAGCCGCTGCCCGGTCTGGTGGAACGGGCCGTCGCCGAACACGGCATCGATCCCGCCGCCTCCTGTCTGGTGGGCGACAGCGAGCGGGACGTCCGCTGCGGCCGGGCGGCGGGCGTGGGGAAGCGGATTCTGGTCCGCACCGGCAACGGCCGCGCCCACGCCCCCCGTCTGCTGGGGGACGGCGGGCCAGAGGGCGGCCTCCTTCAGCACGTGGCCGACGACCTCGCCGGCGCTGCGGATTGGATTCTGGCCGGGAACGTCTCCTGAGCGATCGCCGTTCGGCGGCCGCTATCGTCCGCAGCCGGAGCGCCTCGGCCGGGGATCGGGACAGATTGCGACTTCATCCGAGCTGAAAACCCTTGAAATCCGTTCCTTCCGCAAAATCGGTTGACAAGATTTTCGAATTGTCGTAATTTCCTCCTCCGAATGGGCGGGCATAGCTCAGTTGGTAGAGCACAAGCTTCCCAAGCTTGGGGTCGCGAGTTCGAGCCTCGTTGCCCGCTCCATTTTTTCGTCGCTCGTCCGCCTGATGTTCAGGCGGCAGGCCTTTTATGGTTCCGTCTGGGCGCTGGATGTTTCGACGCCCTTCACCGAATCCCTCTGGTTGCTTGGTGATGCGCACGTAATTTTCCTCCATCCACCAAACGAAAAATAAAAGGTCAAACAAAAACGGGCGGCGGCCCGTTTTTTTATTGCCCAAAACCGGGGAGCCGGAAATGAGCCCGCGAAAGACCCCGCAAACAGCGAAAAACAAAAAGAATTTGGATGGCGGCCCGAGTGGCGGCGAGTTCGTGGACCCGGCATTGAAGCGGGACCGGGCCGTGGCCGCCACCGTCCGGACGCTGTCCGAACCGGTATGCGCCGCGGAGGGCCTGGAACTGGTGCATGTGGAGTACCAGCGGGAGACCCGGGGGCGGGTATTGCGGCTGTACATCGACCGGCCGGGCGGCGTGACCCTGGACGACTGCGTCCACGCCAGCCGACAACTCGGAGATCTGCTGGACGTTCATCTCGAAACCGAGGGGCCGTATCATCTGGAGGTCTCTTCTCCCGGCGTGGACCGGCCGCTGGGCCTTCCGGCCGATTTCGACCGCTTCAAGGGCCACGAGGCGACCATCCGCACCGTCCGTCCCCGGGACGGCCGCCGCCAGTTCAAGGGGGTGTTGCAAGGAATGGTCGACGACGCCGTGGTTCTCCAGGTGCGGGAGGGAACCGTCCGGATTTCGATGGACGACATCCTTCGCGCCCGCCTGGTCAATTATAATGGAGAAAACGGATGCTGATACCCGACATCAAACGCGTGATTGATCAGATCAGCCGGGACAAGGGGATCGAGAGCCATATCCTCGTCCGGGCGGTGGAAGAAGCGTTAAAATCCGCGGCGAAGAAAAAATACGGTAACCGGATCGACATCGAGGTCAAATACAACGAGGATATTGGCGAAATCGAAGTCTTCCAGTTCAAGGAAGTCGTGGAGACGGTGGAGGACCCGGAGCTGGAGATCAGTCTGGAGGACGGCCTCCAAATGGATCCGGAATGCGAGCTGGGGGACAGCCTTGGCTACAAGATGGACACCACCCACTTCGGCCGGATCGCCGCCCAGTCCGCCAAACAGGTCATCATCCAAAAGATGAAGGACGCGGAGCGGGACGCCGTCTACGACGCCTACATCAATCGGAAGGGCGAGATCATCAACGGCATCGTCCAGCGGCCCGAGCGGGGCAACATCATCGTGAATCTCGGCCACCTGGAAGCCATTCTGCCCGCCCGGGAGCAGTCTCCCCGGGATCGCTACAAACGGGGCGACCGGATTCGGGCCTACATCCTGGACGTTCGGAGCGACACCTACGGGCCTCAGGTCGTCTTGTCCCGCACCCATCCCGATTTTCTGACCTGCCTGCTGCGGACCGAGGTTCCCGAAGTCGGCGAGGGCATCGTGAACATCGTCGAGGTGGCTCGCGAGGCCGGCAATCGATCCAAGGTCGCCGTTTCCTCGGCCGATTCCGACATCGATCCGGTGGGCGCCTGCGTGGGCGTGAAGGGAAACCGCATCAAAACCGTGGTGGAAGAGTTGCGGGACGAAAAGATCGACATCGTGCCCTGGCACGTGGACCCGGCCCGCTTCGTCTGCAACGCGCTGTCGCCGGCCCAGATTTCCCGCGTCATCATCGACGAGGAAAACCGGTCCATGGAGGTCATCGTCGAAGACGCGGACCTGGCCGCCGCCATCGGCAAGGCCGGGGTCAACGTTCGGCTGGCCTCCCGGCTCACCAAGTGGCGGCTTGATGTCAAGAGCGAATCGAGTTACAGCGAAGTGATGCGCGCCGGTTACAACTCGCTTTTGGAACTGCCCAGCGTCGGCATCCGTCTGGCCGACGCCTTGTACGAGCAGGGCTTTTACTCCGCCGAAGAGATCGGCGGCGCCGCGGTGGAAGATTTGCTGGCGGTCCGGGATCTGACCCAGGAAGAGGCGGAGTCGCTCATCTTGGAGGCCCGGGCCTTGGTGGAGGAAATGGAAGCGGCGGAGACGGAAGCGGTCGGGGCCGGCGATGCGGGCGAGGAATTGGCGGAGGCCGACGAGGCGGACCGCGAGGCCGAAGCCGCCGAGGGGGAAGCTGCCGGGGGGGAAGCTGACGGGGAGGGAGACGCGGAAACGGTCGCCGAAGCGGCGGAGGCGTCTCCCTCCGGCGAAGAAGACGCCGAGGAGACCGGGGACGCCCCGGAGGAGGTCGCGACGGAAGCGGCGGCTGGCGAGAGCCCGGCCGAAGACGGGGGCGATTCGGTCCCGGCCTCCGAAACGCCGGAAGAGACGGACGCCTCCGAATCGGGCGCATTGGAGCCCGGAGAAACGTCCGCCGACGAAAATCCGGCGGAGCACCGGTAATGTTAACATTTCGCGGGAAACGGGCCGCGCGCCGCGTTTCTTTTGCCGCGATGGGGTCGATAGGGGGTACGCATGGCAAAGATGAGAGTCTATGAGCTTGCCAAAGATCTGAACATGAAGAACAAGGCGCTCCTCGACAAGATCAGCGACATGGACATCGTCGTCAGCAGCCATATGAGCTCCCTGGACGACGCCACGGTCGCCAAAATCAAGTCGAATCTGGCGGGGAAGAAAAAGGGAGACGCGGTGGATGCGGCCCGGGTCAAGCCCGCGGTGATTCGCAAGCGGAGGCGAAAGCCGGAACCCGAACCGGCGGAAGTCGAGGCCGCCGAGGAAACGGCCGAAGCGCCCGCCAAAACGGCGGAAACCGCCGAAACCCCGACGGAAGAGGCCACGCCGGAAGAAGCGGCGGCGGAAGCCTCCGAAGTCGAAACGGCGAAATCGGAACCGGAGCCGGAACCGGTCAAACGGAAACCCCGCGCCCAGGAAAGCTTTGACCGGGCCCGGATCATCCAGCCGCCGTCCCAGCCCGAGGAACCGACCCCGCCGGCCGAACCGGCGGAACCGACCGAGACCGGGCCGTCCGCCGAAGACGGAACGCCCGAGACGGAGCCGGAAACGACGGCGGAAGCGCCCGCGGCCGAGACGGAAGCGCCGACCGAAGCGGCGAAATCCGCCGAGGAGAGCGCCGAAGCCTCGGCGGAGGCCGCTCCCGCCGAAACCGAAACCCAGGCGACGGAAGAGGCTTCGGCCCAGGACGCCGCGCCCACACCGGAGGCCGAACCCGTGGAAGCGGAAACGCCCGAACGCACCGAATCCGATACGGAACCCGAGAAGACCGAGGGCGACGCCAAAATTGAAAAGCGGGGCAAGCGGAAGAAACGGGGCAAGAAGGAAAAGGACAAGGACACGCCGGCCAAGATCATCAGCCTGCCGGATCCCGACGAAGCCCCGCCGGCGCCGTTCTCCGACGCGCCCGATTCCGCGCCGGTGGAGACGCCGGCGGCGAGTGCCGACGCCGCGCCCGGCAAGAAGCGCCGGAGCGGACCCGCCGAAGACGGGCCCAGCGACCGGTGGGCCAAAAAGAAAATCTCCTTCAAGCGCAAGGAGGTTGTGGACGGGTCCGAGCTGTACGGCAAGAAATCCCGGAAGGGAAAGAAGGGCGCCGCCAAGGGCAAGGGCCAGAAGGGCGTCAAGCCCCAGAAGACCCAGATTACCACGCCCAAGGCCATCAAGCGCCGAATCAAGGTGGACGAGGCCATCATCCTCTCCGAGCTGGCCAAACGGATGGGCATCAAGGCCAACGAGATGATCAAAAAGCTGATGATGCTGGGCGTCATGGCCACGGTCAACCAGACCATCGACTACGACACCGCGGCCCTGGTGGCCTCGGAGTTCGGCTACGAGGTGGAGAAGGCGGCCTTCGAAGAGGACGCCATTCTCAAGGTGGACAAGGAAGAGGATCCGGAAAAGCAGGTGCAGCGGCCGCCGGTGGTCACCATCATGGGCCACGTCGACCACGGCAAGACCTCGCTGTTGGACGTCATCCGGAAAACCCGGGTCACCGAGGGCGAGGCCGGCGGCATCACCCAGCACATCGGCGCCTACAGCGTGGAAATCAACGACCGGCGGATCACCTTTCTGGACACGCCGGGTCACGAGGCCTTCACCTCCATGCGGGCCCGGGGCGCCACCGTCACCGACATCGTGGTCCTGGTGGTGGCGGCCGACGACGGCGTCATGCCCCAGACCGTCGAGGCCATCAACCACGCCAAGGCCGCCGGCGTGCCGATCATCGTCGCCGTCAACAAGATGGACAAGGCCGGCGCCGATCCCGAGCGGGTGTTGCGGGAAATCTCCGAGCAGGGGCTGGTGCCCGAGGACTGGGGCGGCGACACCATTTTCGTCCGGGTGTCGGCCAAGCAGGCCATGGGCATCGAGGAGCTGCTGGAGATGATTCTGCTGCAATCCGACGTGCTGGAACTGAAGGCCAATCCGGACAAGCACGCCCTTGGCTACGTGGTGGAGGCCCAGCTCGACGCCGGCCGGGGCCCGGTGGCCACCATCCTGATCCAGGAAGGGACCCTGCGCACCGGAGACGCGGTGGTCTGCGGCGTTCATCACGGCAAGGTCCGGGCCATGCTCAACGACCTGGGCGAAAACGTGGACAAGGCAGGCCCCTCCGACCCGGTGGCGATTTTGGGCCTTTCCGGCGTGCCCGGCGCGGGCGACGAGCTGGTGGGTCTGGAGGACGACAGGGCCGCCAAGCAGGTCAGCGAGCATCGGCTCCAGAAACAGCGGAACGTGGAGTTGGCCAAGAGCAGCCGGATCAGCCTGGACAGCCTCTTCGAGCAGATGAGACAGGGCGAGGTCAAGGATCTGAACGTCATCCTCAAGGCCGACGTCCAGGGCTCCATCGAGGCCCTTGCCGATTCCTTGACCAAGCTGTCCAACGAAGAGGTCAACATTCAGGTGATCCACTCCGCCACCGGAACCGTGACCGAGTCCGACGTCTCCCTGGCGGCGGTCTCCGACGCCATCATTATCGGCTTCAACGTCCGTCCCAGCGCCAAGGTGCAGGCGATGGCCAACGAAGAGGCCGTGGACATGCGGTTCTACAACGTCATCTACAACGTCATCAAGGACGTGAAGGACGCCATCGTCGGCATGATGGACTCCACCTACGAGGAGCGTGTCTTGGGCATGGCCGAAGTGCGCCAGACCTTCCACGTGCCCAAGGTGGGGACCATCGCCGGCTGCTACGTCACCGACGGCAAGATCGAGCGGGGCCGCAGGATTCGGCTGGTTCGGGACGGCGTCATCATCCACGAGGGCACCATCTCCTCCCTGAAACGGTACAAGGACGACATGAAGGAGGTCCGATCCGGCTACGAATGCGGCATCGGCGTGGAGAATTACAACGACATCAAGGTCGGCGACGTGATCGAATGCTTCTATCTGGAGGAGATCCGGCCGGAGCTGTAGACCGGCCGACGGAAGGGGCGTGCCATGGTGGTGGGCGTCGGCATCATCACATTTCGAATTCATGACTGTCGTTCCCTCAAGGGCAAGCGCAAGGTGGTCAAGTCGATCATTGCCCGGATGCGGAACCATTTTAACGCGGCGGTGGCCGAGGTGGGCGCCAACGAAATCTACCAGCGGGCGGAAATCGGTTTTTCCGTGGTCGGCAACGACCGGGCCCGGGTCAACGCCAAACTGGACAAGATGTTCAACATGGCCGAGGAACTCGGCCTCGCCGAAATCGTGGAAACGGACCTGGAGATCATCAACCTATGAAACCCTTCGCGCGCGCGGATCGGGTGGCCACGCTGATTCGGGAGGCCCTTTCGGACATCCTGAGACGGGAGATCAAGGACCCCCGGCTGGAGGGGGTGCTGATCACCGGCGTGTCGCCCTCCCGCGACCTCAAGACGGCCCGGGTCTACTTTGCCCCAACCGGCGGCGCCGCCCGGGCCGAGGGCGCGGCGGAGGGCTTCGAAAAGGCCCGGGGATTTATCAAGCGGACGCTGGCGCGGGAGTTGGACCTTCGGTATTTGCCGGAACTCCGGTTTTTTTACGACACGTCCTTCGATTACGGAGAACGAATCGAAGCGGTGCTCAAATCGCTGAAATCCGATGAACGAACTGATTCCACACCGCCTGAGGAAGAGTAGCCGAATTCTGGTGACCTCCCACGTCCATCCGGACGGGGACGCCGTGGGCGCCCTGGTGGCGGCCGCCCTGGCCCTGGAATCCCTGGGAAAACGGGTCGCCCTGTACAACGAAAGCCGAATTCCGGCGGTCTACCGGTTTCTGCCCGGCGCGGATCGGATTCGCCGGCGTCTGGCCCCGCCGGAGGCCTACGACGCCGCCCTGGTGCTGGACTGCAGCGATCTATCGCGGGTCGGGGAGACCGGTGCGGAGTTGATCCGCCGGGTGCCCATGGTGATCAACGTGGATCACCACGTCACCAATACCCGTTTCGGCGATCTGCATTGGATCGATACCGCCGCCTGCGCCACCGCCGAGATGATCTACCGGCTGGTCAAGGCGATGGGGGTGGCCATCGACCCGGCCATGGCCACGGCGATTTACACCGGGATTTTCACCGACACCGGCTCCTTCCGCTTTGCCAACACCAACCAGGCGGCCTTTTCCATCTGCAACGAGATGGTGGCGCGCGGCGTGGAGCCCTACCGGGTGGCCAAGCGGGTGTACGGTTCCTATTCCCTGGGCCGGATCAAGCTGCTGAACCTGGCGCTGGATTCTCTGGAAATCAGCCCCGACGGCCGCTGGTCCTTCATGACCCTGACCCGGGACATGTTCGCCGAAACCGGCACCCAGACCGAAGACATCGACGGCATCATCAACTACGCCAAGCGGATCCGGGACGTGGAGGTGGCGGTGCTGATTCAGGAGCCGCCGGCCGCCGAGGAGCCGGACCGGAACGGTTGGCTCAACGTGAGTCTGCGGTCCGACGGGCGGGTGGACGTGGCCGCGCTGGCCTCGGACTTTGGCGGGGGCGGCCACCGGCGGGCGGCCGGCTTTTCCGCCCGGGGGACCGCGGCGGGCCTCAAGGCCGACATTTTGGGCTGGCTGGAGGGGCGGCGGAACCGCCGCCAGAGCTATGGGACGTGACCCCGACGGCCTGCTGTTGCTGGACAAGCCCGCCGGAATCAGTTCGGCCGCCGCCCTGAACCGGGTCAAGCGGCTGACCGGGGCCCGCAAGGCCGGCCACACCGGCACCCTGGACCCGTTCGCCACGGGTCTGCTGGTCTGCTGCCTGGGGCGGGCCACCCGGTTGAGCCGGTTTTTTCTGGAAGGGGACAAGCAATACGCGGCCACTCTGCGGCTGGGCGTGGAAACCGACACCCAGGACCGCACCGGAACGGTTACGGCGGAACGGCCGGTTCCGCCCCTGACTCCGGACGAGATCGAAGCGGCCTTTGCTCCGTTTCGGGGAACTTTTTCCCAGGAGCCTCCGGCCTATTCGGCCCTCAAGCACGAGGGGGTGCCGCTGTATCGATTGGCGCGAAAGGGAAAGCCGGTCCAAAAGCCGCCCCGGCGGGTCGCGGTGCGCGAGCTGGCGGTGAAGGAGATTCGTCCTCCCGAAATCGATTTTACGGTGACCTGCTCCGCCGGCACCTACATCCGGACCCTGGCCGTGGACGTCGGCCGACGCCTGGGGCCGGGCGCGCATCTTTCCGCCCTGCGGCGCACCGCCTCGGGCGGCCTGACCCTGGACCGGGCGGTCGCCCTGGAGGGGCTGGCGGAGCTGACCGAGGCGGGACGGCTTTCCTCGGCGATGATCCACATGGCCGAGGCGCTTCCGTTGCCGGTTTTCCGGGCCGACGAGGCGTTGGCCCGGCGGATTTTGCACGGCAATCCGCTCACGGCGGCGGACCTGCCCGGCGCGACGGCCGACGAGGGGGGCCACCTTCAAGTGCTGGCCCCGGACGGTCGGATGCTGGCCGTGCTGCGGCGGGAAATGGACCAAAAATACGCATACGACTGCGTTCTGGCGGCGCCCGGGACGCGGAACGACAATTAGGGTTGTGTTCGGGCGCGAAACGGCGGTATGAAGGGGCCCTTCGGGACGGGAATCGGCGTTGCCGGCCGGTTTCTTCCGTTTCGACGGACGGATTTTCGCGAAACCGGATACCAAACCATACGGAATTTACTTATTTTTTTCACCGACAGGAGGGTGACGTGGCTTTTTCAACCAGTGAAAAACGGGAATTGATCGACAAATTCAAACTGCATGAAAGCGACACCGGCTCGCCGGAGGTCCAGATCGGTCTGCTGACCCATCGGATCACCTATCTGACCGAGCACCTCAAGACCCACAAGAAGGATCACCACTCCCGACGCGGCCTGTTAATGCTCGTCGGGCAGCGACGCCGACTGCTGAACTACGTGAAGAACAAGGACGTGCAACGGTACCGCTCCATCATTCAGACGCTCGGGCTTCGTCGATAAGACGCCCGCGTCCCGGCGGCCCCGCGTTTCGGCCCGCCGGTCCCGACGGATTGCCGTCGGCGGACCGGCCTTCCGCGCGGAGGGCCGCCTTCATTTATGCGGAGAAGGAATATGGAACTGACATTGACGGCAGACATCGGGGGACGCCCCTTAAGCATACAGACCGGCAAACTGGCCAAGCAGGCCTCGGGCTCGGCGGTGGTCCAGTACGGCGAGACCATCGTGCTGGTCACCGTGGTCGCGGCCAACGAAGCCCGGCCGGGTATGGATTTTCTTCCCCTGACGGTGGAATACCAGGAAAAAATCTACGCCGCGGGCCGGATTCCCGGCAACTATTTCCGTCGGGAGATCGGCCGCCCCAGCGAAAAGGAAACCCTCACCGCCCGGCTCATCGACCGGCCCATCCGGCCCCTTTTTCCCAAAGACTGGCGGAATGAAATCCAGCTGATCGCCACGGTCCTCTCCATGGACCGGGAAAACGATCCCGACATGCTGGCCGTGATCGGCGCCTCGGCCGCTCTGGAGATTTCCGACATCCCCTTCGCCGGCCCCATCGCCGCGGTGCGCATGGGCCGGATCAACGGAGAATGGCGGGTCAATCCGTTCCTTCCGGAATGGGAGGAATCGGACCTCAGCGTCATCGTGGCCGGCTCCGAAACCGGAATCGTGATGGTGGAGGGCGGCGCGAAGCAGGCCACCGAGGCCGACATGGTCGAGGCGATCTATCGCGGCCACGAGGCGGTCCAGCCCATCATCGAGTTGCAGAAAAAATTGAAGGACGCCGCGGGCAAGGTCAAGCGGACCTACGAGGCGCCGGAAACCGACGAAGCCCTGGCCGAACGGCTGAAGGAGGCCGCCGCCGACCGCATTCGCGAGGCGGTGACCATCCCGGAAAAGATGGAGCGAAACGGGACCCTGCGCCAGATCAAGCAGGATATCTTCGAGGGCCTGGGCGAGGACTACGCCGAACGCCGCGGCGAGGTCATGGGCATCCTCGGCAAAATCCAGAAGGATATCTGCCGCCGGATGATTTTGGAGGAGGGCCGCCGCATCGACGGAAGGGCCTTCGACGAGGTTCGGCCCATCGCCTGCGAAACCGGCATTCTGCCCCGGCCCCACGGCAGCGCGCTCTTCACCCGGGGGGAAACCCAGGTGCTGGCCACCATGACCATCGGCTCCGGCCAGGACGAGCAGCGGGTGGAGACGCTCTCCGGCGAGGAGAACAAGCGCTTCATGCTTCACTACAATTTTCCCCCGTTTTCGGTGGGCGAGGTGAAGCGGTTCATGGGCCCCAGCCGACGGGACATCGGCCACGGCGGGCTTTCCACCCGGGCCATCGCGGCGGTGCTGCCGCCGCCGGAGGTGTTCGACTACACCATCCGGGTGGTTTCCGAGGTGCTGGAGTCCAACGGCTCCTCCTCCATGGGCACGGTCTGTTCCGGCATCCTGGCCCTCATGGACGGCGGGGTGCCCATCACGGCGCCGGTTTCCGGCATCGCCATGGGGCTGGTCAAGGAAGGCGACCAGGTGGCGGTCCTCACCGACATCCTGGGCGACGAGGACCACACCGGCGACATGGACTTCAAGGTGGCCGGCACCCGCGACGGCATCACCGCCATCCAGATGGACATCAAAATTCTGGAGCTGTCCCGGGACATCGTGGAAAAGGCGCTGGAGCAGGCCCGCCTCGGTCGGCTTCACATTCTGGACCGGATGGCCGAGACCATCGCGGAGCCGCGCAAGGACATTTCGCCCTACGCGCCCAAGGTCACCACCATCATGATCAATCCCGACAAGATTCGGGACATCATCGGACCGGGCGGCAAGGTGATCCGGGCGATCCAGAACGAAACCAACACTCGCCTGGAAGTGGACGACTCCGGCGCGGTGAAGATCGCCGCCGCCACCCAGGAAGAGTGCGACGCGGCCATCCGCCAGATTCAGGCGCTGACGGCCGAGCCGGAGGTGGGCGAAATCTACGAGGGCAAGGTGGTCAAGACCACCGATTTCGGGGCCTTCGTCCAGATTCTGCCCGGCACCGACGGACTGGTCCACATTTCCCAGCTCGACACCAAGCGGGTGGGCAAGGTGACCGACGTGGTGAAGGAAGGCGACGACCTGCGGGTGAAGGTGCTGGAGATCAGCCGGGACGGCAAGATTCGGCTGAGCCGCAAGGCGGTTCTGGAAGAAGAAAAGAATGGCTGAAAAGACCGCCCTGGGAAACGGAGTCCGCATCCTGTCCGAACGGATTTCCTCCGTGCGGTCCGTTTCCCTGGGCGTTTGGGTGAACGTGGGCGCCCGCGACGAGGCGGCGGACGAGAACGGGCTGTCCCACTTCATCGAGCACATGATTTTCAAGGGGACGGCCCGGCGGTCCGCCTTCGACATCGCCAAGGCGTTCGACGCCATCGGGGGCCATTCCAACGCCTTTACCGGCATGGAAACCACCTGTTACCATGCCAAGGTGATGGACGCCCACCTGGACACGGCGGCGGACATTCTGGCGGACATTTTTCTGAATTCGGTGTTCGACCCCGCCGAGGTGGAGCGGGAGCGTCCGGTGATCTTCCAGGAAATCGAGATGGTGGAGGACAGCCCCGAGGAGTTTATCCACGTGCTGGCGGAAGCGGCCTTCTGGGACGACCACGCCCTGGGCCGCCCCATCACCGGCTCCCGGGAAAACGTCCTCCGCTTCGATTCCGACGCGCTGAAAGCCTTTTTCGGCCGGCTGTATCAGCCCGACCGGATTCTCATCTCCGCCGCCGGCAACGTGGACCACGACCGGCTGGTGGCCCAGTTTGCCGACGCCTTCGGGGCGATCGAATCGGGCAACGGCTTTCCCGACCGGGGGCGGCCCGGCGGACGTTCCGGCGTGTTTCCCAACGAACGGGCCCTGGGCCAGATTCACCTTTGCCTGGAAACGCCGGGCATCTCCGCCACCGATCCCCGTCGCTACGCCGCCTCCCTGCTCAACACCATTCTGGGCGGCAACATGAGTTCCCGCCTTTTTCAGGAAATCCGGGAAAAGCGGGGACTGGCCTATTCGGTCTACTCCTTCATGGGTTCCTACGAGGACGCCGGAACCAGCGGCGTCTACGTGGGGACCAGTCCGGAAAAGGGCCGAGAGGCGCTGGAACTGATCCTGGCGGAGTTGGCCCGGTTTCGGGACGCGCCGGTGGACCCGGCCGAGTTGCGGGACGCCAAGGAGTTCACCAAGGGCGGTCTGCTGCTTTCCGCCGAAAGCGTTGACAACGCCATGGTTCGGCTGGCCCAGAACGAGATCCACTTCGGGGATTTTGTTCCGCTGGAGACGGTGATCGAGCGGATCGAGGCGGTGACGGTGGAGGAGATACGGCAACTGGCCGGGGACCTGTTCAATCCGGCCCGGGCCGCGCTGACCATTCTGGGACCGGACGGGAACGCCGACGCCTACAGAGAGCTGCTGGCCAAGGGATGAACCCAGGCGATGAAATCGGGGATGAAACCGTGACGCCCCTGCTGAAATGTCGGCGCGTTCGGCCCGACGTGGACGGCGACCTGCCTTTGCCTCGGTACATGACCGACGGCGCGGCGGGGATGGACCTGTGCGCGGCGGTCGCCGGCGAGCGGGTGCTGCCTCCCGGGGAGGTGGTGCTGGTTCCCACCGGCTTCGCCGTGGCGGTTCCCCCGGGCTACGAGGCCCAGATCCGGCCCCGAAGCGGCCTGGCCGTCCGCAACGCCGTCACCGTGGTCAACGCCCCCGGCACCATCGACGCCGACTATCGCGGCGAAATCCAGGTGGCCCTCGTCAACCTCGGCCGCCGCCCCTACACCCTCCTTCGCGGCGACCGCATCGCCCAACTGATCGTCGCCCCCGTGGCCCGCGTGGACGTCCGGGAAGTCGATCAGTTGGACGACTCCGCCCGGGGGGACGGGGGGTTTGGGCATACGGGGCGGTAAACGTTCCCCGTTTCGTTTTTTTCCGTCCTTTGCCGCCTCCTCTGGCGGTGGCTTCCACCTCTCCCCGAAATAATCCTTGTCCCGCCGGATTCCCTCCGTTTACAATATCCTTTGCCTTCATTGCGCCGCCCGGTCCTGGGAGCGACGAGTTGTACTCGTCGATTCAGAATGTTTTCCAAATTGCCAATCGCCTAAGGTTGGCGAGAGTTTCTTCCGATTTTTTTTTGGGGGAGCGTGGGGTTTTTTACTTTTTTTTACAAATAAAATCAAAATTTTCCATGGATGAAACGGGGATGATCTGCGATATTTGCGGACAAGAAGGAGCCCGGGTGCGGCATGTAACCCGAACCTACGGCCAGGGGCAAAATCTCTTGGTCGTCGAAAAAATCCCGGCGATTCGATGTCCCCATTGCGGCGAAACCTATTTCACGGCGGAAACGCTCCATCGGATTGAAGAGATCAAGATTCATC
>JBKHDD010000088.1:0-19267 GCA_046541515.1 Desulfococcaceae bacterium
TCGAAAACCTCGATTTGAAGCCTCCGAAAGTATATGTTTTTGAATCCAAAATTCATCGGCCGGCTTGCCAAGGGTCGCGCCGCGGAGCGGGTGGGCCGGGCGGCGGAAGGCCACGGGATGATTCTGTCGGTTTGACATTTCCCGTAAGGATCGTCCGTCCCGGACGACTGTGCCGGGCGAACATCCACCCGATTGCAAGGAGGGGTTGCCATGACCCTGAATCGAACCATTCTGCTGGGAATCGCAACCGCCCTCTTCGTGGCCGGCATCTGGTATCCGGGCACGGAGGCGGCAAAGGATGCAAATATGAGCGACGTCGAAACGAAAACCGCGACCTTCGCCGGCGGCTGTTTTTGGTGCGTGGAAGCGGACCTGGAAAAAGTTGACGGCGTGGTGGAGGTGGTCTCCGGCTACACCGGCGGACCCGAGAAAAATCCGACCTACAAGGAGGTGGCCGGGGGCGCCACCGGCCACGTGGAAGCCGTGCAGGTCCACTACGATCCCCAAAAGATTTCCTATCCGGAGGTCCTGGGCGTTTTCTGGCGGCACATCGACCCCACCGACGACGGCGGCCAGTTCGTGGACCGGGGGCGGCAGTATCGAACCGCCATCTTCTACCACGACGAGGAGCAGCGGAAGGCCGCCGAAGCCTCCAAGGCCGCGCTGGACGCCTCCGGCCGGTTCGAAAAGCCGGTGGTGACGGAAATCCTTCCGTTTTCCAAATTTTACACGGCCGAGGACTATCATCAGGACTACTACCGGAAGAGTTCGCTCCGGTACAAAATGTATCGGTCCGGCTCCGGGCGGGACCAGTTCATCGCCGAATACTGGGGGCCGGAAAAGAACGCCGTGAAGCCCATCGCGGGGACGCCGGCGGCCGAATCCGGCGGCGAATCCGCCGGCGGGGAGGATTCCGCCTCCGCCAAAACCTACGCCAAGCCGGACGACAAGACTCTCCGCGAACGGCTGACGCCGGTGCAATACAAAGTGACCCAGAAGGACGGCACCGAGCCGCCCTTCGAGAACAAATACTGGGACAACAAGAAGCCGGGCATCTATGTGGACATCGTCTCCGGCGAGCCGCTGTTCAGCTCCACCGACAAGTTCGAATCCGGCACCGGCTGGCCCAGCTTTACCCGGCCGCTCGCGCCGGAAAACATCGTGGAGCACGAGGACCGGAGCTTCCTGATGGTCCGCACCGAGGTGCGCAGCAAGCACGGCGACTCCCATCTGGGCCACGTTTTTCGGGACGGACCGCCGCCCACCGGCCTGCGCTACTGCATCAATTCCGCCGCGCTGCGGTTCATCCCCAAATCGGAGTTGACGGCGGAGGGCTACGGAAAATATATGGAGTTGTTCGCCTCGAACTGACGCGATTTATATCCAATACCGTTCATTCGGCGAAAAAATGGCCCGGGCGCGTTTCATGCGCCCCGGGTCCATCCGGCCCGATTGCTCATTTGAAATTTGCAATCCCAAAGTGGGCGGTATTGGACTTGCCTCGAAATCTCCGCCTCCGGGGCGACCGTTTCGGCGGGCTTTTCCGAATTTGGCCGGAGATTTTATTCCCCGGCGACCGGGCGCTTCCGCTCCCAATCCCCCGACAAGAAAAACCAGATCGCCGCAACGGCCTGCAGTCCCGTCAGCAGGGCGAAGGCCGCCGCGTAGCCGTCCGGCGCGTACCGGTCCGGCCCCGGGGGAATCCACAGCCCGATGACGGCTCCGACGCCCCATTGGGCCGCGAAGGCGGAGACGAAGACCAGCAGGTTCAGCGCCGTGTTGACCCGGCCGGAGAGGTCCACCGGAAACCGCTGGGAGAGGACGGCGTAGGGCAGAATCCCCGAGGCGCCGAAAAAGCCGTAGACCAGCCAGGCGGCCACCGGCCAGGGCCAGGCATCCCTTGCGATGAGCAATAGGTTGCCCATGAAGACGATCATCCCGCCCGCCGCAACGGACATGGGCGGAATTCCCCGCCGCTTCAGCCGCTCCGCCAGCCACCCCATCCCCAGATAGCCCGCCAGAATGGCGGCGGCCAGCAGCAGCAAGGTCCCGGCCGCGGCCTCCCGGTCGAAACCGGCCACGTCCCGCAGCCAGGGACCGGCCCACAAGCCGTGGATGGAGAGAAAACTGGCCTGGGACAGGGCCGTCCACGGCGCGATTCGCCAGAAGGTGCGGCCGCTCAGCACCCGGCCGATGCCCCGGACCGAATCGGCGAAGGAGATCGCTTCGCCTTTGGCCGGTCGGGGCGGAACGATCCGGTAGACCAGAACGCCCGTCAGGAGCGTTAATCCTCCCAACACCAGAAAAATCTGCCGCCAATCGGCGATATGGAGCGCCGCCTCCACCGGCGCGGTCGCCGCCAACGCGCCCAGCCCGCCGGAGGCCATCTGGAAGCTGTTGACCAGCGGGAGTTTTTCCTTGGGAAACCAAAGGGTGAACGCCTTGAACGCCGCCATGAGGCAGGCCGAAACGCCCAGCCCGATAAGCCCCCGGCCGATTGCCAGCCCCGCGAGGGTTTCCGATCTGGCGAACACCACCGCCCCCACCGCCGCGAACCCGAGCAATACCCCTTCCACCTTTCCGGGGCCGAACCGGTCCAGCAGGACGCCCAAGGGCAGCTGGGCCGCCGCGAAGGTGATGAAATAGGCCCCGGTCAACAGACCCAGATCGGCCGGATTGACGCCGATGTCCGCCGCCAGATTCGGCGCCAGCACGGCGTTGACGGTCCGGTACAGATAGGAGATGAAATAGCCCAGGGCGAAGGGCAGAAAGATGCGGAGACGGAGGGCGAGGGTCATGGGCGGCGAATTCCCCTTTAAGTTAAGGAGTGACTACACAGTCTCCTACCCATCAGTGGCGTCTCCTGGGTCTGGATGAAGGGAAACCACCCGAACTTCCCGAGATCGAAACATGGGCTTCGTGGCTTTTTCCAGGGTGATCAGTTCATCCGCTTTCCCGCAAACGGCCGCGCCGACGTGGAGGGCGTCCAACCCGGAAATGTCGTATTGGGATGCGAATTCAATGGCTTTCTCCGTCAGTTCCGGTGAAATGGGAATGGATTCGGCCACTTCGAAAATCGCCTCCATGAATTCAACTTCTTTTTCTTGCTTATGAAAGCGCGGTTTGGGAAGAACTTCCAATCTGACGAAATCGCTCACCAGAAGCAAGCGTTCCGGGTCGTCCAGAACTTTCAACGCCTCCGAGGATTCGCTCCCGCGAAACGCCGCCAGCAACACATTGGCGTCCAGATACGTTCGTTTCACGAGATCAAAACTCTCCTCTTCTTCGCCGGATTTCTTCGAGCACTTCGTCGTCCCCAAGCAGTTCAATGCCTTCGGCGATGGCTTTTTTTCGGATTTCCAACAATTTCATCCCCAATTTCGTGCGTGGAACAAATTCGGACGATTCCCAATCCGAAACGGAGATTTCAGTCACTTGGCCAGTGCTTTGGTTTTTCCCGATCGGGGACTGGATGAAAACCCAAGGGAGAGCTTCGGGCTGAACCATTTCCACACGATGCGCGTTCCAGCCGGCCCAGCTCCAGCTACCCGAAGACAATCCCCAGGGGAAAAGAATGGCGGGGAAGACATTTCTTCTTTCCCATCTGGATTCCGACGAGGCCATTTTCATTCTCCATATTCGGGTGCGAGCAGGTCGATTGTCCGTTGTGTCAGAAGACTGAAAAACATTTGTTTGCATGAAGAATGGATATCGTCCAATCGAGACTCGATTCCCTCCCATGGATTTTTCTCGTCTGGATTCCAAATGGAATCGATGTCAATCAGAATCCCTTTGGTCTGTTTTTCCTCGCCAGGCAAGGAAGCTATCGCCGGAGAAACGATTTGCAGTATGTGGGTTAGATCCGCTTCTTCGATTTCCGTTCGAATCTGCACCGGCTTTTGGGCCAATGCATATTCGCCGATTCGCAAGTCTATGTTGAGACATTTCAGGCCGCGAGGCGGGTTCAGCGCAATGAGGTCGATATATTTCAATGAAAACCTCTCCGGCGCCCGGATCAGCTTCGTTTCTCGAATCGCAAAAATAAGGTTTCGGATGTCTTTGGAAAAGACGGCCCAACCGGAGTAGGGCCTCCGGCAGCTAATGGAAACGACGTGTTCGCCGATTTGGATGGCTTGATTTTGATTTTGGAGCCTTATTTTGGGCACGAATTTGAGATTGGGGTCGTTTTCCAGGATACGAGCCGGTATGTCCGCTGCGGGCAGCCGAACCGTTTCCGGATATTTTTCGGGCATGGCCTTGAAAATCAATCCCGGGAGTAATTCGGCGACCGATTGCTTCGCGCCCGTAAACCGGATTTCAAAAATGGCTTCCAAAAGGGGTTCTTTTTTCAGGCGGATCGGAATTTTCGGGCTGGGTCGCTCGTTGTTCATGGCGCTTGGGTTCCTTTATCCCGTCATGTTGAACGCATGAAAGAAAATTAAAGGGAGGTTTGTATTGCCGAAGCGCAACCGGACAAGTCTCCAGTGATCAAGTTTTTCCTTCATACCCCCCATCCCTCGGCAACCCGTCCCCCTTGGCCGATTCCTTTCGCACCAGTTCGTCGCAGCGTTCGTTGTGCGCCACGCCCGCGTGGCCTTTGACCCAGCCGAAGCGCACGTCGTGACGGTCCACCAGGTCCAGGAGGCGTTCCCAGAGGTCCGGGTTGACGGCGGGGTCGGTTTTGTTGCGCATCCAGTTGTTGGATCGCCAGCGTTTGGCCCAACCTTTGGAGATGGCGTCCACCACGTAGCGGGAGTCGCTGAAGAGCAGGATTTTCCGGCCCGGCTCGCAGGCCTCCAGCGCTTCGATCACGGCCATCATTTCCATCCGGTTGTTGGTGGTCAGCCGCCGTCCGCCGGAAAGCTCCCGCCGCCCGTCCCCCTCCAGAATCACCACCCCGTAGCCGCCCGGCCCCGGATTTCCCAATGCCCCGCCGTCGGTGTAGATCAGCACGTCCCGGTCTTCCACCTCGGCGGGAGAGGCGGGCGGCGTCTCCTTGGATTTTGGCGCTTTCGCGCCGTCGGCCGATGGCTTCTTCCGGCTTTTCCGTAGCGGCGGATTTTTCACGAATTCCCGGGCCTCCTCCATGGTGGGAAAGCCTTTGTAAACGGCCCCGGCAAACCCGTTCACCTGTTCATGGGCTCCGCCCGGTCCGAACCATCGGGTGTAAATGCCCGGGTTTTTTCCCCGGGCCACGGCGTAAAATTTCTTGGGCATGAAACCTGAATTTCCGTCGAGAAAGGGATGGGAAGAAAGAAGAGGCGGGGCGGAGGGGAGCTTTCTCCGCCGGGCCGGTCAGCCGTTATTTTTCAGCGCCCCCTGGCCGGTGGAATCCAGCACGCTTTGCCAGAGGCGGCCCATGGGCGTCACCTGCTTGCGATTGCCGGCGGAGGCCTCCATGGGGACGTGAACGAAGTGGTTGTTCCAGTGGCCCACCAGCAGCTTGGTTTTGCCGGCCATGGCGGCATGCACCGCGTTTCTGCCCAGGAAGCTGCAGAAGACGTGGTCGTTGGAATTGGCCGGAAGGCTGCGGATGTTGTAGCTGGGATCGATGTATTTGATGGAGATGTCCCTGCCCCGCTCCCGGAAAAACTCCTTGATCCGGTCCCGAAGAAACACCCCGATGTCGTGCAGCTTCACGTTGCCGGAGGGATCGTGGCTGGTTTCGGCGTCTTCGAAAAAGCGCTGCCCGGCCCCTTCGGCCACCACGATCACCGCGTGGCCCCGGTCGGCCAGCCGTCGCTCCAGGGATGCCAGCAGGCCGTTTTCCCCTTCCAGGTCGAAGTCCACCTCGGGGATCAGCACGAAATTGACGTCCTGCTGCGCCAGAACCGCGGTGGCGGCGATGAAGCCGGAGTAGCGTCCCATCAGCTTGATGAGGCCGATGCCGTTGGGATAGCCCTGGGCCTCGTTGTGGGCGGCCCGGATCGACTGGGTCGCCACGTCCACCGCCGTGTCGAAGCCGAAGGAGCGGGAGACCATGTAGATGTCGTTGTCGATGGTTTTGGGGATGCCCACCACGCTGATCTTTAAACCCCGCTGGGTAATGTTGTCGGCGATCTTGGTGGCGGCCATCAGGGTGCCGTCGCCGCCGACCATGAACAGCACCCGGATGTTCATCCGTTCCAGGCTGTCCACGATCTCTTCCACGTCCTGGGGCCCGCGGGAGGAGCCGAGGAAGGAGCCGCCCTTTCGGATGATGTCGCCCACCACGCCGGGGGTCAGCTCCACCATGTCGTGGCGGTATTTGGGGATGAAGCCCTGGAGCCCGTAGCGGATGCCATAGATGTTCCGGACGCCGTAGCCGAAATACAGCTCCAGCACGATGGCCCGGATGATGCCGTTGAGGCCGGGGCAAAGCCCGCCGCAGGTGACGATGGCGGCCTTGAGCTTGCTGGGATCGAAATAGATGTCCCGTCGCGGCCCGGCTTCTTCGAAGGATCGGGGCGCCTCCCCATTCTCCATGCGCTGGGCCATGCGCTGGGCGTTGACGTCGATGAGAATCCGGTCTTCGTCGGAAACGAAGCTGGGGTCCTTCCCGCTGGCGTAAAAAGGCGAAGGAATTCGGGCCGGGCCTAGCGTTGAAATTTCCGTGGGAATGTTGTCGAAATCCATGCGTGTCCTCCTCGGGAAACGGCGGTGGCGAAACGAATCGTTGGGGCGCAAACCGATTTTCGCCCCGGTTTCGGCGGGTCGAGCCGAGGGCGGTTTCGGGGCGAATGGACGCCAGCTCCCTTGTCGACGATTCAGGCGGCGTCGAACTTGAACTTTCCTTTGCCGAGAATGTCGTGGAGATGGATGATTCCCGCCACTTTTCCGTCGGGATCGGTCACCGGAAGGACGGTGATCTGGAAGACCTCCATCAGGTTCAGGGCGTCGTAGGCGGGGGTTTCGGGGCGGACGGTTTTCGGTTCCCGGGTCATCACTTCGGCCGGGGTCAGTTCGTAGACCGGGCGTCTCCGCGCCACCAGCCGCCGGATGTCCCCGTCGGTGATGAGCCCCCGCAGGGTTTTCCCCGGTCCGGTCAGCAGCACCACGCCCAGCCCGGCGCGGTCCATCTCCGCCACGGCGTCGTCCATGGGCGCCGATTCGTCGGCCGCGGGAATGTCCTCGGTCACCATGAGATCGGCCACGTTCCGCGCGAGCCGCTGGCCCAGCGCGCCGCCGGGGTGGAATTTTCGGAAATCGCCGGGGGAAAAATGCTTCCGGTTGATCAGCACCACGGCCAGGGCGTCGCCCATGGCCAGCAAGGCGGTGGTGCTGGTGGTGGGCGCCAGGTTGTGGGGACAGGCCTCCCGCTCCACGCCCACGTCGATCACCAGATCGCTGCGCCGGGCCAGGGTGGAATTCAACTTGCCGGTAAAGGCCGCCACCGGGCAGCCGATCCGCTTGAGGACCGGAATCAGCCGGTTCACCTCCTCGGTTTCCCCGCTGTTGGATAACGCCAGCACCACGTCGTCCGGGCTTACCATGCCCAGGTCGCCGTGGAGCGCCTCCACCGGATGCAGAAAGATGGAACGGGTGCCGGTGCTGTTGAAGGTGGCCACCAGCTTGCGGCCGATGAGTCCGGACTTGCCGATGCCGGCCACCACCACACGGCCCCGGGCCGCGCAGATGATTTCCACCAGCCGGGTGAAATCGCCGTTGATCCGTTCCATCACGCCCAGGATGCCGTCGGCCTCCATGCGCAACACCGCCCGGGCCTGGGCCGCCGCCGGGAGGTCCGTTTCGATTTCCCGTTGCCCTTGGTTTTCGTTTGTCGCGGGCGCGGTCATGCTCACCAGTCCTCTTTTTCTTCCGTTCGTTTAAAGGAGGCCGCAAGGGCGGCCGCGGCCGCGTCCAGCTTGGGGCGGATCGTCTCCATGTCGGTTTCCAGAACCGTTTCGGTTCCATAGGCGGCCATGAGCCGCATGTCGGTGAAGGTGTATCGCAGCCGCTCGTTTTTGGTTTCCACCATCACCGTGAATCTCAACTCCAGCCGCTGGGTGGAGCCGAAGGGACCGTCCCGGAAGTGGGGCATTTTGGTTTTGCCCACCACCATCTTTTCCCGGCGGTTGGCGTAGCGGATCACGTCCAGGGAGTGGGAAAAGCTGTCGGCCACCCATATCTTGGCCCCCTCGAAGAGTTCGTCCGCCGAAAAGCCGGGAATCTGGAGCACCTCCTGGATGGTCAGCGAATCCGCCGGGGCGGGCTTGGGCGGCGGCTCGCCGGCGCATCCCAGCGCCATCGCCGCCAAAACCAGGAATAGAACCAGGGCGGAGGCGGGCGTTTTCCATCGTCGCGCCGCATGGGAACGGGGCTTCATTATTTCTCCGAAAAGCGGTCCGCGTGGGCAAATTCCGAAATCTCCCGCCGGGCCGGGGCTTTGGAAATTTTGGCCGGGACGCCCAGGGGGATCAGGGCCGCCACCTCCGTTCCCGCCGGCGCGGAGAGAACCCGGGCCGCCGCGTCGTGGTCCAGAAGCCCCACGATGACCGTGCCCAGTCCGGCTTCGTGGGCCGCCAGGCAGAGGTTCTGGGTGGCGATGCCCAAATCGAACAGGAACCAGTCGCCGAATTTGGTGGACGCCTTGCCGTCGTAGAAGCCCGACACTCCGGTGCGGCCGCACACGGCGATCACCACCGGGGCGTTGCCCACCGCCTTCACCGCCGGGTTTTTGGGATAGACCGTTTCCTGAAGGCGCGATTTGACCTCCGGGTCCCGAACCACCACCAGCTCCCAGGGCTGGCAGTTGGTCCAGGAGGGCGCCCATCGAACCGCCTCCAGAATCCGGTCCAGCGTGTCCTCGGGAACCGGGGTTTCCTCGTACTTGCGAATGCTGCGTCTTCCGCGGATGGTTTCCAGCAGATCGGTCATGAAAATCCTCTTTGAATTCGTTTGCGTTTGGGGTGGATGCTACTCATACCCCAAGCGCCGCGACCGATGCAAGCGCTGGTCAAAGATGAATCGCGGGGCGTGGAATTTCAAGGGGTTCGGTTTGGGCGGGGGATTTCGGAGAGGGAAGGCGGGCAAAACCGGGACGCGGCCGGCATCACCCCCCGCGGGAAAAATCCTCCCGGATTTGAAGGATTTCCGGTAGGATGTCCCGGAAGCGGTCCACCAGATCGGGGTCGAAGTGGCGACCCTTGCCGGCCTCGATCTCGGTCATGGCGGCTTTCACCGTCCAGGCGGGCTTGTAGGGGCGGCGGGTGGTGAGGGCGTCGAACACGTCGGAGACGGCGTTGATGCGGCCGTAGAGGGGAATATCGGTTCCGGACAGGCCCCGGGGATAGCCGGAGCCGTCCCATTTTTCGTGATGGGACAGCGCGATGAGGTGGCCGGCCTGAAGGATCTTGGAATCGCTGTCGGAAAGAATTCCCGCCCCGATTTCGGTGTGGGTTTTCATCACTTCCCATTCCGCCGGTTCCAGCCCGCCCTCCTTCAACAAAATTTGGTCGGGAATGCCGATTTTCCCGATGTCGTGCATCTTGCTGGCGACCAGAACGATTTCGCATTCCCCTTCGTCCAGACCCCATGCCCGGGCCAGGGCGGCGCTGTATCGGCTCATGCGGGTGATGTGGGAGGCGGTTTCCGTGTCCCGATATTCCGCCGCGTGAACCAGCCGGTTCACGATCTCCAGCCGACTTTGCCGCAACTCCCGGGTCCGGTCTTGGACTTTTTGCTCCAGCATTTCGTTCTGGGCGGCCAATTTTTTTTGGACTCGCCGCAGCTCCAGCCGGGTTTTGATCCGGGTCTTGACGATGGCCGGCTTGATCGGCTTGGTGATGAAGTCCACCGCGCCCAGTTCGAGCCCCTTGCTTTCGTCCGCCTCGTCGGCCATGGCGCTGATGAAGATCACCGGGATGTCGGCGGTGGCGCGGTCGGCTTTGAGCGCCTCGCAAACCGCGTAGCCGTCCATCTCCGGCATCATGATGTCCAGAAGAATGATATCCGGCGGGCGGTTCGACCGGGCCCGTTTCAGGGCCTCCGCCCCGTGGATGGCCACCGCGGTGCGGTAATGGGGCTTCAGGATTTCCACCAGCACGTTGACGTTGTTCCGCTCGTCGTCCACGATCAGGACTTTCTCCCGGTCCGATGGATTCATGCCGCCCCCTTTGACGCAAGCCGGGAGGAAATGTCCGCCAGGGTTTCCTGGGCCTTGCCGTAGTCGAAATGGTCCATCTGGTCCTCCATCCGGTCGACCTGGGCCTGGAGTTCCGTTCCGCGAAGCCGGGCTTTCAGCTGCGCGAGGTAATCCGCGGCTTCGGTGTCGCCTTCCTCCAGCAGGCCGTGGAGGGTGGTCAGCAACGGCGAGATTTCTTCCAGGACGGGCGTTTCCATCGGCTTTTCCGGCCCTCCCGCCGGGGCCTCCAGTTCGTCCTCGCTCGGGGCCAATGGTTGGATGTAGGTCATGAAGGCCGAGTGGGCGAACTGAAGGGCCTGGAGAAGGCGGTCGGCCGAATCGGCGGATTCCGAAACCAGCGCCGCCTCCAGGGCTTCGGCGGACCCGGCCAGCTCCATGGCGCCGAGGCTGGCGGCGACGCCCTTGAGCGAGTGACACGCATGGCGGGCGGTTTCCGTTCCGCCGGACGCCAGAGCCCTTCCGATGGATTCCGGGGTCTTCTGGAAATCCGCGGAAAAATCCCGGAGAAGTTTCCGGTACAAAACCTGGTTTCCGGCGACCCCGGCGAGACCCTTGTCGAGATAAACCCCCGGCGGCGGGGCGGGCAGGGACGTTTCGAAAGCCCGGGCCGGGGTTTGGGCGGAGGTTTTTGCGGAGGGCGGACAATCTTCGGTCTGCCGGGGCAACCATTTTCGGAGCAGGGAATAAAACCGGTCGGGAAAAATCGGCTTGCTCATGTAATCGTTCATGCCGGCCGCCAGGCACCGTTCCCGCTCCCCGTTCAAGGCGTGGGCGGTCATGGCCAGGATGGGGACCGCCCCGCGGTCGGGCGGCGTTCCTTCGTCGGATGTCCGGCGGAGACGTTCCGTCTCGCGAATGCGCCGGGCCGCCTCGTATCCGTCCAAATACGGCATCTGAATGTCCATGAGTACCACGTCCACCGGCCCTTCCGCGAAGCGGTCAACCGCCTCGCGTCCGTTTTCCGCCAAGATGGGCCGGATGCCCGCCTTTTTCAGCAGTTCGGACGCCACCTGCTGGTTGATGCGGTTGTCTTCCACCACCAGGGCGGCGGTTCCCGGCCGAAAACGGAACCGTTGGGGGAAGGGCGCGGCGGCCTCGGACTTGAGGGGCCGGGAGCCGGCAAGGGAACCATGTGCCGCGAGGATGGCGGTCGCCAGTTCGGATCGGTTGATGGGCTTGATCAGCAGACCGTCCACGGCGGTTCCCGGGCTCCGGGAAATGTCTTTCTCGCTGTAGGCGGTGACCATAATGGTTTTGGGGCGGGAGTGTCCCGATCCTTTGGCCCGGATGCGGCGCAGGGTTTCCAGACCGTCCATTTCCGGCATGTTCCAGTCCAGAAAAATGAACTGGTACGGGTCGTGGCCCGTCGCCATCTCCAGGGCCTGGAGCGCCTCGGGACCCGATGCGGCCGCGTCCACCCGAAAGGACAGCGCTCGCAAATAACGCTTGAGCACTTCGCGGGCGAAGCGGGAGTCGTCCACCACCAGAACCCGTTTTCCCCGCAACTCCGGCGGGAGGCCCGTCGAGGCTTCCCGGGCCTCTGCGCGCCGCCCGAATACGCAGGTGAAGGAAAAGACGCTGCCTTCGTCCGGCGTGCTGCGCACCGACATCCGGCCGCCCATCATCTCCACCAGATGTTTGCAGATGCTGAGCCCCAGCCCGGTGCCGCCGAAACGGCGGGTTATGCCGCCGTCGGCCTGGGCGAAGGGTTCGAAGAGGCGGGCCTGCAGATCGGCCGGGATTCCGATGCCGGTGTCCCGCACCTGGAATTCCAGGACGATCCGTTCCTCATTCTCTTCGTCGTCGGGCCAAGGGCGGATGGACAGGACGATGGCGCCTTGGCGGGTGAATTTGACCGCGTTGGTGGTCAGGTTCACCAGAATCTGGCTGAGGCGCAGGGAGTCGCCCACCAGCGTCTCCGGGGTGGCGGGGTCCACGTCGAACAGGACTTCAATGCCTTTTTGTTCCGCCTTCATCCGGAGCATGTTGGACAGGTTTTCCAAAATGGTTTCCAACGGGAAGGCCGCCGGGTGCAGCTCCATTCGGTTGGCCTCGATTTTGGAAAAATCCAGGATGTCGTTCAGGGTGCCCAGGAGGGTTTTGGCGGAGGAGTCGATTTTCCGCAGGTAATCGGTCTGCTTTGGCGTCAGCTCGGTTTCCAGGGCCAGATGGGCCATGCCGATCACGGCGTTCATGGGCGTCCGGATTTCATGGCTCATGCGGGCCAGAAACTCGCTTTTGGCCCGGTTGGCCACCTCGGCGGCGTCCCGGGCCGCTTCCATTTCCCGCACCGTATGTTCCAGCCCCTGGTTGGCCTCCGCCAGCTCCGCCGTGCGCCGGGCGATTTTTTCCTCCAGCTCGGTTCGATGGCGGTTGAGTTCCCGGTCCCGGGTTTCGATCTGGGCCAACATCCCGTTAAATTCCTCGATGAGCGCCCCGATTTCGTCCGCGCCGTTTTTTTCCACACGGATCGAATACTCCTTCTCGGCCGACACCGTGCGCATGGTGCGCATCAGTTTGAGGATGGGACCGGAGACCAACCCCTGCAGCCGCAGGGCCAGGGAATAGGACAGAACGCCCGAAATCAGGAGGAACAGGCCGCAGACCGCCAGATTCCGCGCCCAGCCGGAAGCCAGTTCCCGGCTGTTCACCCGCAGAAAGATCGAACCGATGGGGTCGTCCTGATAGCGGATCTCTTCGATCAGGTCCATCTGGTCCTCGAAAATCGGGAGGCCCAGGAAGAATCCGCCCGCGTCCCCCGCGCGCAGGTCGGCGAGTTGAACCGCGGCCCGGATCGTTTCCGGCGAAGGGGGCGGCGCGTCGGGGTCCCGGGCGTATCGGGCGAAGAGATCGCCGTCCGGCGAAAGGAAATAGGCGGCCAGAATGTTGGGGTCCGCCTCCAGGGAGCGCAGACTTTCCTCGGCCGCCGCCTTGTCCCGAAAGGCCATGGCCGCCACGTTGTTGGCCCCCATCACCCGCGCCAGGGTGGAAAGATTGCGCGCCATGTGGCGGCGCAGGGCGATGGCTTCGTTGACGCTGAAAAAGACGAAGGTCTGAAGCAACATGAGCCCCGTCAGGACCATCATCAACGCGACCAGTTTGTACGCGATGGGGAGTTGGCGAAAAAAACGGGTCATGGAAGAATCTTCGTTTTGGACCGGAAGCGTGATCTCCGGAGGATTTCATTTCGGGTGGAAGAAACGCGGAAGAGGGGCCGCCCGATTATCGAATCAGAATGTTGCTGTAAATTTTGCAAATTCTTCTTCGCTCGTCTCGCGCCCGGTAGGCGGGCGTCACGGCGTCCGGCGGCGTCGGGAACGACTCGCCCATTCCTTTCACCGAGGGCGGGCCCATCGACACGCCCGCTCGTTGCAGGCCGCTTCGCAGGCGGTTTTGCAGGTGGCGGTTGATGGTTTGGGACCGGCGAATCGACAACAGCCGGTTCAAATGGCGTCGCCTTTCCGCGGGATTTCCCGGGACCGGTTCGGTTTGACCCGCGAGCAGTTCCCGGGCCAGGGCTTTGGCGGACGGCACCGAGTCGGCGTAGCCGGTGATGGAGAGGGCGACCATCAACGGCACGTCGGGAAACTTTTCCTGGTATTCCGGAATTTGGGCTTCCAGGATGGAATCGGCGAATTCATCCAGAATCCGCCGGCCGTCCGCCAGGAGGTCGTCGGCTTCGTATCCGCCCAGGCGAAAAGCCACGTCGGCGCTCAGCACCAGCTTGAATTCCAACTTGAGATTTTCCACCAGGACCATGGTTTTCCGGGTCAGCGCCAGCATTTCCTCCAGGTCGAAGGGCTTCTCCCCGGTTTCCACCTGGTCCACGTAGCGCTTGGTTTTTCGGAGCCGATCCAGAATCATCGAGGAGAAGGAGCCGGGGTCCGCCTGGGCTTTCCGACGGGCCTCGTCGATGCCGTCGTTCAGGACGGCCTCCATTTTTTCAATGGCTTCGCTTTGCCGGCGGGTTTGGGCGGATTGACATCCGGAGAGGCCGGCGAGCGCCAGCAAACAAACCGTCCACAAAAACAAGAGGCGTGCGTTCATTTGGCGTTTCCGAGAGACGAAGGGCGGTTGGATTCCGACGCGTGGCCGTTCAGGACATCCCGAATCATTTCGTTGTCCTTTTGAAGACGGTCCACGATGCCTTGGGACATCTCCATGTCGTACCGTTCGTACATGCCCTTGATTTGAATTTGCAGTTGGAAAATCCGGCGAAGAAGGGGCGGGGTTTCGTCGGGCGCGGCGGTTTGGAGGCTCTCCGCCAGCGCGTCGTACCGCGCCCATAGATTTCTGGCCTTGTCTTTGATCAGGATGCTCAATCGGTTGACCAAGCTGAGTCGTAGTTTGTCCAAAAGCCCCAGATTGTGGCCGGTGCAGTGCCTGGCCTGGTCGGACAGGGTTCGAATCCGCGTCAGCACCGCGATGACGTCCTCGTTCCGGGCCTCGTTGTTCCGCTCCTTCCGGAGCAGTTCCGCGTAGGCGGCCAGCTCGACGTTCAACGTTTCCAGGGTGGCTTTGCAAGTGGGGTGGAGGGGTTCTTCCCGGGTCCGAACCATGGAAATTCCGGAAGGCGTGCGCGCGTCGCCGCCTCGAAACTTGGGACGGAGGGCCAGCCGAAAAGGCGCGCTTCGTATTTCCCGCCCGGCGACCTCCGCGACGGCGACATAGGAGAGAACCACCGGCGGCCCGGAAAGATCGGCCGGGGGAATGTAGACCAGAATGCCCCGGCGGGGACTTCCTTGAATGCGGCCGAGTTCCGGCGGCAGGTCGTCGATGGGCCATCCGTTGATTTCCCAGGAATATCCGGCCGGTTCCGGGCGGGCGTTGGCGCTGAGGATAATGCCTTCCGGATGTTCGCCCGCCGCGACGGCGCCTTCCCGAAGACTGGAGTGGACGGCGATCCGCGGCGGTTCGGCGGTTTCGCAACGGCCGGGGCTCGACGCCAAAACCGCGCAACCGACTGCCGCCAGCCAGAGCCCAAGCCGTGTCGGTCCCGATGTTTTTCGTCGAACTTTTGGGCCGGACGCCCCGAAAGCTCGCCGGGACGGGGGACCGGCTTCCGGAAAAGAAGGCGGCTGTGGAGTTGGCATGACGAAAATATTTGGCTTTCGAGTTCTCAAAGCGTGGAAATCGTTTCCGCCTGGCCGGTTTTTCACGTCGCTGGAAAAGGAATTTCGCTTCGAAATCGGACGAATTTCCAAGGCCGGATTTTCATCGCGATCCGACGCCGGATGAGCCCGATCTCCCGAAGGCCATAAAACGGAAGAATCCGCCGAATCGTCGCCGGGGACGGCCTTCGCCGGGTCCCCGGGAATTCGCCTCAATCGGGAGGGAATGGGAATTAGACAAGCAAGATACGAGCCAGAGCAGAGGTTCGGGGCGTTGGAATTCGCCGGGGCGAAATCGGCAACTATCCGATTGTTTTCGGAGAAGGGGGCCAAAACCCGAGGGCCGAACCTTAATTTTCCAATGCCCGGTCCACCAAGGGATATCCGAGATGGTTTCGCCTGTCGGAACAAAATTGGAGCTGGAGGGGCGACCATTCCGGCGTTTCAGGAAACGGTTTCCCGTTTTTCGGGAAAACGGGCGGACGCCGAAGTTCCGGCGGGAGGATTCCAAAGGGCAGGTTTCGTCTCGGGGGAAGGCGGAACGGGAACGAAGCGGCCCTTCGCCCCCGTTCCGAAGGGGAGACCCCGTCAATGGGGCGCGATCTCCGGCGAAGGCGGGAACGTACCCCATCGACGGGAAATCCATCATGGTTTGACCGAATTAATTTTTGAATGTCGGCGTCTCGGAAGGCCGGGGGGAAACGGAGTCAGTCCCGATTTTCCGGCGGGATCGGGTGACATTCGCAGTCCTGATGGTCGCATCGGGCGCATTGGTAGGCGGATTCCGCCTCGGCCGGTTTGTCGGGGCCGTCGGCGCGGAACCAGCACACCCCCAGCGCCACCGAAACAATCGCCATCGCGGCGACGATGATCCAGAGCATGAGATTTTCCAAAGGAAAAACGGTTGGCATCAGGCGGCGATTTCCCGAAGGGCCTCCGCCAGTTCGGGATATTGAAAGCCGTATCCCTGGGTTTGCAGGGCCTCGGGAACGGCCCGCTGGCCGCCCAGCAGGACGTTGCTCATGTCGCCCAGGGCCATGCGCAGGACGAAGCCGGGCATGGGCAAAAACGCCGGGCGGTTGAGCACGCGTCCCAGGGTGCGGGCGAACTCTTTTTGGCGGACGTTCTCCGGGGCCACAAAGTTGAAGGGGCCTTCGGCGGACGGTTTTTCGATCAAAAACAGAATGGCCGAAATCAGGTCGTCGATATGGATCCAGGGAAACCACTGCTCCCCGTCGCCGATCGGACCGCCGAGGCCCATGCGAAAGGGCGGCAGCATTTGGCGCATGGCCCCGCCGTCCCGACCCAGAACCACGCCGAACCGGGTCGCCGCCACCCGGACGTTCCGGTCCCGGGCCGCCAGGGCTTCGTTTTCCCAGTCCACGGCCATCCGGCCCATGAAGTCGTCGCCCGGGGGGGAGTCCTCGTTCATCGCCTCGTCCCCCGGATCGGCGCCGTAAATCCCCACGCCGGAGGCGCTGACAAGGACCGACTCGGCCGGCAGGACCGCCGCCAGATTCCGGGTGGTCAGAATGCGGCTGTCGTACATCTTTTGTTTGTGGGACTCGGTCCAATAGGCAAAGATGCTCCGTCCGGCCAGATTCACCGCCGCGTCGCTTTCGGCGGCCACGGTTTGCCAGTCGCCCGGCCTGGTGGTGTCGGCGGTGATGTATCGCAGCCGCTCGTCGTCGATTTCCGGGTGAAAAGCGCGGGTGCCGGTGGCGGCCGTTTCGTGGCCCTCCGCCAGCAGCCGACGCAGGAGACGGGTGCCCACAAATCCCGATCCCCCGGTGACGAATACCTTCATAACGCCTCCCTTATCCGATGTGAAACGCGCCGGATTCAATGTAAGGTCCGTCTTCCACGTCGATGGCGTGGAGCACGTCCTTGTAGAACCGTTGTTTCATCTCGGCGACCACGGCCCGTTTTTTGCGGATTTCTCCGGCGAAGGCCCGGGCGTCGTCCATCAGGGCGTCGATATGCGCGGCTTTCAGAACGATTCGTTCCCGTTCGCATTCCTCCGCCGTCAGGCGGACGCCAAGATGATGCATGCGTTCCAACGTAGCCATGGGGATGGCTTTTTTCAACAAGGCCAGCATGCCGGGCAAAAACGGAATGCCCAGGTCCACTTCGGGAAAGCAGAAGTAGCCCCGATCGGAGCGCATGAACCGGAAGTCGAAGGCGCAACTCCAGATGGCCCCGCCGGCGAAGGCGTGGCCGGTGATGGCCGCCACGGTGATCAGCGGGCTGGTCACCGTGCGCCGGAAGAGCTGGTTCAGCTGGTGGAAAAAGGCCTTGGCGGTTTCCACGTCGCCTTTTTGGATGATGGGAACCAGCCACTCCAGGTCGATGCCGTTGGAAAAAATTTTTTCATGGGCGGAATGGACGATCAGCGTGGCGGCATCGGTGTTCATCTCGATGGCGTCCAGCGTTTCGATGAATGCGCTCAAAAAATCCGGGTTGAATCGGTTTTCCCCGTCGTTGAGCGTGATCACCGCCACATGATCCTGCAGTTCGTAGGTCACCCGTTCCATCGTTTTCCCCTCCCGTCGCGGCCGAATGTGGTTGAATTCCAGAGGTCTGGTCGAATTGGGTTTCGGTTTCGGGAATGCTATCATCGGCCGAGAAGCCCGTCAACGAAGTCCGAAGCAAAAAAAAGCCGCGCCCGAAGGCGCGGCTTTTTTTTTGATCGGGGAAGGGCCGAATCAGTGACAGCCGCCGTTCCCGCTTCCACAGGCGGAACAGGCGCTCCCGGTGTTGAATTCAACGCCGCAGGAGAGCTTGAAGCCCATGTGTTGAAAATCGACTTTGATCGGCCGTACTTTGCCCAGAAAATCGTCGTCCACCAGAAAGGTGAAGCCGTCGATTTCGAATTTCTGGTCGTTGTCTCGCGGCTCATCCAGAGCCAGCGCAAGGGATGGGCCCGCTCAGCCGCCTTCGTTGAGAAAAACCCGGATGGGCTGCGGCTCGCGACCCTGGAAGTATTCCGTGATCTGCTCGGTCGCCGCGGGGGTGACTTCCAATGGTGTCTCTTCGGACATGTTGTTTCCTCCTTGCCAATTCAAGATGCCGGATAGCTATAGGCGGGACAATTGAAAATGTCAATGCTCAAAAGCCTCGTCATTGAAACGGAAAAGGACCGGGAAATGGCCCGTTTCCAAAAATAAAAACGTCCGATTCGGGAAATTCCAATCGGACGCTCCCCAATAGATGCCCGGTGTTGGGTGGGGCGGCCCGCCCGCGGGGGCCGCTCCTTTGATTCAACTTTTCGATTCCAACCTGCCTAAAATTACCGTTTCCCTTCGATCTGTCAAGAATCTCCGCCGACGGAGGCCGGACGGTCCCTTTTCAGGGGACCATCGCGAATTCCCGCCACAAAACCAGCCCCGCCAGCAGCGCGGCGATCAGCAGAACCGCCGGAAGGGCGCCCGGTCGGAAACGGCGCACCGCTTCATATCTCCTTGTCCAGATCGAAGGCGGAGTGGAGCGCCCGCACGGCCAGCTCGGCGTATTTTTCCGTGATGACGCAGGAGATGGCGATTTCCGAAGTGGAGATCATCCGGATGTTGATGTTCTCCGCCGCCAGGGTGGAAAACATTTTGGAGGCGACGCCGGCGTGGCTTTTCATTCCCACGCCCACGACGCTGATCTTGGCGATGCCGTCGTCGCCAAACACGCCGTCCGCGCCGATTTCCCGGGCCACGGCCTCCTCGATCTCCAGGGCGGCGGCCAGGTCGGTTCGCGGCACGGTGAAGGCGATGTCGTTTTTCCCCTCCTTGGGGGACGACTGGATGATGATGTCCACGTTGATGCCGGCGTCGGCCACCGGCGTCAGCACCTTGGCGGCGATGCCGGGCTGGTCGGGCACGCCCTTGATCAGCACCCGGGCGTCTTTTTTGGAGCAGGTGACGCCGGAGACCACCACCCGTTCCATATCGGGGTTTTCGGCGAGGACCATGGTTCCCTCCTCTTCGGAAAAGGATGAGCGGACGTGCACGGGCACGTTGTATTTTTTGGCGAATTCCACCGACCG
>JBKHDD010000089.1:0-19115 GCA_046541515.1 Desulfococcaceae bacterium
TCGCCTGGACTTCCTTTCGAAACCAACGGTTTGCCGACGACCCATCGCCATACGAGACGATTCGCCGCCGAGAGCGATTTTCGCCCCGGTTCCGCCGATTTTCCTGATCGACCCTTCCGCCCAGGAGGCCCATGAAACCGGCTCCGTTTCCGCCCGACGCCATCCAATGGCACGAGGGAATGTTGCTCGCTCCTCACCATTTCCAGCTGATGACGTCCCGACAGGATGCCCTCCTTCACTACCATTTTCACAACGCCGTTCCCTTTTTCTGGGGCGTGCGCCGGCTGGTCGTCGATCAGGGGCTTCTGCTGGAGGGCGTGTTTCGGGTCGTCGATCTGGAAGCGGTCATGCCGGACGGGTTGCTGGTGAGTCATTCGGAAGGGGACGCCGATCTGGAGGTGGATCTCTCGGCCTATGAAACCGAGATGAAATCCGGCGGCGTCACCGTTCACCTGTGCGTGCCGGGCCTCCGAGCCGCCGCCTTGCTGGAGCGATACCGGTCCGTGGACGGCGCGCCGGTGGTGGACGAAAACACCGGCGAGGGGGAGATGGCCATTCCCCGGCTGAGCCCCCGGCTGGCCCTGGTTGCCGGCGAGCGCGTTCCCGCCAAATATGTCGGCTTTCCCCTGGCCCGCATCGCCTACCGGGAAGAAACCATCGCCCGCACCGAATTCATTCCGCCCACCCTGGCCGTGACCCGGGAGACGACCCTTTTCCGTCGCTGCGCGAAGGTGGCCTCCCGCCTGCGGGAAAAGGCGGCCTTCCTGGCCGAAAAGGTGGCCGCCGCCGACGGCGCGGTGGAAGGCCCCCTGCGGGTGGAAACCCGGATGCTCATTCGCAGCCTCATCGCCGCGTTGCCGCCCTTCGAGGCGGTGCTCAACACCGGCCGATCCCATCCCTTTCCGCTATACCTGGGGCTGTGCGGCCTGGTGGGTCATGTGGCCGGCATGGGCGCGGCCACGGTTCCGCCGGTGCTCTCCGCCTACGACCACAACGACCTGGACGCCACCTTTCGCGAGGCGGCCGATTACGTGGTCCGGGTGGTGGACGAAGCGGTAACCGAATCCCACACCGGAGTTCCCTTCGCCTGGACGGAGCGGGGCTTCTCCCTCCGCCTCCGGGCCGAATGGTACGAACACCGGTTGATTTTGGGCGTCCGCACCCGGCCCGGTCAAAACGAGGAACAGGTGGCGCGGTGGATGGCCAGCGCCCGGATCGGCTCGGCCGCAATGCAAGCCTCCATGGCCGATCGCCGGATTCTCGGCGCGCGCCGCAAGCGGATTCCCGCCGAGGGAGAGCTGATTCCGGTTCGGGGGATGTTGCTGTACGCCGTGGACGCCCGCCCCTCGGACGGCGCGGAGACCTTTGTCCGCCCCGATCAACCGTTGCTCATCGCCGGCGCCCTGGAAGCCTCGGCCGAGGAAACGCCGGCCGGCGTCACCCTTTTCGTTAAGAATCCTTCGTGAGCGTGGGCATGGTCGCGGAAACCGATTTTCGTCATTCGTTTTTGCTTGAACAATTCCGGGGGTTTTACGACGAAGTGATCGTCCTGAAGCGGGCCGTGCAGAGAGGGGGCGCCGGGCTGGAGGCGCTTCCCGTCGAGTTCCCGCCGGAGGTCCGGCCGCCCGGCCGTTTCCAACCGGAAACGGCGCCAACGGAATCGGCCCCGGCCGTGCCGCCTCCACCGCTCCCCGGCCCGGCGGCGCCGTCTTCGGATGCGCCGGAACCGGAGGCAACCGCGGAATCGGAAGCCGGGACGGTCCCGCAACCCCCGTCACGCGAACGGGACATGGCCGAGCCGGTTCGCCGCCATCTGATTTCCGTGCTGGAGGGACAGGTGCCGGAATCCCGCCGTCGCGGCGGGGAATACGGCGTGGGCTATTACCGAGACGCCCAGTACGCCATGGCGGCCCTGGCCGACGAGATTTTTCTGACCCTGGACTGGCCCGGTCGGGAGGTATGGCGGGGCCGGCTGCTGGAATACGAGCTGTTCGGCAGCTACACCGCCGGCGAGACCCTGTTCGAGCGGGTGGAGCGACTGCTCAAGGATCGGGATCCCGCCGACGGCGAGCTGGCGGCCGTCTATCTGCTGGCCCTGGCCCTGGGCTTTCGAGGGAAGTTTCGCGACGCGGACGACGGGGGACAGATCGAATATTATCGGCGCCAGCTTTTCGGTTTTCTTTTCCAGGGACGGCCCGATCTCGACCGGGAGGACCGCCGGCTCTTTCCCGAGGCCTACGCGAACACGCTCACCCGGGACGAAGGGGAGCGGCTGCCCTACGTCCGCCGCTGGCTGTGGCTCATGCTGGCCATCCTGGCCGTCTTTCTGCTGGCCTCGGTCGTCATCTGGCAGGTGTTCACCGCCGACCTCGCCCAAGAAGTGGCCGATCTGCTTCGCCGGTTCGGAGGCTGGACCCGATGACCCGCACGGGCCTCGCGTTGCTGGCCGCGGCCGTGTTGGGGGCGCTGGGATTCGCCGGCTATTCCCTGCGTGGTTGTTACGGGCCCCCGCGGGCGGTCTCCCCGGTTTCGGTTCCGCCGGAGACGACGCTCCTGATTCCGGCCCTGGTGCTGGTGGTGCTGCTCATTCTGGTGTTGGCGGGGCTCATCGTGATGGTGTTCCGCGCCGCCCGCCGGGACGCCGCCGAACCCGAGGCCGCTCCGGCGCCGGCGCCGCCTTCCGAACCGGCCACCCCCGGGACCGCTTCCGCGCCGATCCCCGAGCGACGCACCCGATACTCCGCCGGCGCCCTCAAGGCCGGCTTCGTCCGGGCCGAGCGGTGGCTGCGGGAGCGGGTGGCCGGTCCCGACTACCGGTATCGGATTCCCTGGATTCCCTTCATCGGGCCGTCCGGCGCGGGGAAAACTCACGGCCTCGCCCGCTGCGGGCTCCACATGCCCGACGGCCCTCCCTTCGCGGGCGAGGAAACCGCCCGGAATCCGCTGAACTGGTGGTTTTTCGAGCGGGGCGCGGCGCTGGACTTGGCCGGGGACCTGGCGGTCCGGCACGACCGGCCCGAGTCGGACCCGGACCCGGCCGATCTGCGGCTCTGGAACCGGTTTCTTCGACTGCTCCAGCGTCACCGGCCCAAAAAGCCCACCGACGGCGTGGTGCTGGCGTTGCCCTGTCCGGATCTGCTGGCGGCGGAGAAGAACGGCGGCGGGAATCTGCTGGTCCAAACGGCGGAGGCGCTCTACCGTCGGCTCTGGCGGCTTCAACAAATCACCGGCATTCGGTTTCCGGTCTATCTGCTGATCACCCGTTGCGAAACCCTGGAAGGCTTTTCCGAATTCCGCCGGGAGCTGCCGGAAACGCTGACTGGCCAGATGTTCGGCTGGTCCACCGACCAGCCCCCGGGCGCGGCGGTCACCGGCGACTGGGTCCGGGACGCCTTCGCGGCCGTCTCCCGCAACCTCGACCGGATTCAGTTCGAGCTGCTCACCGAAGGCGTTCGGCCCGAGCACCGGGACGGCGTGTTCCAGTTTCCCCAGTCCCTGGGCCGGCTGGAATCGCCGCTCCGAACCGCCGTGGACCGGATTTTCCGCCAGAGCGCCTACCACGAAAGCTTCGTGTTGCGCGGCATCTACTTCAGCGGGGGGGACGGCCATTTTCTGCGGGATTTGCTGGACCGGAAAGTGTTTCCCGAAGCGGGGCTGGCCCGGCCGCTGCAAGGGGCGCGGCTTTCCCGGAACCGGCGGTTGCTGGCGGTCCAGGCCGCGGCGGCGCTGCTGGCCCTGGTGTTGGGAGGCGGGCTTTGGTGGGACGCGCGACGTCTTCGATCCGACGTTCGCCAAACCACCCCGACCATCGCTCAGATCAACACCGACGTGCGCGACATGAAGGCCAAGGGGCTGGAGGGACTCACCGGGATCGCCTTTTTCAACATTCTCCGCACGGAAAAGCACTTTTTTCGCGAAAGCGTCATCAACCTGATCCGGGGGCTGGCCGACGTGCGGAGCCTTCGTTATCCGTTTTTGCCCGCCTCCTGGTACAGCCCGATCCACGACCAGATCCGACGGGCCATGACCCTGGCCTACGACGAAATCGTCCTCAAAGGGGTCTACGTGTTTCTGGTGCAGCGCACCGAATCCCTCTTTCAGGAGCTACAAACCGCCGTGCGGGCCGCCCCCCCGCCTTCGGGGGAGGTGATTCGCGTGGACGAAGCGCCGGAGTTCGAGGCCCTTCGCCAGTTTGCCGACGCGATTCGGCGCCACGAAGGCCACGTGGAGGAATACAACGACCTGCGCGACACCCAGAGCATGGAGGGGCTCGCCCGGATCATCGAGTACCTCTTCGACCTGCGGCTGCCGGAAGGGTTTTACCAGGGCGACCAGTACTACTACCGGGCGCTGGAGGAGACCCGCTATCGGGAATTCGACATCCGGGCCTACCGGATGAAGGCCCGGCAGGTGCGCGTGGACGGCTTCATCGAACGAATGTTTATTCATAACCCGGTCCGCCGGGTGATCGCGGAACTGGAGAAAAAACTCCAGGCGTTCGACACCCGGGAACGGGCCGAGCCCGGCCTGCCGGACATCCAGGCGCTGCTTGAGCGGATCGCCTCGGCCCAGGACGTGATCCGTCGGTCGGAGCTGGCCTGGGTCTTCCGGGAGCCGCTGGACCTGGGGAACGGGTTCAACCAGCTTTTGTACGACATCGAAAACCTCCATTTCTTCGGCGGGGATTTGCGGGACCGGGTGGAGGGGGAGCTGGCCGCCGCCTTTCGTCGGTTGCGGGAGGACCTTCGGTTGCGGGCCACCGGGCTCACCGGCCCGCTTCTCCAGCGGGCCGACGGCGGAAACGAACTGCTCCCGGCCCTGTCGGAGCCGACCCTGGCGCTTCAGGCCGAGATGGAAAAGCTGGCGGAGCAGGCCTTCATGGCGCGGGCCGAGGGCCAGTCCCTGGAGCTGATGTTGCCCCCCGGAATGCAAATCCAGTGGGAAACCGTGCCGCTCCAAGAGGCGGTGGATCTGCTCGCCCCCTACCGGCGGTTCGCCCGCGTCGATTTGGAGGCCTTTCCCGCCCAGTTGCGTTCCACCGTGGGCAACGTGGCCCAAAGCAATCTGGAGCGGCAACTGCTGGACCGCATCCGCCGGGCCATGCGGTTTGAACCGTTAAGCCTGGACCGGGCCGGTCGATTGCGTGAGCGGGACCTGGCCGAGGAGGTGGACGCCTTTCGGGCCGCCTCGCCCCATCTCACCCGCATTCTGACCTCCGCGGAGCGGCTGAATCTGCGGGACGTGTACGCGGTGCTCCGGGAGGTGGGTGCGAGCCAGGTCGCCCGCCTGCTGACCACCGTGGACGATCTTCTGGCCGCGGCCGACCTGTACGAGGCGCGGGGCGGCGACTTTTCCTGGTGGGACGGCCAAGGACCCGTGTCTTTTGACGCCTTTGGCGCGGCGGACGAAACCGAGCTGGATCATTACCTGCGCGTGCAGCGGGAACGGGTCCGCCATCTGGCCTTCGCCTACGCCGAGCCGCTGGTGGCGTTCTCCGCGGGCACGGGGGTGTCGCGGGATCGACCGGAATCCGACCTGCTGTTCAAATGGGAGCGCATTTTGACCGCCTTGGAGGCCTACCAGAATCGCGACCCGGACAATCCCGCGGCCCAGTTGGAGTCCTTCATCCGGTTCGGCATGGACGAGATTACGCCCACCGCCTATTTCCGAACCGTCCAGCCGGCGGAGCTAAACGAACGCTCCGGCAATTTTTTTCTGGCCCGCCGAAATCGACTGCGGCGGCGGCTCTACGAACGTTGCCGCGCCCTCTCGTACGTCCATGTCCAGGAGGGGTGGGATGTTCTGCGGGACCGGTTCAACCGGTTGCTGGCGGGACGATATCCTTTCGTCGCTCAAAGCGACCCGGCCCGGGAGGTGGGCGTGGAAGCCGAACCCGAGGCCCTCCGGGAATTTTTTGAAACTTTCCAAGCCGAGGCCGACGACCTGAAGGCGTTGCTGGCGGCCGCCCCCGGCGCCCCCGTTGGAGATCGGGAAGGGGAGCGGGCGGTGATGGATTTTCTGACGCGAATGACCGAGGTGGAAGCCTTTTTTGGCCCCTTTCTGGACCCGCCGCCCGCTGGTCCGGTCGGCGGAAACGGCGCGGCCGCGGAAAACGGCGAAGAAGCCCCGTCGGCCGCGGCGGAGGAATTGCCCGACGTGCCGGCCTTCGATCTGACCGCTTCCTTCCGGGTGAACCGGGACCGGGAGGTGCTGGCCAACCGGATCATCGACTGGACTTTCGGCGCGGGCGGACAGGTCGTCCGTTATGGCGGAGACGCCCGGGGCGCCCGATGGATTTACGGCGAACCGGTTCGGCTGCGGCTGCGCTGGGCCCGCAACGGCCTGGACGTGCCGGTGTACGCGCCGCCGCCCGCGGCGGTGAACCAGGAGGCCCGCGCCGTCACTTTCGAATACGACAATCGCTGGGCCTTGATCCGAATGTTGCAGGCGCACCGGGCGGATTCCGCCGACGTTCCGGCGGGGAGAGACCCGCGCCCCCACACGCTCCGGTTCCGGGTGGACACGGAACGGGTGGGCTCGGAAACCGTCGAAGCCCTGCCCGGCACGCGGGTTTATCTGCGGCTGGAGCTGGCCACGCCCGGCCGGGCGGGCCGCTCGGTCGCGTTGCCGGATTTTCCCGCCGCCGCGCCTTCCCTTGCGCCGGTTCCGGAACCCGAGGAGATCGCCAATGAGTTCTGAACCCACCAATTCCGAACCAGAGGCGGGCGGCGCGCCGCCGGCCCCGGAAAGCGAAGCCCCGCCCGAAACCGGGCCTGAATCTGGACCCGAAACGAGCCCCAAAACCGGCCCGGCCGCGTCCCCCGCCAAATCCCTAGAAACGGGCGTAGCCGATCCCCTGGACGTGGAGTCCTTGCTGTTGCCGATCTCCGAGGCGTCGCCCGCCGGAGAGGACGTTCGTTACGCCGGCCCCTACGACCGCATCGCCGAGGCCCGCCGGGCCGACGATCCCAGCCTGCCCCAGGGCGTCTGGGAGCGGGGACTCAAAAAAGCCGACTGGGACCGGGTGCTTTCCCTGGCCCGGGACACCCTGATCCGCCAGTCCAAGGACGCGCAGATCGGTGTTTGGTTCTTGGAGGCGGCGCTTCACCGCGCCGGGTTCGCCGGGGTTTCCGCCGGACTGCGGCTGCTCGTCGGGCTCTGCCGGACCTTTTGGGACGATCTCCATCCCCGGGCGGACGGCGACGATTTGGAGTCCCGCCTGGCCCCGTTCATCTGGCTGAACGAAAAGCTGGCCTTGGAACTCAAGCGGATTCCCATCACCCGGCCGGGCTCGCGATCCGACGCGGTTCCCTACGATTTCGCCGATTGGGAATGGGCCGAGCGGCTGGAAAATTTGGCCGAGCGGGACCGGGGACAATACGAGCGGGCCATGGCCGAGGGGCGGGTGACCCGGGCCAAATTTTTGGGCAGCGTAATGTTTTCCCCGGCCGATTTTTACCAGGCCCAGGAGGCCGCCATCGTGGCCGCCCAGGCCCGCCTCCGGGAGCTGTCCGATTTTCTGGACGAGCGTTGCGGGAAGGACGCCCCTACCTTTCGCCAATTCGGAGAAGTGTTGTCCAATATCCTGGACCTGACCCGGACCTTTCTGAACGAAAAGCGGGAGAAAGGCGAAGTGGAAGACGATTCCCAAGCTCCGCCTCCGACGCCGGGGACGGAAGAAGACGGGAGCCCCGAGGCGCGAACCGGAGCGATCGCCATCCGAAGCCGGGCCGACGCCTACCGCGTCCTCTCGGCCGCGGCCGACTACCTGCTGATCCACGAGCCACACAGCCCCACGCCCTATCTGGTGAAGCGGGCCGTCTCCTGGGGCCACATGACCCTGACCGAGCTGCTCCACGAGCTGATTCAGGACGAACACGACCTCAATCAGATTTTCAAGCTGCTCGGCCTGCAATCGCCGCCGGGCGGCGACAATTACGACGGATACTGATCCGGCCACCCCCCATCGCGCCGGATTGTCTTTGTGAATTTGGATTCGGGCGGCCATTTCCGGCCCCCGTTCCCCATTTCTCGCCGCCGGACCCGGCGGCGCAACCGCCATGAGGAGGGCCCATGTCCGAAAGCACGCAACACAAACTTGACCGAATCCGGCCGCCCCGGGTCCAGATCACCTACGACGTGGAGATCGGGGACGCCATTGAAATGAAGGAGCTGCCCTTCGTGGGCGGCATTCTGGCCGATCTGTCCGGCCAGCCGGCCGAGCCGCTGCCCAAGCTCAAGGACCGGAAGTTCGTGGAGATCGACCGGGACAATTTCAACGAGGTGATGGCCGCCTGCAAGCCCCGGCTGACCTTCCAGGTGGACAACAAACTGTCCGACGACGACGGCAAGTTCAATTTGGAGCTGAACTTCCGGAACATGGACGATTTCGATCCGGTGAACGTGCTGAAGCAGGTGGAGCCGCTGCGGAAGCTCTACGACGCCCGCCAGCGACTCTCCGATCTGCTGACCAAGCTCGACGGCAACGACGAACTCGACCAACTCCTCCAGGACGTGGTGGCCAGCACGGAAAGTCTTCAGGAGTTGAAGACCCTTTCCGCCGACGAGGAAGGCGAGGCGGAAGAGTCGGCCTCGGAGGATTCCGAGACGACCGAGGAGGAATAGCCTTCGGCCGCGATGTCATTGGCCGATTCCCGGCAAACAGCACAGGGTAGGGCGGGCAAAAGCGGAGCGTTGCCCACCAATGGGACTCGACGTGAAAATGGCGGGCGCAAACCGTGGCGCCCACCCTACCCGGTTTTGAATCCCCCACGAAACCATCCCTTTTGAGGAGGCGAATATGGCCGAAGAAAATATGGAAGGACAGGAAGTCGCGGTCGCCGAGGAAGACCAGGAATTGAGTCTTCTGGATCGCATCGTAACTCGGGGCGGCATGGCCCACGACGACAGCCAGCTCCCCTACGCCCGGGATCTCATCGGCGAGCTGGTGGCCCAGATTCTGGACGAGGGCATGACCGTCAAGGCGGACACCGCCGCCATGATCAACGACCGGATTGCTCAGATCGACGAGCTGATCACCCGCCAGCTCAACGAGATCATGCACAATCCGGCCTTTCAGAAGCTGGAAGCCTCCTGGAGAGGGCTCCACTATTTCGTAATGAACACCGAGACGGGTCCCAAGCTCAAGCTCCGGCTGCTCAACGTCACCAAGCAGGAGTTGCTCAAGGACCTGGAGAAGGCGGTGGAGTTCGACCAGAGCCAGCTTTTCAAGAAGGTCTACGAGGAGGAGTACGGCACCTTTGGCGGCCACCCCTATTCCATGCTGGTGGGCGATTTCGAGTTCAGCCGCCATCCCCAGGACATGGCGCTGCTGGAGAAGATTTCCAACGTGGCGGCGGCGGCCCATGCGCCCTTTGTTTCTTCCGCCAGCCCCAAGCTGTTCGACATGGAAAGCTTTACCCAGTTGGGCGTGCCCCGGGACCTCTCCAAGATCTTCGAGAGCGCGGAGCTGATCAAGTGGCGCTCCTTTCGGGAGAGCGAAGATTCCCGCTACGTGGCGCTGACATTGCCCCACATTCTCATGCGGCTGCCCTACGGCGCGGAGACGGTGCCGGTGGAGGGGCTCAATTTCGAGGAGGAGGTGGATGGAAAGGTCCACGAGAAGTATCTCTGGGGCAACGCCGCCTACGCCATGGCCCAGCGGATCACCAACGCATTTGCGCTCTACAACTGGTGCGGGGCCATCCGTGGCGTGGAAGGCGGCGGCCTGGTGCAGGGGCTGCCCACCCACACCTTCCTCACCGACGAGGGCGACGTCGCGCTGAAGTGCCCCACCGAGATCGCCATCACCGACCGGCGGGAGAAGGAACTGAACGATCTGGGCTTCATTTCCCTGGTCCACTGCAAGGGGACGGATTACGCGGCTTTCTTCGGCGGCCAGACCACCCAGAAGGCCAAGAAATACAACACCGACGAGGCCAACGCCAACGCCCGCATTTCCACGGTGCTGCCCTACATCCTGGCCTCTTCCCGTTTCGCCCATTACATCAAGGCCATTATGCGGGACAAGATCGGCAGCTTCATGACCGCGGACAACGTGTCCAGCTATCTGAACAAATGGATCGCCAACTACGTGCTGGGCAAGGACGACGCCGGGCAGACCATCAAGGCCCAGTATCCGCTGCGGGAGGCGCGGATCGACGTTTTCGAGATTCCCGGAAAACCGGGTTGCTACAACGCGGTGGCCTTTCTGCGTCCCCATTTTCAGCTGGAGGAGCTGACCACCTCCATCCGGCTGGTGGCCGAACTGCCGCCGCCGGCGGCTTGATCCATCCATTCGTTGTTTCTTTTCGCCGTTTCGCGGGCCGGGCGGATTTTGTCCCGGCTCTGCGGAGATTCTTTTGAAACGGATCGGAAAAGCGTTTTTTGAGGTCGTCGCGTTTCGGCCTCGCTGAAGGATTACATTTTTCTTTGCAAGGAGCGCCCATATGGCCACGAATATGTATATCAAGTTCGACAGTGTGAAAGGCGAGTGCGAGGACGACAAGCACAAGGATTGGATCGAGCTTCTCTCTTGGAGTCATGGATTCAGCCAACCGGCGTCCCCTGTTCGTAGCTCAACAGGTTCCACCATCGAGCGGGCGAACCACAGCGATCTGTCCATCACCAAGTACATTGACTCCGCCACCGACGACCTGCTGAAAGCATGCTGGACGGGCAAGCAGTTCGAGAAGGCGGATATCGAATGTTTCCGGTCCGACGGCGACAACGCGCCAATTAAATATCTGGAGATCAACATGGAGGACGTCATCGTCTCCAACTACAGCATTTCCGGGGGCGGTGGAGACATTGCCTTGGAGAACCTTAGCTTGGCCTATAGCAAGGTGACCTACAAGTACGACGCCAAGAAGAAGGCCGACGCCAAGCCGGCCGGCGTCCAGCCCGTTTCCCATGATCTCAAAAACAATAAGATCGAGTAACGGAAGACCGAGGGGATTTTTTTCCCGGTCGGGTCGGATTTGCCGCTTCCGATTCGGCCGGGAAGGGTTTTCCCCAGATTTTCGTGCATTCCTCGCAGATGGATTTTAGGGGCAATGCTGTTTGGGTTGGCGAAAAGGCGTAGGGGCGAATTGCATTCGCCCCTTGTCAATCCGGTATGGTTTTCCATTTGAGTTCCAAAAGTGAACGGCATTGGTTTCCGGGAAAGGCGATGGAGAACAATGGCGAACGATTTCGAGCCCTTTCGAGGCCGGGCCTCTCTCGTCGACCGGTTGGTTGATCGGGACCCGTTGCGGCCCGGGGAGGCCCGCCCCCTGCGAATGTTGAACCGGCGGAATTTCAAGGCGTCTCTGCGGCGGGATTTGAGTTGGCTGTTGAACACCCGCAGCCCCCTTCCCGGCTCCGAATTCGACGCGGCCGAACTGACGGTGGTCGATTTCGGCATTCCCGATTTTGGCGCGATGTCCCCGGCGAACCCCGAGGACCGAACGTTGATGGCCCGCCGCCTGACCCGGGCGGTCCAGGCGTTCGAACCCCGGCTGGACCGGGTCCGGTTTCTGGTGGAAGCCGCCGCGGCCGACGTTCGCCGCATGGTGGCCACCCTGGAAGCCGACATGCTGGTCGGCCGGATTCGGGAGCCGGTTTCGTTTCGCACGGTTTTCCACGCGGGGACCGGCGATTGGGAGGTGCATGACCGCCAGCTTTGAAGTGTTGCTTGACTACTACCGCCGGGAGCTGGAATATCTCCGCCAGGAAGGGGTGCGCTTTGCCCGCCGCTACCCCAAGGTGGCCGGCCGGCTGGAGCTGGAGGCCGACGGCAGTCCGGACCCGCACATCGAGCGGATGCTGGAATCCTTCGCCTTTTTGTCGGGACGGATTCAGTACAATCTGGAAAGCGAATTTCCCCGGATCTCCACGGCGCTGTTGGGCAACGTCTACCCGCAATTCACCGCCCCGACCCCGTCCATGGCCATCGCCCATTTTGCGGCGGACCCGGACCAGGGCGGATTGACCACCGGGTTTCCCATCCCCCGGGAAACGCCGCTGTTCGCCCAAAGCGACGCCGGGGAACTATGCCACTGGCGGACCTGCTACCCGGTGACTCTGTGGCCCCTGGTGGTCGCCGAAGCCGCCCTGGAACCGCCGGACCGGTATGGCTTTTTGGACAGCCGGCCCCAGGTGGCGCGGGTGCTTCGCATTCGTCTGGAAGCCCGGAACGCCGCGCTGAACGAACTTCCGCTCCAACGGCTCCGATTCCACATCGCCGGCGATCGGACCCAGGCCACCACGTTCTATGAAATGCTGTTCGCGGGGACCGATCGCCCGGCCGTCCAATGCGGCGGACGGACGCGCCTGCTCCCACCCGATTCGCTTACTCCGGTGGGCTTTGGTCCGGAGGAGGCCGTTCTTCCGTATCCGAATACCGCCCATCCGGGCTATCGGCTGTTGCACGAATATTTCACCTTTCCCCGGAAATTCCTCTTTTTCGACGTGGACCTTTCCGGGGTCGATCTTTCCGGCGAGTGGTTCGATCTGCTGATTTTGCTGGAGCGGTCGCCCACCGGTCGCCTAACGGTGGACGTCGACACTTTCCGATTGGGCTGCACGCCGGTGATCAACCTTTTTCCCCGGATCACCGATCCGGTCCGGATCACCGAAACCCGGACCGAATATCCGCTGATCCCCGACAGCCGGCGGCCCCGGATCACCGAAATTCACAGTCTTCGTCGGGTGACCGCTTCCGCCGACCCGGCCGACAACCAGGGCGAGGTGGCCCCCTATTTCGCCTTCACCCACCGCATGGCGATGGAGGACCAGCGGCTGTTTTGGTACGCCATGCGGGAGGGGACGGGGCGGACGGACATGCCCGGCACCCGGATGAAAATCGCCTTCGTCGATCTGGATTTCAATCCCCGGCGGCCGCCCACCCGCACCCTGTTCGCCCACACGATGTGCACCAACCGCTCTCTGGCCGAAGAGTTGCCGGCGGGCGGATTGCTCCAAATCGAGCAGGCGGTTCCGGTGATTCACATCGCCTTGCTGGACAAGCCCACGCCCCAGATCGATCCGCCTTTGGAGGGGGCCACCCTGTGGCGCTTGATCTCGCACTTGTCCCTCAATTATTTGTCTCTTTCCGGCGGGCCGGAAAGCCTGGACGCCCTGCGGGAAATCCTTCGGCTCTACAGCTTCCACGATCTGACCGACGCCTTCCGGCGCAGCGACATTCATCAACAGATCGCCGGGCTTCGGGAAATGGAGAGCCGTCAAGTGGTTCGCCGCGTGGGGGAGGAAGCTTGGCGGGGATTTTGCCGGGGGATGGAGATCGACCTGACCGTGGATGAAAGCCTTTACGTGGGCGGCGGCGCCTTTCTGCTGGCGTCGGTTCTCAACCGGTTTTTTCCGCTCTACGCCTCAATCAACACCTTCACCCAGCTGGTGCTTCGCAGCCGCCAGCGGGAAGGGGTCTGGAAACGATGGCCTCCCGCGGTTGGGGAACGGATCGTCCTGTAGCCGACCTCTTGTTCGCGGAGGGTTGGCGGTTCGATTTTTACCAGGCGGTCCGGATTCTGGAAAATCTCGGCGACGGCGCCGCCTCCGTGGGCGAGGAGTCCGACGCGGCGGCCGAACCGGTGCGCTTTCGCTCCGCCGTGGGATTCGATTTTCCCGCCAGCGCGGTGGCCGAGGTGGCGGCCGATCCTCCCGACGGGGAGGTTCCCAGAATGATCGTGACCTTTCTGGGATTGGCCGGCGCCCACGGGCCGCTTCCCCCGCCCTATGCCGAGCTGATCATCGAGCGGTTGAAGCGGCGGGACACGACCCTCCGGGATTTCCTGGACATCTTCAACCACCGGCTGGTTTCCCTGCTGTACCGGGCGCGGAAGCTCCGCCGAATCGGACTCGACCCCCGGCCGCCGGACCAGACGCCCTTCGCGGATCATTTGCGGGCCATCATCGGGATGGGGACGGGCGGATTGGCGGGCCGGATGCCGTTCCCGGACCGGTCCCTGCTGTTCTACGGGGGCTTACTGGCGCAGCAGCCGCGCTCGTTGGCCGGGCTGACCAATTTGTTGCTGCATTTTTTTGGGGTTCCTGTTCAGGGCCATTCCCTAAGGGGCAAATGGCTTCGCCTTTCCGAAGACCAAAGTAGTCGACTCGGAGCCTTTGGAGCGAACCGGGAACTGGGGCGGAATACCGTTCTGGGACTTCGGGTGTGGGATCAGGAAGCGGGGATAGAGCTTCGTTTTGGCCCCATGGGATTTGGCAAATTTCTGGAATTTCTCCCTGGGCAACGAGGGCATAAAACGCTTTACGAATGGGTTCGGTTTTTTACCCATGGCGAATTCCAAGCTGAACTGCAACTGATCCTTTTTCCGGACGAAGTTCCCGGAATTCGGTTGGTCTCTGCTGGCAGCGCACGGTTGGGCTGGACGACTTGGTTGCTTTCAGGGTTGGAACTTCCTCGGGATCCGGGGGCCGTTCGTCTTCGTTTGGCGTCGTAGGGGTTGTGCCGGCTATGGGATTCATTAGTTTGCAGCTAAATTTGGATTGTGTTTTATAATAATTTGAAATATAATTCAGTATTATAAATAGGAATATAAAATATTCGAATTTTTGAATAATTAGATATCTGTATTTACAGGTGAGAACAAAGTTACAGTTGAAAAATCAAAAAAAGCAATCATATAAAAAGGTTCAACTGCCAATTCGCCAGCGAGCTTTAAGGGTGGTCAGGAGAGAGCTTCTTCCAAATTATTTAAAGGCAAGTTAAAAATATAAAAAGTTATTTTTAAAAAATAATTATATAACAATAAAAATTCTAAAAAAATACCAAAATTTGCCCAAAATAACCTGCTTCAATTAGTTTTATATATTTTTTTAAAAAAATTGATATTTAAATTATAAAAATTTTTAAATAAAAATATATATTCAATTTTTTTTAAGATACCGATTCCCGTTTTATAAACCTTGACCGGAGGTTGTAACCATGACACCAATCGGCGCTTCTGCAGCTTACACCATGTTTTTTGGATCAAATAAAAAGCCTAAATATGAATGGAAGAATCTTTCCCCGAAGGAACAATACGTTGCGGATGTCGCCTATTGGTACGGAACTCTCTTGAAGCCGGGTTCCTCGTGGAAAGGCGATTTGTTGAAGCGAATGTGGGCGATGATTTGGTATGGCGGACTCTGGATGAGGAGCGGAGAATCCGGTGTATGGAAAGCCTGGGCGCATACCAACTTGCCAATCGCTTCGTGCCTTTCCCATGGCGGACGCGTACTGGTGCAACTAACGCGGGATGAAGGCTCGGGCCAGGTATGGGATTGGCTGTGGGGAGGCCAAAGGGCCCAGAGCCGCCTTGCCGGGACGCACGGAGTGGCCTTCGGTCATTACGGTAGCATGCCCGACGGACGCCCCAAATACGTCAAGGAAACAAAATCGGGCAAACCCGGCACTCATTTCGGGGTCAATTTCGCAGGCGGCGGAGATGGCAACATAAATCCGATCAGCGGAAAACGAATTTCGGAAAATGGCCGACACGGACATCTATATATCTGTTACGTGGCTCCCACGCGGGAAAAACGTGGAGCCCTTTTATTCGGCGCCGAGGACACGGCCCCGATCGATCGCGCCGATGTGCAGGCCAATCAAATTATAGGCGGCATTGTCGGCAATGTTCCACTGCTTCCGTTGTCGATTCTCGACCTTTCGACGGGGGGCGGATGGAAGCGCCAACCATTGAGTCCGGGGCTTAGGTCCGTTTTTCCGAAAGGCCAGACCGGCGCATACCATGCGTGGGGCGTTTCCGGCTCCCACTCTCTCACGGGAGGTCAAAAGTTCAAAAAATTGTACAAAAAACTTCACTTGGACGTACCGAGCGGTAATGATCAGGTGTTTGTCAATCCTCCGGTTGACGTATGGGAAAAGCTTCTCAATAATGAACTGACTTTCGACATCCATGATTTGGGGAAAACCCCTCCCGCAGTCAGCCCTCGAATCGTACACGTTATGCCGACCAGGGATCAATTCTACAAAGCCACCTATGTTGGCAAGCTGCACAGACGCAACCAGCACCTCCGGAATATGGGCAAACTCCTTGAAAGGTATTCCAAACTGACCGACTTCGAGGACCGGACGGAGATTCTCATGGAATTTTATTGGGAAGCCTACAAATATCTTCAGACATCCAAAGACCCAAGGAGCGTAAAGGAAAAGGTCAAGGAGTACGCAAAGATGGCCGTCGATCTTTCAGGGTAAACTATCATTTCAACCCGCACCGCAAGTCGTTCCGGTACCGAACCTTCTGGAAGCTACGAAAGGGAAATTTGGAGGCATTGCGCATGGCAACTTCGAGATATTTTTATCATTTGCACGGGAAGCCAAAGAATCATCCGCGAAAAAGAAGAGCCGAGATCCTTTGGGCGCTGATTTATCAGGAAAAGGAACTCCAGGAAGGGAAAAAGGATTTTATAGGACCCCATGGACCTTATTGGAACCCGCAATAAAATGGAACTCGGTATGCCAATTTTGCGTTTTTGCCGATGACCCACGACCTCCAAACGCTCATCGACAAGCTCAATCCCGTCTGCCGGAAGGGGATGGAGAAGGCGGCGGAGCTGTGCGTCTCCCAGACCCACTACAACGTGGAGGTGGAGCACTATCTTCTGGCTCTGCTGGACCTGCCGGAGACCGATCTGGTCCACCTGTTCCCCCACTACGACATCCGGCCCGAGGACGCGATTCGGGAGCTGCGCCGGTTCATCGAGCGGTTCCGCCGGGGCAACACCCGGACCCCGGCCCTTTCCCCCCACATCCTGCGGCTTTTGGAACAGTCCTGGATGCTCTCCTCCCTCCACTTCGACGCCGAACGCATCCGATCCGGCGCCATGTTGCTGGCCCTGCTGGAGACCGAGGCGCTGCGGACCGTGGTCTTCGAAGCCGCGCCGGTGCTCAAGCGCTTTCCCCGGGGCCGCATGAAGGAGGAAATCGGCGAACTGCTGGCGGAGACCCCCGAGGCCGAGCCCCGAGCGGGCAACGTCGAGCCAGGAGATTCCGCCGAGCCCAGCAAGACGCCCCACCTGGATCGGTACACCCTGGACCTGACCGAACGGGCCCGCACCGGCCTGATCGATCCCATCCTGGGCCGCGACGCCGAAATCCGCCAGCTCATCGACATCCTGACCCGGCGGCGGCAGAACAATCCGATCCTCACCGGGGACGCGGGCGTGGGGAAGACCGCCGTGGTGGAAGGCTTCGCGTTGCGGATCGCCCGGGGCGACGTGCCGCCGGGGTTGAAGTCGATTTCCCTCCGCCTGCTGGACCTGGGGCTGCTCCAGGCCGGGGCGGGGGTGAAGGGCGAATTTGAAAAGCGGCTCAAGGCGGTGGTGGACGAGGTGCGCACCTCCCCGGCGCCGGTCATCCTCTTCATCGACGAGGCCCACACCATGATCGGCGCGGGGGGCGGCGCCGGCATGGGGGACGCCGCCAATCTGCTCAAACCCGCCCTGGCCCGGGGGGAACTGCGCACCATCGCCGCCACCACCTGGGCCGAATACAAAAAATACTTCGAGAAGGACCCGGCCCTGGCCCGCCGGTTCCAGGTGGTGAAGGTGGAGGAGCCCGACGAGGCCGCCGCCGCGGAAATGCTGCGCGGCGTGGCCGCCAACCTGGAGGCCCACCACGGCGTGGTGATTCTGGACGAGGCGGTGCGGGACGCGGTTCGCCTTTCACACCGCTACATCACCGGCCGCCAGCTTCCGGACAAGGCCATCGGCGTGCTGGACACCGCCTGCGCCCGCGTCGCCCTGGGGCAGAACGCCACCCCGCCGGAGATCGAAGAGCTGATCCGCCAAATCGACCGGGCCGAAACCGAGCTGGGGCTGCTCCATCGGGAGCAGGCCGTGGGCCACGATCATCGGGAACGAATCGAAGCCTTGGAATCCGAGTTGGCCCGGACCAGGGAGGCGCGGAAACGGCTGGAAGATCGCTGGAAAAAAGAGCGAACCCTGGCCGACCGGGTCATCGCCCTGGAGAAAAAAATCACCGCCGGCTGCGGCCCGGGGCGAACCGCCTGTTCCCCGACCGGGGCGGCGGAAGCCCAAAAGCTGGCCGATCTAAAGGCAAAACTGGCCGAGGTCCAGGGAAACGCGCCCATGGTGCCCGCGGCGGTGGACGGGGCCGCGGTGGCCCGGGTGATTTCCGGCTGGACCGGGATTCCCGCGGGGCGGATGATGACCGACGAAATCGGCGCCGTTCTCCAAATGAAATCCCTGCTATCCGAGCGGATCCTCGGCCAGCCCGAAGCCCTGGACGCCATCTGCCGCCGGATTCGGACCTACCGGGCGCATTTGGACGATCCCTCCCGGCCGGTGGGCGCGTTTCTGCTGGTGGGTCCCAGCGGAGTGGGCAAGACGGAAACGGCCCTGGCCCTGGCCGACATCCTTTACGGCGGCGAGCGCAACCTGACGGTCATCAACATGTCCGAGTATCAGGAAGCCTACACCGTCTCCGGCCTCAAGGGATCTCCCCCCGGCTACGTGGGCCACGGCAAGGGCGGGGTGCTCACCGAGGCGGTGCGGCGGCGGCCCTACGGCGTGGTGTTGCTGGACGAGGTGGAAAAGGCCCATCCCGACGTGATGGAGCTGTTCTACCAGGTTTTCGACAAGGGGACCCTGGAGGATTCCGAGGGCGTCCCGGTGGATTTCCGGAACACGATTCTGTTGCTGACCTCCAACGTGGCCTCGGAGATTCTGCTGGAGCGGTGCGCCAACCCCCGCAACCGGCCAAGCGCGGAGTTGGTTTTGGACTGGATTCGGCCGGAGCTGCAAAATCATTTCCGGCCGGCGTTTCTGGGGCGGCTGGTGGTGGCGCCCTATTTTCCGCTGGACGTGGACACGATCCGGGAAATCGTTGAACTGCAAATGCGCAAGATTCAGGCGCGTTTTCTGGAAAACCACCGGCTGCCGCTGACCTACAGCGACGAGCTGGCCGCGGAGATCGCCATGCGCTGCACCCGGGCGGACACCGGCGCCCGGAACGTGGACAATATCCTGACCCACCATCTGCTGCCGGACCTCTCCGCCGAACTGCTGCGCCGGATGGCCGAGGGGCGGCCCGGCGCGGCGGTTCACGTGGGCATGGACGGGGCGGGGGATTT
>JBKHDD010000090.1:0-18911 GCA_046541515.1 Desulfococcaceae bacterium
GTCTTCCTGATGGGCCTCGGCTTGGCCGGTCTGGGCGTTACGGTTCGAAAGCGTCACCGGAAGTAGCCCCTCCGCCCGATGACGACCCCATGAAAAACGGCGGCCCGGTAAATTTTCCCGCAGGCCGCCGTTTTTCATTTGGAACGAATGGATGTTTCCCGGTCACTTTTTTCCGGGCTCACCCCTCCCGCCCCTTCCGATACACCGCAAAGTAGGACACCGGAATCACCACCAGCGTAAACAGCGTCGAGGCCACCAGCCCGAAAATCAACGTCCACGCAAGGCCGGAGAAAATCGGGTCCAGGGTGATGGGCCACGCGCCTAACGCCGTGGTGGCGGCGGTCAGCAAGATCGGCCGCATGCGGATGGCGCCGGAGCGGAGGATGGCCTCCCGGAAGGCCAGCCCGCGCCGGTCGGCCTCCTGGATGAACTCGATCAGCACCACGGCGTTGCGGATGACGATGCCGCCCAGGGCGATCATTCCGATCATGGCCGTGGCGGTGAAAAAGACCGGGTTCTCGAAGCCGCCCACCGGCCCGGCGAAGAGGTTGAGCAGCCAGAAGCCGGGCATGGCCCCGATGAGGGTCAGCGGGATGGCCATCATGAGCAGCAGCGGCATGAAAAACGACTCGGTCTGGATGATCAGCAGGATGTAAATCCCCATCATCGCCGCCGCGAAGGCGATGCCCATGTCCCGAAACACCCGCAAGGTGATCTTCCATTCCCCCTCCCCGGCCCATTCGGCCCGGATGCCTTCGGGAAGCGGATCGTCGGCCAGCCGCGACTGCATGTCCAAAATCGCCTCGGCCGGGGCCCGGCCCGCCATTTCCGCCGTCACGTAGACCACCCGCTCCAGATTCTTGTGGAAGATCGGCTGGGCCCGCTCCCGGGTCACCGGCTCCACCAGCTCCGCCAGCGGGACCATGGTCCCGGAAGCCGAGGCCACCGGCACCTGGATCAGGTCCGGCACGCTGGAGCGCCGGGAGCGCGGCAGGATGATCCGGACGTGGAGCGGCTGCCGCTCGTCCGGAACGTGGACGGTGGCCGGAGTGGTCCCGCTCAGCGCGATCCGCAGGGTGTCCAGAATCGCGCGGGCGCTGACGCCGTGGAGCGCCGCCTTTTCGCGGTCCACCACGAAGTCGATCTCCGTGTGGGGCGCCTCGGCCATGGTGTCGATGTCCACCACGAAGGGCTCGTTGGCCATCAGCTCGGCAATCCGGTCCCCGGCGGCGATCAGGTCCGCGTAGGGCGTGTCCGGCTCGCCGTAGATTTCCGCGACGACGGTGGAAAGCACCGGCGGCCCCGGCGGAACCTCCACGAGCTGAATTTTCGCCCCGTTCTCCCGGGCGATGCGTTCCAGATCCTCCCGCAGCCGCAACACGATGGCGTGGCTCTGGGCGTCCCGCTCCCCCTTTTCCAGCAGATTGACCCGGATGTCGGCGACGTGGCCGCCCCGGCGCAGGTAGTAATGGCGCACCATGCCGTTGAAATCCATGGGCGAGGAGGCGCCCGCGTAGGAGACGAAGTCGGTCGCCTCCGGCACGGTCCGCAGGTAGGCTTCGAAATCGCGCAGGACGCCGTCGGTGGCCTCCAGGGTCGTGCCCTCGGGCATGTTGACCACGATTTGGAATTCATTTTTGTTGTCGAAGGGCAGCATTTTCAACGGCACCAGCCGGAAAACCGCCAGCAGCACCGCCACCGCCATGAGCGCCAGCACGCCGATCAGCAACAGCCAGCGCAGCGGCCGGGAATCCAGAAACGGCCCGACCACGGCCCGGTAAATCCGAGAAATGGGGCCGCCGACGGCAAAGTCGTCTTCGGCGCCGGATTCTTCGCCGGAGCCGCCTTCCCTTTGTGGATCGGATGGAGCGGTGCCGCCGCCGCTTTCTCCGGAAGCGCCGTCGGCCGGTTCGTCCCCCTTCTTGCCGCCGCCCTTGGACGCCCCGGTTTTTCGATTTTTCAGCAACATGAAGGTGAACCAGGGCACCACCGTGAGGGCGCAAAGCGTCGAAAAAAGGACCGTCACCGGAACGTTGGCGGCCATGGGGGCCATGTAGGGCCCCATCATCCCGGTGATGAAAAACAGCGGCGTGAAGGTGACGATGATGGCCAGGGTGGACATGATGACCGGCGGCAGCACCTCTTGGACGGCGTAGAGCGTGGCGTCCCGGGGATTTAGCCGGCCCTTGAAGACGTGGCGCTGGATATTGTCCACGTTGGTGATGGGGTCGTCCACCACCAAACCCAGGGAGAGAATGAGGGCGAACAGGGTGACCCGGTTGATGGTGTAGCCCAGCAGATAGTTGACGAAGAGGGCCAGGGAAAAGCTGATGGGCACCGCCAGCGCGACGACCGAGGCCTCCCGCCAGCCCAAAGTGAAGGCCAGCAGGATGACCACGGTGACAATGGCGGAACCCAGGGAGACCAGCAGGTTGTTGACCTTCTCCTGGGCCGTGGCGCCGTAGTTGCGGGTGACGGCGACCGCCACGCCGTCGGGCAGCAGGGTTTTCTCCAACTCGTCCATCCGGTCCAGCACCGACCGGGCCACGTCCACGGCGTTGGTGCCGCGCTTTTTGGCGACGGCCAGGGTAACGGCGAACCGGCCGTCCGGGGACAGGTCCGGCGCGTGTTTCTCCCGCCAGGCGTCGGAAAAGCCGATCCGGGCGTAGGTGGTCGCCTCCTCGGGCCCGTCGATGAGCCGGGCGATGTCCCGCAGGTAGACGGGCCGGCCCTGGTGAACGCCCACCACCAGTCCGCCCACTTCATCGACGGACAACAGGAAGGAGTCGGAGACCGCGACGTGGGCCTGGTTGTTCCGGTCGAAGGTTCCGGCGGTGACCGAGGCGTCGGCGCCGGCAAGGGCCCGGTGGACCATCCGGGGCGAGACGTTCAGCCCGCTCATCCGCTCCGGCAACAGCTCCACCCGGACCTCCCGCCGCCGGCCGCCCACCACCTCGGTGCGGGAGATATTGGGCAGCTCCGCCAGCCGGGCCAGCACCTCCTCGCCGATCCGCCGCAGGGCGTGGTCGTCGTACCGGTCGGAGTGGAGGGTCAGGTTGACGATGGGCACGTCGTCGATCTCCACCGGCTTGATCACCCAGCCCCGCACGATGGACGGGGCCTCGTCGATGTGCATCATGATCCGATTGTGGAGCTTGACCAGGGAGGCTTCCCGTTCCTCGCCCACGAAAAACCGGACCGTGACCACCGACATGTCCCGGTGGGAGGTGGAATAGACGTACTCCACGCCGTCGATTTGCCACAACAGCCGCTCCAGCGGCTCGGAGACCAGCCGCTCCACCTCGCCGGGGCTCGCCCCCGGGGCCTGGACGAACACGTCGGCCAGCGGCACCACGATCTGGGGCTCCTCCTCCCGGGGGGTGACCAGGATGGCGGCCACGCCCAGGGCCAGGGAGGCGATGATGAGGATGAGCGAAAGCTGGGTCTTGAGGAACCGGCGGACAATGCCGGGAATCAGCCCTTCGGGAGCGTCCGCCATTATCGCGCCTCCTCCAGCGCCAGGGTTTCCCCGCCGGAAAGACCGGAAAGCACTTCAATCGCCGCGCCCGGTGGGCCGACGGATCCCCGGGTTTTCACGTAGCGGCGTTGCCAGCCATCCCCGGTTTTAACCTGCACCAGCTCCAGTTGTCCCACCTTCCGGACGGCCGACGGCGGAACGGTGACCACCTCGGTTTCGCCGACGGGAATCCGCAGTTTGCCGAACATGCCGGGATAGGCGCCTTCCATGGGCGGAATGGCGGCCTTGACCAAAAAAGTGCGGGTGGCCGGATCGGCGTAGGGGACGATCTCCTCCACGGTGGCGGGCGCGCGGGCGTCCAGCGGGTTGATCTCGGCGGTCAGTTCGGTCCCGATGGAAAGCCGCCGGATCAGCCCTTCGCGGACGTAGGCTTCCAGACGAAGGGTTCCTTCGGTCTGGAGCACCAGCAACGGCTTTCCGGGGGCGGCCAGATCGCCGGGCTCCACCATCCGGCGAAGGACCTCGCCCGCCTCGGGCGCTTCGAGGGTGCTGAAACCCTTGGCGATTTCCGCCTCGCGGACGACTTCCTGGGCCTGCTGGATTCCGGCTTCGGCGCCTTCCAGGGCGTCCCGGGCCCGCTTCAACCCGGCCCGGGCCTGGAGAAAGGCGGATCGCGCCTTTTCCAGCTCCCGCTCGGTGGCGGCCTCGGCTTCGTAGAAATTTTGGACGCGCCGATAATCGGCCCGGGCCTGCTGATGGGCGGCCTCGGCGGCGACGACGTTCTGCAGGGCCTGCTCCCGGGCGGATCGGGCGCTCCGCAGTCCCTGGCGGGCCTGGTCCAGCCGGGAGGCGGCCTGGCGGCTGTCCAGGGTCAGCAACGCCTGCCCCTTTTCCACCCGGTCGCCGGGCCGGACGTTGACCTCCACCACCTGGGCGATGATCTGGGCGGCGATTTGGGTCTCCACCCGGGGGCGGAGGGTGCCCACCGCCTCGTACCAGTCGGTGACGATTTGCCGTTGGGCGGTGGCGGTGGGGATGTCCTCGGCGGCGGGAAGCGTCGCGGGCCAAACGCCCAGGGCGGCTCCCGCGATGATGGGAAAAAGAAGACGCTTGAATTTCATAGGTTGCCGACTTCTCCGAAAATATCGCTGTTGGGGTGTTTCAAAACGTGTTATGCGACAAGACATGAACCTCGTCGCGCCGCGCCGCCGAGAAATGCGATCCCCGAGGCGCCGCCTCTTGCACGGGAGGCGGAGCCTTCTGGAAGGCATTCCCAGGCGGAGTCTGGGAACGAGAAAATTCCCACATTGGGTGTTCCCCTCGAAAGGAAACATCATGAAGAACCGTTTTGCCTCGCCCGTCCGGATCCCGCCGGGGTTTTTTCTCCTTGGCTTGACCATCATCTCATTTTTGTTCGTTCCCTCGGCCTTCGCCGCACGGGTGGTGTTGTACGATGGAAGCCTTGGGGCGATACCGGGGTTTCCATCATGGGCATACGGAGAAGAAGATGACGCTGGAGACCAAACAACCCCCTTTTGGCAAAACAACGCGGTCGTGATCGACACCACGGGAAATCGGAATATCAAAGCCGGTTTTTCCACCCGGACCGATTTGAATCCGGCCGCGGCCCAGCCCATGGACCGCGCCAAGGGTTTCACCCTGTGGGTAAAAGCCCAATTGCTTTCGGAGGAACACTTTACGGACGGCGACCCGTTAAAAGACCGGGCCGGCTACAACGTCATCGTGCTTTCCAAGGACCTGCTGGGAATCGAAATCGCGTTCTGGGAAAACGAAATCTGGGCGCAGGAATTTGTCTCTGGCGACAGTTCCCGACGGTTCATCAAAGCCGAGGGAACGGCCGCCGATCCGACCAGCGGCCAAGCGCAATACGCCATTTGGGTCCGGGGCGATGAATACCGGTTCTTCCTGGATGGCAACGCCGGTTTCCGAGGTTCGTTGCGCGACTACAGCAACGAGGGATTCCCGTACAACGAGGCAAATTTTATATTTTTCGGCGACAACACCACCAGCGCCCTTGGCGCGTCCGCGACGGCCAATTTGTCTCTGAGTTTCCACGCCCCCGGCGACCTGAACGGCGGCGGGGACGCCACGTTGGCGGACGCGCTGATCGCGTTGCAGGCGCTGGCCGGTCTTTCGCCGCCGGAGCTGGACCCGGCATGGGCCATTTCCGGGGGCGACGTGGACGGCGATTTCCAGGCCGGGCTGGCCGAGGCGATTTATGCGTTGCAGTGGAGCGCGGAGGTGCGGAAGTAGATCACCGCCATTTGTCCGTCTCCGACCAAAAGCCGATGGCCCGGCCGATGTCGGCAAGGGCTTTTTCGCGGTCGTAGCGGGCCGCCGTTTCGCCGATTTTGGCCCGGTTGCGGTCCAGCTCCGCCTCCAGGAAACGGGTGATGGGCACGGCGCCGCCGGTGAACTGGCGGCGGACCAGCTCCAGGGATTCCTCGGCCGCGGCCACCCCCCGGCGGGTCACTTGTAGGCGGGCCTCGGCTTCGGAAAGGCGCAGATAGGCGTTTTTCACGTCCGTCCGCAGACCCAGGCCGGTTTTCCGGTCCATGGCCAGGGTTTCGGAAAGGCGGGCCGATGCCTCCCGAACGGCGGACCGGGTCCGGAATCCAGTGAACAGGTTCCAGTTGAGCACCAGCGCCACCTGCCAGTTGTCCCGGTCCAGGTCGTAGGCGGCGTCCTCGTCGTCCAGGTAGTATTGGGCGTGCAGGTCCACCGTGGGCAGATAGCCGGCCCGGGCCGCGTCCACGCCCATGCGGGATTGGCGCACCCGCTCCCGAATCCGCCGGAGGTCCGGCCGGTTGGCCAGCGCGTAGTCCAGCCCGGCGGCGGCGTCCGGCATGGCCATTTCCAAGCGGCCGTTCTCGGCCAGGGCCGGCGGCGGCTCCGGCGGGACGCCCATCACGTTGGCCAGGGCGTTGAGGGCCAGCCGGTATCCGTTGCGCCGCCGGACCCGCTCCTCCTCGGATTCTGCCTTCCGCACTTCCAGGGAGAGCACGTCGGATTTCAGCGCCCCGCCCCCTTCCAGCCGCGCCCGCATAATTTCCAATTGTTTGTCCACGGTCTGGACCGATTCCTCGGCGATTTGGATGAATCCCCGCGCCGCCAACGCGTCGTAGTAGGCGCGGATCACCGAGGCCACCAGGGCGTTCTCCACGGTTTTCCGGTCCAGCCGGGCGGCGGAACGCCCGGTTTGGGCCATTTGTCGGCGAAGGATGTCCCGCCCCCCGTTGAAGAGATTCCACTGGACGGCGAGTCCGCTTTCGTAGTTGGTCAGCGAGTCGGGATCGTTGAAATTGGTGTCGGGCGGCAACTTCCGCTGGTCGATGGTTTTGAAGAGGTAGGCCGAGGGCGCGTCGGCGCGGGCGTATTCGGTGTAGAAACGGAGGGTGGGATAAAAGGCCGATTCGGCGGCGTCCAGGGCGGCTTCGGCCTGCAGGATTCGGGCCGCGGCGGCCTGATTGTCCGGGTTTTGGGCCAGGGCGGTGCGAATGGCCTCGGCGAGGGAGAGCGGGCCGCCGGTGGCGCGGGAGGAGCTGGTTTGGTTTGCGGTTGAGGCGGCGGTTGTTGGCGACGCGGCGGGGGGCGGATATTCGGCGCGGATGGTTTCGTAGGTGTAGCGGTCGTCTGCGGCGCATGCGCTCAAAACGAGGAGCGCGGCGATGAGGGCCGGGAGGAAAACTGGCGATCGTCGGAAGGGGCGCATGGAATCCGTTTCCGGCTGGGGGTTGATCTGGAGATTGTCCTCCTCATTCCATTTCAGAAACGGCGGAATGTCAACCGATTTTTGTGGGATTTTCCCGGAAAGAGGGGGGAGTATCGGAACTGAGATTTTTGGGATTTTATGGATTCAGGGGATTTTGCCCGGCGGAATTCCCCTGAATCCATAAAATCCCCTGTAATCCCAGTTCGGATCAGGGGATTTCCACGTCTTCCGGCGGCGGGTCGGCGAGCCGGTCCGGGAAATCGGGGGAGCCGCCCCGGATTTCGCGGAGCCATTCGGGGGTTTCAGTTTCGTCTTCGGGGGTGGTTGGATTTGGGGGATTGGGTTTGTTGGGGGGGCATGGTGGGCTCCAGATGGTGGATGGTTGTGGGATCGGGATTTGGACTGCCGATCCGAACTGGGATTTTTGGGATTTGAAGGATGGGCTGGATTTTGCTCCGGGAAAAATCCTGTGAATCCATAAAATCCCCATAATCCCAGTTCAAGAAACGCGAAATCCGCGAAACCGGATGAATTCAGGTTTTGCCACGACCTCCGATCGTAGGGGCGCTGCTTGCCGCGCCCCGGTGCGTGGAGAAAATGCCCCGATTTTCCACGAAACGCCAATGCGGGATTCGTCCCGATGAACCGCCTTTTCCAGAATGGATTTCCCGTGCCCGCCGGGGCCGGGGCGCGGCGAGCAGCGCCCCTACCATTGCCGGGCTTCTTTGAAAGCGAAAATTCCCCGGCCGAACCTTCGCCGAAGCTACCGGCCCGGCCGGGGAGGGTTGGATATTTGGCCGGCCTGATGGAGCCGACGCGGGAGCGGGGCGCCATGTATCCCCCCGCGGCACGCTCCGCCCATCCGTGGATGAACGGACTCCGGCAAAACGGGGGAGGCTGGGCGCGGCGGCCGACCAGCCGGAAACCGATGTTGTTGTTCCGGTTGTCGGGGGTGTTGTTGTTCCGGTTGGCGGCGCGGCAGTTTCTGGCGTTGTTGTTCCAGCCGCCGCCCCGCAACACCCGAGCGGCGCCTACGCCCCGCCCCTTTGGAGGAAAACCTCCCGGAACATGGACCGGCGCAGGCCGACGGAATCGGCGTGCCGGACATGCCCGATCCAGCTATGCACCGAACGCCGGACGGCGTCAAGGTCGATCTCGCCGCGCTCATATTTCCGTTTCAGGGCTTTGAGCCGGCGGCGATACCGGACCGCGTTTTGATACCGGACGCGCCGGTGGTCGGGATAAATTTTATAGCCGAGGAAATTGACGCCCATGCCGACGGGATGGACCATCCGCTTGCGCTGGTGGAGTCGGAGCCGGTCGGTTTGCAGGAATCGTTCGAGTTCGCCGGCGACCCGCCACAGCGAGGGTTTGTCCCGGCCGAAGACGACCATGTCGTCCATGTAGCGGATGTAGCCAAATTCGGGGAACCGGGCTTTGACGAAATGGTCGGCGGCGGAGAGGTATAAGTTGGCGAAGAGCTGGCTGGCGAGGTTGCCGATGGGAATGCCCCTGCGGCGCTGGAAGGGGGCGAACAGGTCGTCGCCGGGGAAATAGGCGGCGGCGTCTTCCTGCGGGTTGGAACCGTCGATGACGAGGTCGATGAGCCAGAGGGTGTCGGCGCATTTGATTTTTCGGCGGATTTTCGCTTTGAGGATGTCGTGGTCGATGGAGGGGAAGTATTTCCGGACGTCGGTTTTCAGCACGAAGGGGTATTTTCGGGAGAAGGCGGTGAACCGGTCCACGGCGGCGTGGGTGCCTTTGCCGGTGCGGCAGGCGTAGGTGTCGAAGATGAGGGTTTTGTCGAAAATGGGTTCGATAACGGCGAAGAGGGCGTGGTGGACCACCCGGTCCCGGTAGGGGGCGGCGCTGATTTTTCGCTGCTTGGGTTCGTAGATGAAGAATTCGTTGTAGGGGCCGGGCCGGTAGGTTTTGGTTTGGAGTTCCCGTTCCAGGGCGAGGAGTTCGCGTTCCAGGTCGAATTCGAATTGTTGGGCGGCGTGGCGGAACCGTTTACCCTTTCGGGCTCTACGGCTGGCGGCGAGGAGAGCCGGGAAGGCGGCAATGTCTTTGAACAGGTTCCCGTGGCGTTTCACGCCCGACGGCCTTCCAGGCTTTTGATCCAGCCGCCCACGAACCGGCCGATGGCGTCCAGTTCCCGGGCGGTGTGTTCGTATTTTTTCAGGTTGATGAGCCGGAGGTCTTTGGCGAGGCGGAAGAGGTGGCGAAGTTGTTCCAGGGAAAGGTTGACGCGGGCGAGGATGGGCTTTTTGTCGCGGGTGAAGCGGGCTTCGATGAGGCGTTCGTGAACGTCGAGGAGGTGGTTTTGGATGCGGTCGCCGAGGATGAATTTGTGGGTTTTGGGGAAACGGGCGATTTGCGGGAAAGACCAGAGCATGAAGTCGTAGGTTTTGGTGAGGGCGTCTTCCTTGCCTTTTTCGCTCATAACGATTTTCCCGCGACCAGGGGGCTACCGCCCCCTGGACCCCCGTAAAGGGTAAAAGAGTAAAAGAAATAGAGGGTTAACTTACTGGGCGCGGCGGCCGACCAGCCGGAAACCGATGCCGTCGTTCCGGTAGACGGGGGTGCCGTTGAACCGGTAGGCGGCGCGGCAGTAGCTGGCGTCGTGGAGCCAGCCGCCGCCCCGCAACACCCGAGCGGTTCCGGAAGGCGGTCCAGTTGGATCGGTCACGAAAGCCCCGGCATATGCCCCATACCAATCCCGGCACCATTCCCACACGTTCCCATGCATGTCGTGCAGCCCCCATGCGTTTGGCCGCTTTTTGCCCACCGGGTGCGTTTTTCCGCCCGCATTGCCATCGTACCACGCATACACCCCCAGCTGGCCTTCGTCGTCCCCAAAGGAGTAGGCGGACGTGGAACCGGCCCGCGCAGCATACTCCCATTCCGCCTCGGAGGGCAAGCGGTAGGCGCCGTCGCCCCGGTCGTTCAGCTTCTTCAAAAATCCCTGCACATCCTCCCAGGAAACCTGTTCCACCGGGCAATCCGCGCAGCCGTCAAAACGGCTCGGGTTGTTCCCCATCACCTTTTGCCATTGCGCCTGGGTCACCTCGTACCGCCCCATGAAAAACGGACGGGAAATCCGGACGCGGCGCAGCGGCCGTTCATCATTTTGCCCGCAACCGCCCATCACGAATTCCCCGGCCGGAATTTTCACAAACTCCATTCCCAGCCGGTTGGTGAAGGTTTCCCGCTTCCCCGCCGGTCTGGACATCAGCCCCTCGTCCGCGCCGCCTCCGCCGGATTCCAACCCCACGTCCATCAGCCGGTCGTAGGCCGCGTTCACCATTTTCGTCAGCGGCTTCACCTGCTCGGAAAACGGACCTTCGCCGTACAGCGTGTCGATCTGGATCAGCTCCACGTTTTCCAAATCGGCCGTGAACCCGGCCAAATTGCCGTCGCTCCGCTTCACGTCGAAATCGGAAACAAGACCCCGCAACTGAAAAACGATTCCCTTGCCGGTGCATAATTTCATCCGGTCCACTTGTTCATGCACCGTCACCCATTTTTCATATCCCGGGTCGGGCACGTCGAATCGCCACGTCGCCATTCCGTCTTTGAAGGCGTACCGGCCGTTGGAATCCGCCGTCGCCACCAATTCGGTCTGGATGTCCCGGATTTCCTTCGTTCCCATCAATCGGGCGCAGATCAAATCCTGCTGAAGTTCGTCGTCAAACCGGCCGATTTCCCGCAAAAAAGCGGTGACGGTTTCCCGGGTCTCCGGCACGTCCTGCTGCAACAGCCGGCAAATAGCCCCGCTCTGATTTTCGTCGCAAATGCTCAGCAACCGCTGACGACACGGGTTTTCCCCTGCGAAAGCCGCCATCGCGAAGGAAACTATAAAAACCGCCGTCCAAAAAAAAATCCGTTTCATTCCACTCCTCCAAACAGCACGGCGACGGCAAGGGTCGCCCGGTCCGATTTTTCTTGCAGCACCAGCAGCCGATTTTCGTTCACCGTCAACACGCAGGCCAAATCGCCGTCCGCGTCCCACACGCTCAGGCTCCGGTCGAAATGGAGCAGCACATGGCCCTCAAAAAGCGAATCCCGGAACACCATTTTTCCGTCGTCCATCACTTCCAGATACGCCGGGCCGGGCAGTTCCAGCCGTCCGTCGTGGATCACGTCGTGAAATTTCATCTCCAGCGGGCGGCCCGGATAATGGCCTTCCGGATCAATGGTCACCCGCAAATGGGTAATCACCGGCGGCGCGGGGCCGCTGTAAGACGCATGGCCGGTCCCGGAGAAAAATGCGAAAAACGCCCCGGCCAAAAGCGCCCCGCCCAACAAGCCGAGAATTCCAAGACCCGCGCCCGCAGCGGCCCCTCCCCCGCCGATGGACAACAAATCCAGCCCCAGGGAAAACGGCCCGATGGAAAGAACATCGAACGACAAGCCCAACCCCAGCGCATTGGCATTCACCGGACCAAACGCCACCAGAAAACAACACAGCAGGCAGACCGCCATCCCGCGCCTTCGAACCCACGCCATGCCCCACCTCCTTTTCAACAAAAACCAAAACAAACGCCAAACCCTCATTCAAAATGTTTTGCCAGAAATTGCCGTTTGATTCGGTGATTTTTTCACGGCGGAGAAGTCATGCGATGATTCCCACCCCGCCGCTGGGGGATAAATCCCCCAGCTCAATCCGACAAAGCCCGTTGAAGCGGGCTCCCCAGCAACGGAATGGAGAGGAAAATTCGGTAAGTTGAGCGCCCTTCAGGGCGCTTTTCCGGGATCAGCCGGGAGATTTATCTCCCGGCGATGGAAGCGAAAAATAAGGGCCGGAGTTCGCCCCAAAAGGGCGGCCGCAAGGGCCGCCCCTACGCAAACCGTCGGGGCGTTTCCCCTTCCAACCCCTCCAAAACCACCCCCAGCCCCCGCCGCACCCACGCAAACCCAATCCGCTCCTGCTCCAACCGCAGATTTTCCGCCCACGCATGGTTCAACAACTTCTCGTACAGCGCCCGCTCCGCCTCCGTCAGATTCGGCAATTCCGCCTCGGTCCGGGTTTGGATGGGCTCCTCGCCCCACAGCGGTTCAAACGCCAGCAGCGTCTCCTCGTCCATCAAAAACGCCCGGGTGTGGGGCAGAAATCCCCGGATCATGGAGAGCATGGCGAAGCCGTGGGTGTCGATGTCGCCCCAGTAGACCACGTTCCGGTCCCGCAGCCAGGGCACCTCCTTCAACCCGTGAACGCCGTAGCCCAGCCCGAAAATCACGATTCCGCCGGGCACCTCTGGAAAACTCAACCCGTTGATCTTGTTTTCCGTGACGAACACATGGCGGCAGGGCAAATCCAATTCCCGGAACTCCGCCACCGGCACGCTGATGTCGGTCAGCCCCGTGCCGTCGCGCAAGGCGGGGTCCAGCAGGCGAAAGCGGATCAGCGGCAAATCGTGACGCAGCCCAAACCGCCGCTCGAACCCGTACCGCCCCTCCCCCGCCTCCTCCGCCCGGATCGATCCCGGCGGCAAGACCCGATCCAGCATGTCCCGCAGCACCGGCTTCCGCCCCTCGATGAACTTGGTGTCCACGCCGGGGACGTCCAGCTCCCGAAGATATCGGTCCGGCAGCGGATGTTCCTGAAAAAACCGGCAAACGGCCAGCAGCGAATCCCATTCTCCCGCGTACTTCAGCACCGTCAGCGGCCGCTCCATCAGCCATTCCGCCAACCCCGGCTGCGCCGCAACGATCCGCCGGAATTCCGCCACCAGCTTCCGGTATTCCCCGGTCTTGCCGATGAACCGGAGGAAATCCTCCCGGGTCTCGAACACGATCCGGTCCGGCAGCTCCTGATTTCCCAGCCGCCGATGGTTCACCGTCCGGGTTTCCAGCCGGTAGCCAAATCCCGCCACCGCCTTGGAGTTTTCCCACAGCGCCTTCGCCCAGCGCCGCACCGCCGCGAAATCCTCCAATTGCTCCTTGGCGTTGGGCGTGCGGAAGGGAATCCGCAGCGGAAAAAACGGCTCCTCCGCCCCGCGATCCATCCGATCCCCCGCCGGATCGCCTGCCGGATCATCCATCTGGCGCGCCGCCGGATCGCCCCCCAGTTCCGCCACCGGGCCGCCCGCCAAATCGGCCTTCAAAAACCGCCCATTGTCCCAATACTTTTCCGCCTTCTCCCGAATCTCCTCCGGCGAAATCACGACTGGGCGCCCTCGCGATAGGCCGCCTTCTCTTCCCGATATTCCTCCACCGTCAGGTTTTTCAACACCGAATTCATTCCGCCCTCGTTGTGGACGAAATGGACGGCGCGGATGTAGTCCTCGATGATGTTGATCTTTTGGAGGGGCGTCACGATGAGCAGTTGCAGATCGAGCCGCTTGAACAGCTCCAGGCCGTAGCGGGTGCTGTCGTCCGATCCCCGCCCGAACGCCTCGTCGATCACCACGAAGCGGAAGGACCGGGATTTGCGGGAGGGGTCGTCCAGGCCGAACTGGTAGGCCAGGGCCGATCCCAGGATGGTGTAGGCCAGCTTTTCCTTTTGCCCGCCGGATTTGCCGGAGGAATCGGAGTAGTATTCCTTCTCGGAGTCGTCCTCCTTCCACCGCTCCGCCGCGGAAAAGACGAACCAGTTGCGCACGTCGGTCACCTTGCGGGTCCATTTGCGGTCCAGCTCCGCCAGCCCTTCCCGGCCGTTGAACCGGTCGATCAGCTTTTTCACCTGGAGGAATTTCCGCTCGTTGTAGAGGTCGGTGCCGTCCAGCTCCTGGGAGAGGCACTGCTTGAGGTCGGTGCGGAAATCCCGAACTTCGCCGTCCCCGGCGGGGTCGCTGATCAGCTGGATATAGGTGCCGGGGCTGTATTCCATGTCGGCCAGGGAGGCGTTGATCCGGTCGATCTTCTTCTCGATTTCCTCCCGCTCCCGGGCGAGCTGGCTTTGGAACAGGGCAATGCTGTTGATGGTGCCCTCGTTGAGCAGATTCTTGAACCGGGCCTCGTGGCGGGGCAGGTCCTCCTCCTGGAGCGTCTTCAGCATGGCCGCGTATTCGGGCCCGGCCTCCAGCGCCGCGTCCACCTCGCTGGTTTCCGCCGGATAATGCCCTTTGTAATCCTGCATTCGCTGGATGATCCGCACCGTCAGCCCCTCCAGCTTCTTGTTGCCCGCGTCGATCTTCTTCTGGATGTGGTGGCGGACCTCCTTCTCCCGGTCGTCCACGTTGTCGAAGGTCAGCTTCCGGTCCCCCAATGCCGCCGCCTGGAATTCCGCCAGCTTCGGGAACAGCGACTTGCGGGCGGCCGCGTCCACCGTCGCGGCCAGCTTCCGGGCTTTGACCAGCAGATTTTTCCCTTGTGCCAGCCGGAGTTCGATCTCGCCCCGTTTCGGCAGCGTTTTATCGTAATCCGATTCCCGCGCCGCGATCTCCAGAACCACCTTCTCCCGCTGGGCTTCCAAGTCCCGCAGCAGATCGGAACCCTCCGCGATTCGTTTCCGCTCCGCCTCCAGCTCCTGAATGCGGGCGGCGGCCGGCCGCCAGTGGATTTCCGCGTAATCGGTGAAGGTCAGCAAATCCCGGCAGACGTCCCGGTGGACGGTGTAGCTTTGCTGCCGGTTCACCAGCGCGTTCAGCTCGTCCATCGCCTTCGCGCCCCGGGCTTCCAGATCGGCGAGGACGCCTTTCAGCGCCCGGATTTTCTCCCGGTTTTGCCACCCCAGGATGTAGCGGCCCCGGTCCCGGATGTCGTGTCGGTCGTCCTTTTTCGTGGCGCCGGCCGCCGGTTTTGATCTGGCCGTTGGGCGTGATGGCCCGGGGCCGCCGATGGAATTCGGCCATGTCCCGGCAGCAGATGAAATCGAAGCGGCGGCGCAGCTCCCCGAACAGCCAGTCGTAAAAGGGCGTGTCCGGCTTAATCTGGATTTTGCGGATCAGGTCGTCCAGCCCGGTTTCGGTTTCCGCCGCGGCCGGGGCGTCTTCCCGAACCCGAAAGTAGACGAGCCGCCCCTTCAGATGGGTGCGGTCCACGTAGCGGGACACCTGGGCGTAGTGGGTTTCCGGCACCAGCAGGCTGAGGCCGAAATTGTGGAGCAGCCGCTCGATGGCCCCTTCCCATTCGCTCTCCCGCTCGTCCACCCGCAGCAGCTCGCCCACGAAGGGCATTTCAGTCTCCGGCAGACCGAGGGTTTCCGCCATCTCACGACGAATCCGCAGATTTTTCAACGGGATGTTGGTCTTCCGCTTCCGCAGGGAGTCCAGCTCCTCCCGGACCCGGTCGCTCTCCTCTTTGGCCTGTTTAACGGCGATCCGGAAATCCACCTGCTGGACCTGAAGATCCGCCAGTCGGACGTCGATTTTGCCGACGTAGGCTTCGGTGGTTTTCCGGTTGTGGAAAAAGGTCTCGGATTTCTCCGGCCGGGGCAGCTTGAGGCGGCGGGCCTTTTCCAGATAGGCTTTCTCCCGCTCCCGCTTCTGGTCCCGCTCCCCGGTCCGCCGGGCAATCTCCCGGGCCAGCTCCTCCAGGCGGCGGCCGCCGTTGTCGGCAATGCTGTTTTTCAGATCGTTTTCGGTGTCCCGGAGTTCCGCCAGCGTTTTCCGGAGGGTTTCCAGCCGGTGCTCGCAGTTCTGGTGATCCAGCTTCCAGCGGCCGATGGCCTCTTTGAGCAGCGTTTCCTTTTGGACGGCGAAAAAACCCTGGAGCGCCTCCCGGCAGTTCACCCATTGATCCAGTTGCCCGCGCAGTTCTTCGTGCTCCCGGCCGTCGGCCACCAGCGGGGAAAGCCGCTCGATCTGGTCCTTGGCCCGCAGCACGGCGGCGTGGGCCTGGTTGAGGTTGTCGAAGTTCTTGCGGATGTCGACGATCCGGGATTCCACGTCGGTTTCGTCCAGCATGTGGCGGCGGACGAAGTCGGTCAGGTTCCCCACCGATTTCATGGAAACGGTCTGGTAAAACAGCTCCAGGGCCTGGGGATTTTCGATCCCGAACAGGCGGCGAAACTTGTCGGCGTAGCGTTTGAAATTCTCGTAGACCGCGACTTCTTTCCGCTTTTTCAGCCGTTTTTTCAGGTCCAGGATATTGGTCCCGAAATCGGCGAAATCCTCGGCGATGGTCAGGTCCGATTCGGACACCACGAAAAAGCGTTCGGGGTTCCGATTCTGGTCCTTCAGCCAGAAGACCTGAGCCAGAGTCACCGGTTTCCGGCCGTCGGCGGCAAAATGGCCCAGCAGAACGGTGTAGCTGTTGTGGTCCTCCCGCAACGCCACCGGCTTGCCGCTTTCCCCCAGCTCCATCTTGACGCTTTTGTACTCGCCCCGGATGTAGGAATACAGCGACCGCTCCTTGCCCTCGGCCCCGGCCGCCTTGTTGTAAACGATCCGGTGATGGGGCACCAGCAGCGTGGTCACCGCGTCCACCACCGTGGACTTGCCGGAGCCGATGTCGCCGGTGAGCAGGCTGTTGAAACCCGCCGGCGCGATCTTCCAGACATCCCGATGAAAGGTCCCCCAATTGTACATCTCCAGCCGCTTCAGCCGGAAACCGGCCTGGGATTCCTTCTCGGGAAGATTCAACACATTGCTTGGCATGGGTATCCGTTTTCGGGGGAACGGGGTGGGCGTTCCCGTGGGTTGGATTGAAATGGGCGAGCCGAGCCCGAACCCCGGGCGTTGCCCGGGTCTGGTATGTTTCGCCCCCTCCGGGTCTTGGAATGTAGGGTGGGCACGGCTGTTTCTGCCCACCATTCCGCCGCCCGGACCACAAGAAAATTTTCAAAATAGGCGATGGATTTGCTCCCCTCGCCGCTGGGGGATAAATCCCCCAGCTCAATCCGAAAAAGCCCGCTGAAGCGGGCTCGCCAGAAACGAATTGCGGAGAAATAATCCGAAAAATACCGGCTCAGGTAGGTTGGGTTGGCGAAGCGTAACCCAACATTTCCCATCCCAACAACCATTTCCGGATTTTGCTGGGTTACCCTTCGCTAACCCAGCCTACTTTCCAAGAGCCCGCGCAAAGAGTGCTCCCCCGATCCCATCAATAATCCCGCTCCCCGTGGGCCTTGTATTCGGCGAGGCGTTCGTCCATTTCTTTCAGCCAGTCGGCGTCCACCAGGGCTTTGATGATGCGGCGGACTTCCAGGCGGGCGTCGTCGCCGGCCATTTTTCGCAGGAACCCCAGTTCGGTGGCTTTACGGATTTGGGTGTTGATCTGGTCGATGGTGCGGGCCTCGTTTTTTCCCTCGGGCATGAAGACGCGCATCATTTCGATGATCTGGGACCGGCCCAGCACCAGCCGGGTTTCGCCGCCCTCGGCGTCCAGCTCCGCCAGCTTTTTCCGCAGCAACACGCAGAGCAGGCTCAAGGGATAACTCAGGGAACGCCGGGAAATCAGGCGCGGCAACCCAACTTCCTCGGCCTCCGGGGATTGCCGGAGAAAGGCGTAGCCCTCGGATTCGTCGATCACCACCGTCAGCCCGATCACCGCCAGGTATTCCCGCACCGCGCCCTGGAGCGCCATCAGGTCCCGCCAATGTGCCGGGTGGCGGTCCTGGTACAACACGCCCTTCAAAAGCTGGATCACCACCGGCGAAATGGAGCGTTCCGCCGGTTCTTCAGGCTGGGTTTCCGGGGAGATTTCGGTCATGGCGCATTCGCTATCCGAGGAAAAGGTTGAGGTTCGCCCGAGGTTCTCTCGTTCCCAGGCTCGGCATCAATGCCTTCCATTCAGCGACAAGATGGTAGGGGCGTATCGCATACGCCCTCGGTCGATCCAGCACGATTGTCCATTTTGAAAGCCAACGTGAACGGAATTGGGTTCGATCCGGTGTTTGAAGGCCGGCAACCCTACCGCACAAAAATCACCCGAGGCATTTCCACCCGCCGCGGAACCCCGGCCTCGGTGGTCAGTCGGATAATTTCGGTTTCCGCCTCCTGAATCATCGCCCGGTCGTCCTGGCTGGCCAGATGGAGATAGGCCAGCAGTTCCGCCAGTCCGTTTTCGATGGGGCGAGATTCCAGAAGCTGGGAAAGCGTCACCTGGGATTTCGTCTCCAGTGCCCGCCGGATGTTGCGGCGCAAGACCGTCATATCAATATGCTTCTGCCGGTACAAGGCGTCCAAATCCACCGCGCCCTCGCCGGTTTTCAGTTCGGAAACCTGGATCACCGGGGTCTTGGGCGGAGAAAACAGCGGCGTGTCCATGGTGAAATCGAAATCCGGCTTCAGGTCGTCCAGTTGGATGAAATCCCGCTCCGCCGGCGGGGAATCGGTCAGGTCCACCGCCGTCTTTTCGATTCCCCGGATCAGCGCCATGATCCGCCGGTTTTCCAAATAGGCCTGATCGTCCAGATATTTGCGGAGCTGTTCCACCAATTGATTCGCGGTCTGGTAGACCTGCTCCCCGGCGTCCAGCAAATAACGCGGAATCTCCTCCAGAAACCGGTCGGGCCGAATCTCCCGCACTTCCGGCAGGGCGATGGTCCGTTTGAGCAGATCGCGCAGCTCCTCTTGGCTGGCCCGAGACATGAGAAACTCCCAGAACGCCCGGAAGCTCTTGCCCTGATCGGAATCGCGGATCACGTCCTGGTCGTGGAAAATTTCGTCCAGCAACTCGCCTTTGGCCTTGTCGCTCCGGGCGATCCGTTCCCGGGTTTCCCGATCCAGGGTCCGGAAATTGTGCTCCACCTGCCGGAAATCGGCCAGCAGCTTCCGGGCGGTGTCCTCCAGATGATAATACCGCTCCTTA
>JBKHDD010000091.1:0-18693 GCA_046541515.1 Desulfococcaceae bacterium
CTACTCCTTGCCGACCATTTCCCGAAACCGCGCCTCGTCGATCACCGCCACGTCGTGGTCTTCGGCGTCCGTCAGCTTGGTTTCGCCGGGTTCTTCCCCCCGCACCAGATAATCGGTTTCTCCGCTCACGGAACTCGTGGCTCGGCCCCCGAGCCGTTCCACGCGCCGTCGAGCTTCGTCGCGGTTCATGGAATCCAGGCGTCCGGTGAAAACGAAAGTCGTGCCGGAGAGGGCGTCTCCGCCGTCCCCGACCCGAACCGGCTTTGGCCGAACGCCGACTTTTCGGAGGTCGTCCAGGACGGCCCGGTTTTCCTCGCGCCGAAAAAAAACCACGATGGAATGGGCGATTTCCGGCCCCACCTCTTCCAACGATTCCAGACTTTCCACATCGGCCGACAAAAAGGCGTCCAGGGTTTCCCACTCTCGGGCCAGCAGACCGGCCAGATGGCCGCCCACGCGGGGAATTCCCAGGGCGTAGAGAAAGCGGTCCATGGGCGGCGCCTTGGACCCTTGAATGGCCTCGCAAAGGCGCCGGGCCGACCGTTCGGCGAATCCCTCCAGGGATTCCAGGGTTTCCGGCGAGAGTCGGTAGAGATCGGCCACGGTGTCCACCAGCTCCTTCCGGACCAGAAGGTCCGCGGTTTTCTCGCCCAGGCCGTCGATGTCCAGTCCGTCCCGAGAGGCGTAGTGGACCAGCCGGCCGACTTGCTGGGCCGGGCAGGACAGCCCCGCCGGACAGCGATGATGGGCGCCGTCCCGGACGATCTCCGCCCCGCAGGAGGGGCAGGCGTCTGGCATTTCGAAGGGTTCGCTCCGGGGTTTTCCCGGCCGCTTGACGCGCTCCACCACTTCGGGAATCACGTCTCCCGCCCGGGCCACCCAAACGATGTCGCCGGGGCGAAGGTCTTTTTGAGCCACTTCGTCGGCGTTGTGAAGGCTGGCCCGGCTCACGATGACGCCGCCCACCTCCACCGGGCGCAACAACGCCACCGGCGTGAGAATCCCGGTGCGTCCCACCTGCGCCACGATCCGCTCCAGCCGCGTGACCTCCTCTCGGGGCTCGAATTTCCAGGCCAAGGCCCAGCGGGGACTCCGGTCCCGCTCCCCCAGCGCCTCCCGAAGCCGGTAATCGTCCACCTTGACGACGACGCCGTCGATTTCGTAGTCCAACTCCATCCGTTCATCGGCAAGAGCCGCGTGGTACTTCCGGATCGTCTCCAAGTCCTCCGCCTTGCGACAGCGCGGTTCCACCCGAAGCCCCCATTCCGGAAGGGTCTCCAGCATGTCCCAGTGCCGGTCGAAGGCGGCCATATCGGCCGCGAGAATCTCGTACACCACCAAGTCCAGCGGGCGATGGGCCACCGCCGCGGGATCGAGCTGGCGCAAGGTGCCGGCCGCCGCGTTGCGGGGATTGGCGAAGGTGGATTCTCCCCTGGCGATCCGTTCTTCGTTCAACGACTGAAAGCCCTCCCGCCGCATGAACACCTCGGCCCGGACGGCCAGGAATCCCGGCCAGGCGACGTTGGTGCGCAACCGGAGCGGAAGGGCGCGAATGGTTTTGAGATTCTCGGTGATCTCCTCGCCGGTCTTCCCGTCGCCCCGAGTGACGCCCCGAACGAATCGCCCCTCCCGGTAGACCAGCTCCACCGAAAGGCCGTCAAACTTGGGCTCCAGCACGTAGGAAACGGGACGATCCCCGGCGCGCTCCCGGACGAATCGATCAAAATCGGCCACCGCCTCCTCTTCCAAGGCCGCGTCGAGGCTCGGCATGGGGGCGGCGTGTTCGGCGGAAGGCAGGGCGTCCAACGGTTCGGCGCCCACCCGCCGGGTCGGCGAATGCTCGGTCTGGACGGCGGGAAATTCCGTCTCCAACCGTTGCAGCCGACGAAACAGCCGGTCGTAGGCCGCGTCGGAAATCTTGGGGTCGTTCCGGATGTAGTACTGGTGATCGTGATATCGGATGGCTTCCCGCAACTTCTCGGCCTCTTCCTCGGCCTCGCCCTTGTCCAGGCCGGTCACGTCCGAAAAGGAGACGGAATTGGGGTCGGTTTTCAAGATTTCCAGATTCACGGCGACACCTCCCGCGGGTGGATCATTCGTTCGGCCGTTGGATCGACAGCATGTCGGCCAAGGTTTGGGCGTTTTCCGCCGCGTGGCCGGCCTCGTCGTTGTCGAAAAAGCAATACACCGTTCGCCCCCGCCGCGACCACGCGGAAATGGCGCCGGCCCATCCGGCCAACGTCCGGGCGTCGTATTTTCCCCGATAGGCTTCGCCCGGCCCGTGCAGCCGGATGTAGACCAGATCGGCCGTGACCGCCCGGGGCGATTCGTGTCCCGCCAGTTCGTAGATGCAAAACGCCACCCCGGCCCGCTCCAGGGCCGCCAGGGCGCGATCGTCGTGCCAGCTCGGGTCCCGAAACTCGATCGCGCAACGGAATTCCCCCGGCAGGGCCGCGAGAAAGGCGTCCAGCCGATCCGGATTGAAACGCCAATTGGGCGGAAGCTGGAACAGCAACGGACCCAGCCGGTCGCCCAGCCGCTTCAACCGTTCCACGAAGGGCGGCAGGGTTTCCTCCGGGTCCTTGAGCTTTTTCATGTGGGTGATGTGGCGGCTGGCCTTGGCGGCGAAGCGGAATCCCTCCGGCGTCGCATCCCGCCATCGGTCGAGGGTTTCCTCGGACGGAAGCTGATAGAAGCTGTTGTTGATTTCCACGGCGGGAAGGCGCCGGGCGTAAAAATCGAGATGGGAAAAGCCGTCTTCCCGGTCGGATTCCGGATAAAAAGGGCCGACCCAGTGGTCGTATCGCCAGCCCGAGGTTCCGATAAAACAGGGAGATGCCATGGCCGCCTCCAAAAAAAACGACGGCGGCGCCGTCGGTCGCGCGGGCCGCGTGAATCAGCCCGAGGACGCGAGGCGCCGCCGTGTCATTCGCTTCGGGTTGCCGAATCAGGTACCCGGGGGAACGTCGTTCTCTTCGGGATTCCCGGGGGCGTCCGGATACTTGTCGGGCGCGTCGGGCGCTTCCTTGTCGATTTCGCGCTGTTGTTCCTCTTTCAGGTTTTTCACCCGGTCTTCTCCGCCCTTGTCCTGATCTTTCATCTGTTTGCGATCATTGGGGTCCTTGGCTTTGGGGTCAGGCATCGGCATGAATTCCTCCTTTGTTTAAGATTTGACCCCACAGTATCGAGAAACCCGCCGCCGCGCCATCGGGGGGAACCTTTAGAAGCGGAAAAAAAAGGGTGGAGGAGCCTGGAAAAACCGGGCGATTCCGACGCGCCGCTACACTTCCCGGAAGGCCTTTCTACCGGGAATCCTCCGTATCGAACCGACCGCCGGGACGAAAAAAATCCCCGCGAGGCCGGGCCAGGCGGGGACGGCGCGCCGGGACAACACCGGCGAATTCGGATACTTGCAAACCGACGGTCGGCGTTAGAATGGCCAGAGTCGTCGGGCCGCCCGACGGGTCCAGGCTTCCAATCGGTCCATCCATTTGGCGACCGGCCGGATGCGGGAAGCGATGATGCCCAACGCCGGTATCCAGAGCAAAAAGCCGGGCATTCCGGGCGGAATGGACAGCAGCAGCCCCACCAACGCCAGCAGGGCGGCCCCGGAGAGCATTGCCACCGACATCCCCCAGTGTTCCCGGCGGTCCCTCCGCCGCCGGTATTCGTTCCGGAAGCGTTCGCCGGGAATGTCCTCCAGAATGGTTCGCACCCTGCCCCGCCAGCGTTTCCAGGGGGACGGTTTCTTGGTCGATTGAGTGGTTTTTTGATTCATGCCCAAAATCCTACTCCGGAAAAGTCCCAAAAGAAATACCGTCAATCGCCCATCCGGGCGACAAGATCCATGGCGAACCGTTCCGGGGAGGACGGCGATGCCCCAAGCGGGAAGTTCACTCTCGCCCGAAGGGTTCCCCATGCCCGAAACCGCCGCAAAACCCGTTCGTTCAACCCGTCGACCGGTTGTTTCCGGGAGATCCTGTGCTACAATGCGCCGTACGCGCCGCTCGACGGCCCACCGAAAACCTTCCGCCCGGGAAACCGATCCCGGCTTTTCCCATGGAATCCTTCCGCATGGACCCGACACCTCAACCCGCCGCCACCGTGGTTCCCCTGCGCACCGGAAACCGCAGAATGGAAGTGCTACTCCTTCGACGAAATCCGGCCCTGGCCTTCCACGGCGGGGCCTGGGTTTTTCCCGGCGGCCGGGTCGATCCCGAAGACCGCCTTCAGGCCGGGGACGATGCCGATCCGCTGGCCCCCGCCCGATGGGCCGCCGTTCGGGAGGCCCAAGAGGAGGCGGCGTTGAATCTGCTCCCCGAACGACTGGTTCCCCATTCCCGCTGGACCACCCCGCCGGGATTCCCCCGTCGTTTCGTGGCCTGGATCTTTCTGACCGAAGCGGAAACGAGCGGCGTTCGGGTGGACGGCGGGGAAATCCACGAACACCGCTGGATGTCGCCGGAGGCGGCGCTGATGGCCCACGAAACCGCCGGACTTCCTCTGCCCCCGCCGACTTTTATCACGCTGGTTTCGCTTTCCGGGATGAAAACCCCCGAAGAGGCCCTCCGAAGCGCGGCGGCCCGCAAGCCGCGCCATTTCGTGCCCCGCATTCTGGAAATCCCCGGCGGCCGCTGTTCCCTCTACCCGGGCGACGCCGGATACGCCGCCCGGGACCTGAACCGCGCCGGCCCCCGCCACCGGCTTTGGATGAACGGAAAGCCGTGGCGCTATGAATGCACGATCGACGACGCCAAGAATGGTGAATGCGAGTAACCCAAGGCGGAATTGGAGTCCGAGCTTTGCCCTGCAAATTCGGCGCGACCCCGGAGATGTCGCAATTTACGCCGGTCTGAGACGGTTCCCCGCCGCAAAAAGGGCCGCCGCAAGGGCCGCCCCAAGAATCCAAAAAAACCCCGCGCTCAAGATTCCGACGGCGCCCCCTCCGCGTCCGCCTCTTCCCCGCCAGACCGCCCCGGCAACCGGAAGCTGAAAGCCAGGCAGACCAGCGCCGCCCCCAGGGCGATCCGGAAGGCCACGCCCACGCTGTCGGCCACGGCCTGACCCAGGATTTCCTGAACGGCGGCGGAGAGCCGGGCCTGAATTTCCGGCTGGAAAACGTTTTCCACGCCCCGCCGCGCCAAATCGGCCACGTCCGGGGGCATCTTCTCCGAAAGGCCGCCGTCCGAGAGTTGGTGAAAGGTGGAGACGAACCGGCCGGTGACCAGGCTTCCGGCCACGCCCACGCCGATGGCGCCCCCCAGGGTTCGGGTGAACTGGTGGGCCGAGGTGGCCGTTCCCAGGTCGGCGTCGCCGACGCTGTTCTGCACCACCAGCAGGGTGCCGATGGAGACCGCGCCCATGCCGATCCCCGCCACGCCCAGCGCGGCGGAACAGAGGGCCAGCGACATTTCGCTGGAAAAATTGACCGTCCAGACACCGCCGGCCGCCAGGCAGACCGCCCCGAACAGCACCGCCCGACGTTCTCCGATCCGGTGGGCGAGCTGGCCGGTGAAAAGCGCCCCGGTGGACCAGCCCAGGCTGAGAGAGACCATGGCCAGCCCCAATTCCGCCGGATTTCGTCCCAGGGCGCCCTGGATGAAGAGCGGCGCGTAGGTGGCCACGCAGAAAATGGCCACGCTGCTGAAAAAGACCGCCGCGTTCCCGGCCCGAAATCCCTGGACCTTGAAGAAACTCAAGGGCAGGATCGGTTCGGCGGCCCGCCGCTCCACGCCAAAAAAGGCGACCGCCCCGCCCGCCGCCAGGGCGAAAAGCCCCAAAATCGGCGGCGAGGACCAGGGATGGTCCCTCCCTCCCAGAAGAAAGGCCACCAGCAGAGACAACACCGTCACCGTCAGCAGGACCGCCCCGGCGTAGTCGATGACGACCGCCTTGCGCTTCTCCCGGGTTTCGTACAGAAAAAACAGAATGCCGGCCATGGAAAGCCCGCCCAGCGGCAGGTTGACGTAAAAGATCCAGCGCCAGGAGACGTAGGTGACCAGCAGCCCCCCGAAGGTGGGCCCCAGCACCGAGGCCAGTCCCCAGACGAAGCTGGCCAAGCTCATCATTTTCCCCCGGCGGCCGGGGGCGGCGATGTCGGCAAGCACAATATAGGCCAAGGCAAAATTTCCGCCCGCGCCGATGCCCTGCACCACCCGGGCCAGGGTCAGGAACATCATGGAATCGGCCATCCCGGCCAGCACCGATCCCGCCAGAAAAATGCCGATGGAGACGGCGTACAGCGTCCGGTTGGGAAACAGGTCCGACAGCTTTCCGAAAATGGGCAGCGCCACGGCCCGGCTGAGCATGTAGGAAGAAAAGACCCAACTGTACAAATGAAGTCCCCCCAGCTCGGCCACGATGGTCGGCATCACGGCGGACATCGCCAGGGTGTCCAGGGCGCCCAGAAACAGGGCCAGCAGGGTGGCGGGAACCAGCAAAAGGCGTCGGAATTGGATGGCGGGGGCATTCGGCGGCGAAGCGGTCATGGAGGCTCCGTAGGCGATTGACGGGGGCCGGTTCGCGGAGGGAATCCGGAAACCGCGAGGCAACGGCCGGCCCGAAAAACCCTTAAAATCGTTCCCTCGGGAGAAAAAGCAAGCCCTCGACGCGCCGGATTTTCGGAAAGGGCCGCCTTTTCCGCGGCGCCTTTCCCCACCCGAACTCGAAACGCCTTCCACGCCGGTTCTCGGTTGACAGTGCGGGCGGCCTCCGGATAGCATACAGTCCCGTTTTCGCCGATGGACGCCCTTCCCGGGCCGGGGCCGCCGGCAGGCGGAAATTCCGACCGATTCCAACACGTCCAAAGTTCGCCCCTTTGGACCTCCGGAGCGCCCGCCGTCCCGCCGCCGGGAGATCATGCATGCGAACATCGATTGCCCTGGTGCCGACCGCCCTTCTCGCCGTCCTTTCCTTCCTTCCCGGTTTCTTTCCCCATTGGGTCCCGCCGGTCGAGGCGCGGAATCCTCCACGAACGATCCGAATCGCCGCCATCTGCGCCTTCGCCGGACCCCCGGCGCCCTCCAACGCGCTTTCGGTGGAGGGCGCCCGGTTGTGCGTCCTGGAAATCAACCGGGCGGGGGGCCTTTTGGGCCGACCGGTGGAACGGGTGGAGCTGGACAATCAAAGCACTCCCATTGGGTCCAAGGCGGGGCCGGAATGGAGTTCCCACGCGCTCCCCGCCGTCCGGGTCGCCCAGCGGGCGGACATTCCAATGGGCGCCCGCATCGCCACCAGCCCGGACGCGACCAAGGTGGGGGATTTTGTTTTTCGGGCCCGCTTCACCGACCGGTTTCAAGGCGAAGTCATGGCCCGGTTCGCCCGAAGCCGTTTTTTCCAACCCGCGGGCGCGGTCATCTTCGCCGACATCATCAGCGATCACAGCATGGCCCTTTCCGCCGAATTCCAGAAATGGTTCGAGGCGCTGGGCGGCGTCGTGCCCGCCCGGGTGGCCTGCCGCCGCAGCCAGGAAAGTTTTGACGGCACGGCGCGGAAGGCCCTGGCGGCGAAACCGGACCCGCTTTTTTTGCCCGGCCGCGACGGGGCCGCCCGGATTCTGGAGGCGGCGGGCCGGTTGGGGCTTTCGGCGACCCCGCCGGGGGGCGACGGCTGGGGGACGCCCTACTTCCTGGAAAAAGGCGGAAATCGGCTCCCCGAGGGCTTTTATTGGGTACACTGGGCGCCGGGGATGGATACGCCGGCGTCTCGGGCTTTTCTCGCCAAATGCCGTCCCCGGGGGGACCGGGTTTATCCCTCCCACGCCCCGGCCCACGCCCCGGCCCACGCCCCGGCCCACGCCCCGGCCCACGACGCGGTATCCATGCTCGCGGACGCCTTCCGCCGGGCCGGGAGCGACCACCCCCAGCGGGTTCGAAAGGCTTTGGCCGCCACCTGGAAATTTCCGACGGCGTCGGGCTCCATCACCTTCGACCGGAACGGCGATCCGGACGGCAAAACCGCCGGCATCCTCAAACGCGAGGGCGGACGATGGCGGCCGTTCCGCGCCCTGGGACCCGACGGCGCGCCGCTCCGCCATCCGGGAACTTCGGCGAACATGGGCGAAACCATCCAATGAAATCCAAACGGCTCCGGATCAAGATCAACGTCTCCATCCTCTTGGCCTGCGGCATGGTGGCGATCCTTTTCGTCGCGTTGTTTTTCCCTTTCGAGGCCCGGCGGCGCGAAAACCGGCTGGAGGAGATTCGGTTTTTTCTGGAGGCGGTCTATCAGCAGCGGCGGGAGGATCTCGCCAACGAAATTTTCGCCGAACAAAAGGCCGCGCTGGCCGACTCCCTCCGGCAGATCCGGGAGATTCGGGACATCGAAGGGCTGACCGTGTTCGACCTGGGGGGCCGTCCCATGCTCAGCACCGCCGACCGACCGCCAAAGCCCCTGCCCCCGGAGGACCGGACGACCCTGGACGCCGGCGCCCGCTTTTTCCGCCGGCCGGGAGGCGAGCGGTCTTTCGCCGTCTACGAAACCGGCATTTGGGTCATCGGCGAACGGGTGGGCTATCTCCGCATGATCTACGACCTGACCCGCCTGGAACGGGAGTCGTCCCTGACGCTGACGCTGTTTCTGGCGCTGCTGGCCCTGACGGTCATCGTGCTGGCGGCGATGCTGAATCTGCTTCTGACCCGATCGGTGCTGCGGCCGGTTTCGGTGCTCCGGGACGCCATGCGTCGGGTGCAATCGGGTCGCCTGGGCGAAACGGTGCCCCTGGAAAACGCGGACGAAATCGGGGAAATGGCCGCCGCCTTCAACGAAATGTCCATACGGCTGCAACAGCAGCGCCAAGAGCTGCTGGCATCCATCCGGGACCGGGACAAATATTTCGATCGGCTGGAAAAAAGCAACCTGGAGCTGGAGGCCCTGAACGCCGGACTGGAAGGACTGGTGGAGGAGCGGACCCAGCGACTGCGGCAGCGAAACGAACGGCTGCGGCAGGAAATCCGGGAGCGCCGCCGGGCCGACCAGGAGCGGAAGCGGCTGGAAGAGCGGCTTAACCGCTCTCGCAAAATGGAGGCCCTGGGTCTGCTGGCCGGCGGCGTGGCCCACGATCTCAACAACGTGCTGTCGGGCATCGTCAGCTATCCAGACCTGATTCTGGCCGACCTACAGCCGGACAGCCCCCTCAACAAATCGGTCAACGCCATCCGGGAATCCGGCCAGAAGGCGGCGGCCATCGTCCAGGACCTGCTCACGTTGGCCCGGCGGGGCGTCACCCAGACCCAGGTCCTTCATCTGAACGAGGACGTGATCCGAGATTGCATGACCTCCCCGGAGATGGCCGCCCTCCGCGCCGATTATCCGGACATCTGGTTCGAGACCCGGCTGACCGACGGATTGCTCCACATTCGCGGCTCGGCGGTCCACCTGAAAAAGACCGTGATGAATCTGGTGGTCAATGCCGCCGAGGCCCAGCCGGAGGGCGGCACCATCGTCATCGCCACCGAAAACCGGTACGTGGACCGCCCCATCCAGGGATACGATCAGGTGACCGAGGGGGATTACGTGCTGCTTCGGGTGGAAGACCAGGGGGTGGGCATCGCCCCCGAGGACCTGGAGCGGATTTTCGAGCCGTTCTACACCAAAAAGGTGATGGGCCGCAGCGGCACCGGGCTGGGGATGGCGGTGGTCTGGGGCGCGGTGCAGGACCATCGGGGCTACATCAACGTCCGCAGCGTGCCCGGCGAGGGCAGCGCCTTCGAACTCTATTTTCCGGTGACCCGGGAAGCCCGCGCCGAGGCGCCGGCGCCGCCCCGCCTGGAGGGACTGCTGGGCAACGGACAAAAGGTGCTGGTGGTGGACGACGTGCCCGAACAGCTGGACATCGCCGCCCGCATGCTGACCCGGCTGGGCTACGCCGTGGAAACGGCGGAAAGCGGGGAAGGAGCGGTCCAGCGGCTGGCGGAGGGCGCGATGGACATCCTGGTGCTGGACATGATCATGGAGCCGGGCATCGACGGGCTGGAAACCTATCGCCGCATCTCGGACATCCGCCCCGGCCAGCCCGCCGTCATCGCCAGCGGTTTCGCGGAAAGCGACCGGGTCCGCGAGGCTCAAAAGCTGGGCGCGGGCCCCTACCTCCGCAAACCCTACACCTTGGAACGGCTCGGCCACGCGCTCCGGGACGCCCTGGCCCGCGCCGAACGACGCCGGCGGAGCGCGGCGGGATGAAGCAGGCGGCGTCGGCGACCGCGCCGAACCGCCAAGGCTTTCGTCGAAAAAACGCAAGATTCCCCCGCCAGACGCCTTCAAGCCGCCCTCTCCCCGGAAATCCCTCGGAATCCCTTTCCATTCAATTCAATCCCAAGCGCCAACCCGTTCACCTATAGTTCCAACCATCCGTTTTTATTTTGTCAAACAGCGAAAGACCATCCTTCGATCCGCCCTCCAAATCCATTGAACCGAAAAAAAAATTCTGCTCGCCCGTTGACAAACATCAGTCACATCGATTAAATATCCGACCATTATGCAAAGCGTTGACAATTTACGGGGAATCGACCAGTCCAAAAGCGACTTTTTACACATTCTGCGTCGGATTTTGATTGGAGACACAGACTCAACTCTCGAATCCGCCTTGAACAATCCGACCATTAGGACCGAATGGTCGGACAATTTCCGATTCACGCCCAAGAAGGCGCGTCATTCGGTCCGCATGCGAGGAACCAGAACCATGGAAAACGGCACCCTGTTCACGCCGGCCCGGGTGGGCCGCGCAAGCGAAGATGTCGCCCTTCAGATCGAAGCGGCGATTTTGTCCGGTGAAATCCGCCCCGGGGAACGCCTGCCCAGCGAGCGAGAGCTTCAGGGCCATTTTCAAACCGGGCGGGGCGTGATTCGGGAAGCCCTGGGCGCGCTGAAACAAAAGGGAATCATCGAGGTCCGCAAAGGCGCCAAGGGCGGCGCCTTCGTGCGCCAGGTGGAGGTAACCTTTGCCAGCGAATCCCTTGCCCTGTTCCTGGCCCAACGTCAGGTCCCCTCTGAAAATCTCATCGAGTTCCGGGAAACCATCGACCACACCATCACGTTGCTGGCCATCGCCCGGGGAAGCCGGGAAGAAAAGCAACGGCTGGTCCATCAGACCCGGCAACTGTACGAGGCCTTTCAACGGTCGGAACTCGACGAGGATGTCCTCATCGAAAAAGATCGGGCGCTCAATCTCCAATTCGCCAAAATGGCCAAAAATCCCATCTTCGAATGGATCATGACGGCCATTCAGCTCGGCTTTTCCTCTCTGGACCACGCGCTGTACGAAACGCCGGAGTATCGGGAAAAAACCCTCTCCAACTGGGTGGAAACGGCGGAGGACATCGCCGCGGAGGAGCCCATGAAAGCCCTTTCCTCCATCGGCAGCCACTACATCATGCTGCGAAGCTGCATTCGCGAGCGGACCGAGCGGATCGATCGGATCGATCGGACCGATCGGACCGATCGGGGCTCCACCGAGTTTCTATCCGGCGCGTTGAAGCAAACCTTCGCCGGCTCCAACGGCGACGCCAAATAAATACCGCACCGCACCTCCGAAAAGGGAGACCCCATGCTCAAGGCGGAACATCTCACCAAAAAATTCGGCGAACTGGTCGCGGTCAACGACCTGGACTTCCATGTGAGGCCGGGACAAATTTTCGGCATCGCCGGTCCCAACGGCGCCGGAAAATCGACCGTCTTCAATCTGATTACCGGAAATTTCGACTACGAAGGAACCATCCGGTTCGACGGCCGCGACATCTCGGGCCTGCCGCCCCACAAGATCGCCCGAATGGGCATCGCCCGGACTTTCCAGACGCCCCAGACCTTTCCCAGCCTCACGGTGGAAAAGAGCATCGCCGTGGGCTCCCGCTTCGGCAGCGGAAAGGGATTTGACCTGGGCCACGTCAACGCCATCATCCGGTTCATGGCGCTGGGGGACGACCGCAAGCGCCGAACGGCCGAATTGAACCTGTTGGGAAAAAAGAAGCTCATGATCGCCGCCGCCCTGGCCAGCCGGCCCCGACTGCTGCTGCTGGACGAACCCATGGCCGGGTCCAACGCCTCGGAAATCCGGGAGCTGATGGGCCTGATCCGGCGGATCAATCAAGAAATGGGCGTCTCGATCCTCATCATCGAGCACTTCATGAAGGTGCTGACGGAACTCACCGATCACCTGCTGATCATCGAAACCGGGCGGGCCATTTGCGAGGGCGATCCCGAAACGGTGACCCGCCACCCCGACGTGATCGAAACCTATTTGGGGGGAGGCGCTTGTGCTGCGTGTGGATGATCTGAACGCCTACTACGGCCAGCTCCACGTGCTGAAGAACGTCTCGGTGTGGGTGGGCGAGGGCGAGGTGGTGGTCATGCTGGGCCCCAACGGACACGGAAAGAGCACCCTGCTCAAATCCATCTGCGGACTGGTGGAACGGGTGGAGGGCCGGGTGGAATACAACGGCGAGGCCATCGCGGGAATCCCGGCGGAACGGCTGGTCAACCAGGGGTTGGTCTACATCGCGGAAAACCGGGAGCTGTTTCCGCTGATGACCATCCAGGAGAACCTCAAGCTGGGCGCATACTCCCGGAGGGCCCGCCGCCACGAAAAAGAAAACATGGCCATGGTCTTCGATCTCTTCCCCCGCCTTGCGGAGCGGCGAAACCAGGTCGCCGAAACCCTCAGCGGCGGGGAGGCGCGGATGCTGGCCATCGCGCGCGGGCTGATGAGCCACGCCGATTTTCTCTGCATCGACGAGCCCTCCATCGGTCTTCAACCCAGTCTCCGGATCGAGGTTTTCAACATCATCGAGGCCATCCACCGGCAGGGAAAATCCATTTTCCTGGTGGAGCAAAACATTCCCCAGGTCATGGACCTGGCGGAGCGGATTTACCTGCTGGAGCAGGGGCACATCACTTTCGAAGGAGATCGGGAGGCGGCAGCGAAGAACACCGATCTCCGGGAAATCTTTCTGGGCATGTGACGCGCGCGAGGTCCCCGGGCTTTTGGGGCTCCATCCGCCCGATCGCGCCCTTCGACGGGCGGCGACGGGCGGCGATGGAGGGGGCCGGGCCGCCGCGGGAAACGGAAACCATCCATTATGATGTTCGTGGAATTCATCGACGTATTGATCAGCGGCCTGACCAACGGATCGGTCTACGCGCTGATGGCGGTGGGCCTCACCCTGATCTACGGGGTCTCCAAGGCCTTCAACTTCGCCTACGGCTCCTTTTACAGCATGGGCGGCTACATCGCCTGGGTGCTGCTGACGCCGCTGGCCATCCGGGGCGGCTACTTCGCCGTCTTTCTGCTGGCGGTTCCCCTGCTCCTGGTCATCGGCTTCGCCGCCGAAAAGGCGATCATCGCGCCGCTGCGGGCCCGGGACGACTGGGAGATCAAGGTAATGATGCTCACCCTGGGGCTGGCCCTGTTCCTGGACAGCGGCTACCAGGTGGTCTTCGGCCCGCGCATGAAATCCCTTCCGCCCATCGTGGACGGCGTCTTCGAGGCGGGGGATATTTTCGTCACCCGGCAGGACATGGGCATCTTCGTTCTTTCCGTCGTCGGGATGCTGGTCTTTCGCTGGATGCTCAACAACACCCGGACGGGCATGGCGGTCCGGGCCGTGGCCCAGAATCCCGAAGGCGCCCGCATCGTGGGCATTCCCAAGGACACGGTCTTCGCCGCCACCTTCGCCATTTCCACCGTCATGGTGGGAATGGGCGGCATTCTGCTGACCCAGAAATATTTCGTCTCTCCCACCGGGGGCTGGGACATTCTGGTGAAATCCTGGGTCATCACCGCCTTCGGCGGCATGGGCTCCATCCGGGGGGCGCTGTACGCGGCCTTCATCCTCGGCCTGATGGAAGCCTTCGTGGGCTATATTTTCGGCATGAGCTGGGTCATGTTCGCCATGTTCGGCCTGTTGCTGACCACGCTGACCATCCGGCCCCAGGGGCTTTTGGGGAAATGGGGATAGGATCATGAACTGGAAACAGATGGGCGCGGGCCTGGCCGTCATCTACGGCGTCATGGCTCTGATGCCGCTCTTTTTCGGCGGCGTCGATCACATCATGCACATCCTGATCATCTGTCTCATCTGGGCCGTGGTGGCCGCCTGCTGGGACCTGATCATGGGCTTCGCCGGCATTTTCAGCTTCGGCCAGGTGGCCTTCTTCGTCATCGGAGCCTACGCCTCGGCCATTTTTTCCACCCAACACGGGGTCCCGCCCCTGGTCGCCATTCCCCTGGCGGGGGGCGTGACGGCGGCGGCCGGCGCGCTGGTGGCCATGCCCTGCCTCAAGCTCAAGGGGGCCTATATCGCCCTGGTCACCTTCGCGGTCCACATGATTTTGGAGCCCTTTCTAAAGGGAAACATGGGCCGGGCCATCGGCTCCGGCGGTTCCCAGGGGATTCTCACCATCCCGCCCATCGAAATGTTCGGGCTGCCGTTCAACCCCGATCACAAAGTCGCCGTCTTCTATCTGGCCCTGGCCCTCGCGGCGGTCTGCTCGGCGATCATTCTGCTGGTCATCCGGAGCTTCTGGGGCACGGCCTTTCTGGCGCTGAAGGACAGCGAGGATTTCGCCGCCAGCCTGGGGGTCAGCGCCTTCACGTACAAGCTGGGCGTCTTCGCCCTCACCAGTTTTCTCACCGGGGTGGCCGGCGGCTTTTACGGCCACTACGTGGGCATGCTGTCCACCCGGATGCTGGGCATCGACCTGTTCGTCACGCTGATGGTGATGCTGGTCATCGGCGGCATCGGCAAATTCCCCGGGGCCATTCTGGGGGCCATCCTCACCGTCAGCCTCAACGAACTGCTGGCGCCGCTGGGGCCCTATCGGCCCATGATTCTCGGCGCCCTGGTGGTGATCCTGGTGTTGCTGCTCCCGGACGGCGTCATCGGGCTGGCGGAACGGCTGATGGGGAAGCTGGGCAGATCTTTGGCGCGTCCGGAGGCGGAACCGATTCCTTCGGCGACGGGAGCGATTCCCCCGGCGGCGGGAGCGGCTCCCCCGGCGGACGGCAACTCCGGGGAAAAAACGCTTTCCGGCTGAACGGCCCACGGCTTTCGGCGCCATTCCAATCCAACCGATCGGAACCGTTTCCGATCTCAATTCCAACTTGGAGGAGATTCCCATGAAAAACCGAATGATTCTCGTCATGGCCCTCGCGGTCGTCTTTCTCGGCGCGACGGGCGCTTCCGCCGCCGACGCCATCAAGGTGGGCGTTCCCCTGGCCATGACCGGCCCGTACGCGGACACCGGCGACAACTACTGGAAGGGCATCAAAATGGCCATCGACGAAATCAACGCCGGCGAGGGCCTGGTGGGCAAAAAGCTCGAACCGATCCGGTTCGACACCCAGGATTTTTCCCCCGAGCGGGTCATGCAGGGGGCCGACTATCTCTGCGGCCAGGAAAAGGTCCATTCCGTTCACGCCGGATGGGCCGGATGGGGCCAGGATGTCCGGGCCTACGGCAAATACACCGCGCCCTTTTTCGCCGACGACGGCTCCCAGGCGGCGGTGGACGTGTTCAAAGAAAATCCCGAGAAGTATTTCAATATCTTCCAGCTCACCGACACCGACGTGAACCAGGCCGAAAGCATGTTCCGGGTGCTCATGGCCCTGCCCCACGAATACCCCAACAAGAAGGTCGTCATCATCAACGCCGACGACGGATGGGGCAAGGGCGTGGGAGACACCCTGGAGGAGAATTTCAAGGAGAACGGATGGGAAATCGCCCTTCGGGAAACCGTGCCCTACGGCACGCGGGAATGGGGTCCGATCACCACCCGAATCCGCCGAATCAAGCCGGCCATCATCCATGTGGAAATCGTCAGCGCCCAGGAGGTCATCACCTTCTTCCGCCAGTTCATGCGGGCGCCGACCAACTCGATCCTCAGCTACGGCTACTCCATCGTGCCCCGGGAAGTGGTGGAAACCATGGGCGAAGAGGCCGACGGAATCATCGGCGAAGTCCCCACGGCCATGCCGACGCCCGAAGCCCCGACGCCGGAAGCCCAGGCGTGGGTGGACAAGTTCACCGAGCTGTACGGCCACCAGCCCCAGGCCGGCTCCTGGGCGGCCTATAGCGGCGTGAAGGCCTGGGCCGCGGCGGTGGAAGCCGTGGGCGACGAAACGAAGCACAAGGAAGTCTGCGAGCATATCGCCACGGAAGGCTACGAGGGCGAAACCGGCTGGTGGAAATGGGACGAGGACCACGTCATGCGGGCCGGCGGGGACGTGCCCATCGGCCACTACCAGGTGCAGGGCGGAGAGCTGGTGACCATCTTCACCGACCCGCCGACCAAGCCCTACAAGGATTTTAAATTCATCACCCCGCGCTGGATCAAGAACTGATCGGGGTCGTCGCGGATTGTTGATCAAACCGGCGACGCCGGGGCCGGGGCCGCCGGTTTGAAATCATGCGCTGAAACGTGGGGCGCCGCTTGCCGCGCCCCGGTCCCAGCGGGGCGCGGGAATTCAATCCTGGGAAAACAGCCATCGGAACGAATTTCGCGCTGGAAGTTCGAGGCAAATCCGGCGGGCTTCTCCGCGAAACCAGGGCGCGCCAAGCAGCGCCCCTGCCATTTTCTGTGAAAAATCAAACCGTTCCAATTTTCATCAAATAATTCCAAAGGATCCGTCACCATCATGTCCGGCTTCATCGCCATCCGAACCAATTTCGACCGATGCACCGGCTGCGCCCTCTGCCAGCTGGCCTGCGCGGAGCGGCATTTCGGCGGGTACAATCCCCGCCGGGCCCTGCTCCGGGTCACCCATCGCCGGGAAAACCTCTACCATTTTCCGGAAGTCTGCAACCAGTGCCGGAATCCCTACTGCGCCATCGTCTGTCCGGTGAAGGCCATCGGGCGGAACCCGGAAACGGGCGCCATGACGGTGGACCCGGCGGTCTGCATCGGCTGCGGGCTGTGCGGCCGGTACTGCCCCGTCGGCATGATCCGGCTGGACCCGGAATCCAAAAAATCGGTGAAATGCGACCTCTGCGGCGGCGATCCGGCCTGCGTGGCGGCCTGCCCCACGGGCGCGCTGGAGATCGTCCGGGTGGAACGGTCCTTCGAAGACGAGGGGAAAACCACGGCGGATTCCACGGACGCCACGGCGGAACCTACAGCCGAGGAAAGGGAGAATTCCCATGAATGACGCCTACATGGGCCGATTCCTGGCCGTGGACCTGAGTCTTCGGACGAGCTGGACCGTCCCCGTTCCGGATTGGCTGAAACGGAATTTCATCGGCGGAAAGGGCTTCGGGGCCAAGCTGCTCTTCGATCTGGCCCCGCCCGGCGTGGACGCCTTCGCGCCGGAAAATCCGCTGATGTTCCTGACCGGCCCCCTCACGGGAACCTCGGCCCCGAGCATGCGGGCCTGCGTGGTCACCAAATCCCCCGCCACCGGCGCCTACCTGGATTCCTTCTTCGGCGGACGCTTCGGCCAGGAGATCAAATACGCCGGATACGACGGCCTGCTGATCTTCGGGCGAAGCCAGACGCCCGTCTACCTCTCCATCGCCGATGACGAGGTGTCGTTCCGGGAGGCCGGAAGCCTGTGGGGCCAAGGTGCGCTGACCGCCAACGAAGCGATGAAGGCGGAGCTGGACGCGCCGGAAGCCTGCGCGGTCACCATCGGCCCCGCCGGGGAAAACCGGGTCCGGTTCGCGCTGATCTGCTGCGAGTACAACCGGCAGGCGGGCCGGGGCGGCGCGGGCGCGGTGATGGGGTCCAAGAATCTCAAGGGCGTCGCCGTCCAGGGCACTCGGCTGGTGAAGGTCCGGGATTTGCCCGCCTTCGCGACGGCCGCCCGGGACGCCGTGTCGGAAATCGCCGCAAGCCCGGAATGCCGGGAGCTGACCGCCGCCGGGACCAGCTACGCGGTGCCCTGGTCCAACGAGGTGGGCGCCCTTCCCCACCGGAACTACCGGACCCAGAGCGGCCCCGAAGCCGAGGCCATCGGCGACGCGGGCCAGCGCAAGCATCTCTTCCTGGGCCCGGCGGCCTGCATGGGCTGTCCCATCCGGTGCAGCCAGATGGGGGCGATCCGCACCGGAAAATACGCCCACCAGATCACCGACATCGTGGAATACGAATCGGCCGCCATGTTCGGCTCCAACCTGCTCATCCACGATATCCGGGCCGTGGCCCATCTGGTGAAGCGTTGCGACCAATACGGGCTGGATTCCATTTCCGCCGGCTCGGTCCTCGGCTTCGCCTTCGAGGCGGCCGAAAAAGGCGCGATCCTCCCGCCGGAGGGCGCGAAGCTGGAATTCGGGAGCGTGGCGGCGGCGGAATTTCTGCTGGAGGTCATCGCGTTTCGGAAAGGCGAATTGGGCGACATTCTCGCGGAAGGCGTCCGAGAGGCCAGCCGGCGAATCGGGAAGGATTCCGCCGATTACGCCGTCCACGTCAAAGGACTGGAATGTCCGGCATGGGGCCCTCGGGGAACGCCCGGCATGGGGCTCGCCTACATGACCGCCGACCGGGGGGCCTGCCACCAGCGGGGCTTCATGATCGGATACGAACTCGGCGGCGTCCTCCACAACGGCGAACCGGTGGACACCTACGCGCTGGAAGGCAAGGCCGAGATTCTCAAAGGCGATCAGGATTATCTTTCCGGCACCGACACGCTGGTGAAATGCGATTTCGGCGCGTTCGGCGTCTCCGCCGCCACCTACGCCCGAATGCTTGCGGCGGCCACGGGAATGG